>CAYRKE010000237.1:0-11233 GCA_964424695.1 uncultured Polyangiaceae bacterium
TGGGGCTCCTCGACACGCGATCTCGAGCTACTGACGCAGCGCTTACTGTTCTTGGTAGGCTACGGTTCCGCTACAGCTCCCCGAGCTCCAGCAGCCACCGCGGATCTCATAAGAGCCTTCGCGACCGGACGGCACGGTGAACAGTATGTTGGACAGTGCCCCATTGCAGCCATCGTCGTTCGCGACGGCTAGCTCCGAATCTGGACCGTAGAGCCGCAGATAGGTATCACCAGTGCCCGAGGCGCCCGATACGCCACATGTGCCGAGATTGATGACCTGCCCGGCTCGAAGCGTCAGCGGCTGATTGACTGTGTACTGGGTAGCGGACCCGGTGTCCGAAGCGGAATACCAGAACGACCCAGAGCCGGAACCCTTCCGAACGATGTTGTACACCAGGGTACCGCCACATGAGTTGCTGGAGAAGCAACCGGCTCGAACCTCGAAGGAACTCGACTGCGTAGCGGTGTACGTCAATAGCGAGCCATTTCCTGGGCACCCGTCGTCGTTGTAGGCGACCTCTGTCGAGCCCATGTACAAGCGGACGAACGTGTCACCCGTGTTGCTGGCCCCGGGGATGCCGCAGGTTCCCATGGTGATCGTATCCCCAGCGCTGAGCCGGATCGGCCGATTCGCGGTATTCTGCAGGGCCGAGCTCGTGTTGCTAGCAGAGTAGTCGAACGTAGCGCCGGGCACAATCGTGTACGCTACCGTTCCGGAGCAACTGCCCGTCGACCAGCAGCCTGCGCGGATCTGCAGCACACCCGACGATGAAGCGGTGTAGCTCAGGCGTGAACCATGGCCGCTCTCGCAGCCATCATCGTTGTAGGCGACCAAGGTCGAGCCACTGTACAGACGCAGGTACGTGTCGCCGGAGAAAGAAGCATGCTCGACACCGCAGGTTCCGACAATGAGCGTTTCGCCCTTGCGAACCGAAACCGTATCAACAACGCGGGTGTTCACGTTGGCGCTATCCGTGTTGGTTGCGTCGTAGGTGAACTTGCCGCCGGCAGGGCCGTTGAGCGTCTCGGCCACTGTCCCACTGCACGCCCCGGAACCGTAGCAACCGGCGCGTAGCTCGTAGAGCCCACCCGTGAGGGCTGGAGCAGTGAAGGTTGCTCGCGACAGGACGCTGCAGCTGTTCCCTCCATCGTCGTTGGCAGCCACCTCCTGACCCATGTTGTTGAATAGGCGGAGCAGAGTATCCCCCGAACCCGAACCTCCCGGTACCGAGCAGGTCCCGAAGTCCAGGGTTTGCCCCGGCTCCACGAAGATGAACTGGTTCATCGTATTCAGCCAGGCGCTCGACGTGCCGGAGGCTGAGTACACGTGTTCCTTGCGAGGGTTGCAGAGCCGATGACCGGGTTCGACCGCGCATAAACCAGCGATGGCCCTATGGACGTAGGTGGAGTCCTCGCCTCTGCAGCCGTCTTCGGCACACACGTTCACGATCTGGCAGTCGCTACCGGCGGGTTGGCGGTAGTCGTAGTCACCGCGAACCAAGATGCCGGCGAGCTGGTATGAGTCGGTCTCATACACGCCCGATCCGGAGTTTCCGTGAAATGTGTCAGTGGTCGCGACGAAGTAGTCCCGGGCTCCATCTCGTGCGTCGCGAACGGCCCCGCCCGAATCGATCTTGGCGGGAATTCCAGACGGCGAACCAATCACAGCAACGCGCTGCCCGTTCTCGAGCGCCGTACCCTGAGACCGCACGGGTGCTGGAGTGAATCGCGGCGTGGCCGAACGATCGAGCCGAACGATCGCGTAGTCGACACCATGTTCGTCTGCCGGATCGTATTCTCGTACCTCGATACTCTGACACTCGAACACGTCTTCACTCGTGATGGGATGGAGGCCTCCGCCATCGTCGTTTCGGTAGTTGAAGACGTATCTGAACTGGTCACAGCTGTAGTTACGGAAGCAGTGGCCGGCGGTGAGGATGAGGTCATCGGCGATCAATGTGGCAGAGCACCAACCGGCAGCCGGATCATCGAAGAAGCGCTCGCCAGCGCAGAGGTCCTGCTCCACCCCGAGGGTATCGACCGGAAACGTGATGTTGTTGGGGTCGGATTCATCGATCTCCCAGCTCCGAACCAAGGTGAGCGCCGAAGCCTCCGCCAGCCGGCGAAGGGACGCGTCCGAATGCTCGGGAACATCCTGCCGGTTATCGACGCCGTAGACAACACGCTGTTGGGTGCTAGCCAGCATGTCAGCCTCGCCGTTGCCGATATCCTGACCATTGCAGGATGGCAGCACGACGAGAGCCAACACCCCCACCAGCACGGAACGTGCGGGGATTTCTCTCATAAGGTTACTTGACCTACCTATCATGAACGGACTCTCCTTGTCCCCCCGCTCACACGCCCAGGCCGCTGACGCCTTCGAGACACCAAAGCCCCGCGCCGTTTCTGGCTGCCAGCCGACTGATGAGCCTTTTCGAGCGCATGTCGGCCTGGATCGATCTCGACATCCGAGTTTCGCTGTAACCAGCGCCCTGAGCGATGCGGCGAAGTATCGTCAGTTGAAGCGATTCGATCAAGCCCTTTGGTCCTCCACCGCGCGGTAAATGAGAGCTCTCTGGGGCACGCTCGCGCCCCTGAACAACTCCATCGCTCAACAGAACATTTCAGACTGAAAAGGAGGCTGGGCAGGGAGCTGCTTTCCGGGGTTCCTCTCGAATGGCTCCGCTCCTCCCGTCGACGCTCTGGTTACGGATTTCGAAACGGGCGACATCCCTCCGGCTCCAAGTCAGCCGATCCGTCTCCTTACGCGCGTCGGCGTGCCTCTGCGGAGCGATGGCACCTCCTTGCACCAGGGGGCACCCTGCGTGATCCTCAGCGAATGTCCCTCATGTCCGTCAATGACCAGGCGTTGACCATTCGTTCCGCGAGTCGCGCGGACGCGGCTTCACTGTGTGACATTTACAATCACTATGTCACCAACACCGCGGTCACCTTCGAAGAACAACCGGTATCGATCGACGGCATGGGTCACCGGGTCGAGTCGATTGTCGCTTCCTCTCTTCCCTGGCTCGTGGCCGAGGTTCACCAAGAAGTGTTGGGCTACGCGTATGCGACGAGTTGGAGGCCGAGAAGTGCCTATCGTTACTCGGTCGAAGTCACCGTGTACGTGCGCCACGGGCTCGCGAGGCGTGGCATTGGCAGCTCGCTCTACAACACCTTGCTGCCTTCCCTTCGCACGTTGGGTGTGCACGCCGTCATTGCTGGGATCTCGCTCCCCAACCAGGCTAGCGTGGCACTCCACGAGCGCTTCGGCTTTCACAAGGTCGCCCACTTCGAGGAGGTCGGGTTCAAGCATAACCGCTGGGTCGACGTCGGGTACTGGCAGCGCGTCATGGTGGCAGAGGCGTTGGATGGCCCCACGTCGCATGAGTAGCCGCGACACGTTCGTCGGTTCGACCGAGAGTTCACCGAGCAGGGAGGACGGGCCGTCCGTGCAATCCGCGTGGATCGGGCCGCGTCAATGGCCAGCTTGCCGCTTCAGGAGCGCTTCCAGTTCCCGGATCCGCGCTTCCGCGGCCTTGCGGGCCTGCTCCTCGGCCTTGCGAGCCTGCTCCTCGGCCTTGCGAGCCTGCTCCTCGGCCTTGCGAGCCTGCTCCTCGGCCTTGCGAGCCTGCGCTTCGGCCTTACGAGCTTCATTCAGCGTGGGCACCAGAACGCCGTCCGCAGTGCGTAGGCGCAACGTCACGTCATTGCCATCGCCCGGTGCAGCAACCCACGTCACCCCCTCCAGCACCAATGAGGCCGCTTCTTCGCCCTCGAGCAGCCGTTCCTGGAGCGTCTCACCGACGCGATTCCACACCCGCAGGCGGCGGCTCGTGTCTGACCGTGTGTCCTGAGCGTCGAAGCGCACGAGCTCGGACACTCCAATGGCGCGATAGTGCGCTAGCTTGCGTTCCCACGCTTCCGCGCTCTCGTCGCTATCGCTCACGAGCTCAATCGCCAGCTCCGGCGCGCCGCGTTCCCATACCTTCCACGCCTTGACCTTCGAAGTCTGAGGCTGAAGCCTGACATAAACGTCCGGCGCCACGACACGCCTAGGGTCCGAGGCGTCATAGTAGATGAACTGATCCGAGCCCACCGCTGCAGCTTGGCCCAGATAGTCCTTCAGCAACAAGTAGAGCAAGGTCCGCAGTTCCAAATGAAGCTGTGATTCAGGCACCTCGGCTGACTCCGGGAAATGAACGGGAGGCAACGGAGCCACGTACTTCGGACGCTCGGGCGGCCACGGCTGGGGCGGAGGAGACGAAGGAGACGCGGACACGCCCTCTTTGTACCGCGTGCCGAGTTTCTCGGCAATGCGGACGGCACGTCCTTTACTCGTAGCCACGACCTGCCTCGCACGCCGTATCCGCCACCCCCTGCGACGCTAACACTCGTCGTCGACTCTACCGTCATGGATCCTCGCCAAGCGGGTGCCACGCCGTACCGATTCACCCTGAACTGGCAGACGCCGGCCGATTGCCCAACGCCGGAGTGGCTACGTGGCTCCATGGAATCACCCAAAAACGCCGCAGAGCTGGTCCGCGACGACCAGAACGACGAAGGCAGTCAAGAACCAGCCAAGAACATCCAGCACGAGCCCAGTACGTGCCATATCCTTGAGGCGAACGTAGCCCGTGCCAAACACCAGCGCATTGGGGGGAGTCGACACCGGCAACATGAATGCCATCGAGGCAGCGAGGGCCGTTGTGATGGCAGGGATGACCGGGTTCGCGCCGGTCTCGAGCGCGATGGAGATGACCACGGGTACCATCATCGACGTCACCGCAGTGTTGGAGGTGACCTCGGTCAGCATCGAGATAAGGACGATCACCGCGATGGTGAACAGGACCGTCCCAGGCGCGCCCAGCAGAGCAACGAAGCTCGTGGCGATCCAGGTGGCCAGCCCTGTCTTGAAGAGCGCATCCGAGAGCGCAATGCCGCCTCCGAAGAGCACCAAGGTGCCCCAGTCGACGAAGCGCGTGTCCTCCCAGTCCAGGAGGAACTGTCCCTGACGCAAGTCGACCGGCACCAAGAACAGCAGCACACCACAACCAAGCCCAATCAGGTACTCATCCAGCCACGCGACCCGGACAACCGCTGCAGCCGGCAGGAGCGATGGCCAGAAGGGGCTACTCACCCACAGTGCGACAGCAAGGAGGCAAACGGCAATGGTGCCCTTCTCTCCAACGGAGAGAGGACCGAGGGTAGCTCGCTCCTTCTGCAACCGAACCTTGCCGCCGGGGAGCGCCCGAATCTCCGGTGGATGCAGGCGCATTAAGACGCCCCACGCCAACGGGAGGAACAGCACCACGTACGGCACTCCGAATTTCATCCAGTCCAGAAAGGTGAGTCGCTGATACTGCGGATCGTGCGCGAGCGTGGCGTTGAGGACCCCAAGGGCAATACCGTTGGGCGGCGTACCAATGATGGTCCCGACCCCGCCAATCGACGCGGCCCAGGCAATACCCAGCATCAGCGCTGTGCCGAATCGCGACTCCCCAGGCTGAGCGCCGACCAGCGAGAGCACCCCGATTCCAAGAGGTAGCATCATGGCCGCTGCCGCCGTGTTGGAGATCCACATGGAGATCAGCGCGGTCACCGCCATCATGCCGAACAACACAGAGCCGGCGCTGCCGGCGACATTGCCCCGCGTCAGAAACCAGAGCGTGAAGCGGCGATCGAGCTTCCACTTCTGCATGGCACCAGCGAGCAGAAAGCCGCCGAGGAATAGGTAGATTACCGGACTCGCATAGTTCTGCAGGACGTTCTTGGGCGTAAGCTCGTACAAGGCCGACCCCTGCACCCCGGTGACCTTCAGCAGCGGCATGAGTACGGCCGGCAAGAGGGCCGTCGCAGGCAGAGGAACGGCCTCGGTCAACCACCACACGATCATCAGGGTCATCACGGCCAGGACGGCCCGCATCGAATCGGCCAGCTCCACCGGGGAGAGCGACAGGTTGCGGCCGCCAAGGGTCTGCCGAGCAGAGGCAACGAACGTCTCGGGCGTCGGTAGACACAGCAGCAAAACGAACAGCGCAAGGCCAATCAGCAGACCAGAGTTCTTGATTGTCATGGCGAGTATCGAGCCCTTGTCACTCTGGACGGTGGCCGTACACCATCTGGCCTCGATCCGCAGCCAGGAATTCGCGGGAATGGGTAGAGCTCCGTCCCCCCGTTCCATGGCGCTGCCTGGAGCGACCGAGGTTGGGAATCGATGAGTCTGTCATCGAAGCCGCGCCTGGCAGTATCCCTGACGCTCAGGCGAGAAATGGATTCGCCGGGACCGCCGCGGCAGCCGAGACTCCACAAGCTGCGGGCTGAGCCGCGCTTGGCGCTGCGGTCGTGAGGGCTGGTGTTGCCGAGGCCACTGCCGCGGGGCCAGAACCGCCGATGCTGGCGGCGCCGAGAGCCCAGCGCACCTTTTTGTTGCCACGGAAACAAACATGGTCCATCTTGTTTCCGTGGCAACAAAACGAATGCCCCACGCAACCGATCGAGAAGAGGCCGCGTCTCGTTTAATCGGAAAGCTCATGAATATCGGAGGGTTGATCGAGCGAGAGACGAACCGGCTGCTCGCTCCTCACGGGCTCAACCACCAGCAATTCTCCGTCCTGTTCGAGATCTGGCGTGCCGGTCGCGTCCAACAGAAGGACGTGACGAATCGGCTGCTGCTCGAGCGCGCGCACGTCTCGAAGGTCGTGAAGAAACTCGAGGAGATGGGACTGATCCAGGCCGCCCCCCATCCCGAGGACGGTCGCTCTGCCTGGCTTTCGGTGTCGAAGAAGGGGCTCGCCCTCGTGCAGACATGCCGAGCGTCGTTCGATGCGAGCAAACGGGAATGGTTCCGTCCCTTCGACACGCAACAGCTCCACGAGCTGCTCTCGGCAGTCTCGGCACTCCAGACCGCCTTCTCAGGCAACATAGCCCCCTCGGGCAACGGTGAGGAACCATCATGATCGTCCGCACGCTCGCGCTCGCGTCCTTCTCCCCCACTGGAACCACTCGTGCCATCCTCCAAGGAATCGCCAAGGGGATCACCAATCGGATCACGCTCCCTACCCAAGACATCGACATGACCCCTCCCTCGGCGAGGTGCGCTCCCTTTGCGGCAGGAGCAGACACTCTGCTCGTAATGGGGGTGCCGGTCTATATGGGGCGCGTCCCTGTCCTGCTCTCCGACTGGTTTCAGACCTTGACGCTCCTCCGGACGCCCACCGTCTGCGTGGTCGTCTATGGCAACCGCGCCTATGATAACGCCCTGCTCGAGCTGCGAGACATCGTCACCGCTCGCGGCGGGATTCCAGTCGCCGCTGCTGCCTTCATCGGAGAGCACTCCTTCTCGAGCACCGAGCTACCCGCCTCCGCCGGACGCCCCAACGTCAGCGATCTCCAGCAAGCCGAGGCATTGGGGCACCGCGTCGCCGAACGGTTGACTGCCGCTAGCAGCATGGCAGAAGTCCCCCCGCTGGTCGTTCCTGGTAGCCTCCCCTATGGAGGCGTAACAAAACTGTGGGACGTGGACTTCATCGAGGTCGGCGCAGACTGTATCCGTTGCGGAACTTGCGCCACCCATTGCCCGACAGGGGCGATCGACGCCACGGACTCGGCCAAGGTGGATATCGCCCAATGCATCACGTGCTGTGCTTGCATCAAACGGTGCCCGACACACTCGCGCACCAAGAAGCCCGGCCCGGTCATGGACGCTTCGCGGCGCATTCACACGCTCTACCCAGCTCCCAAACAGCCCGAGCTCTTTCTCTAGCGCTCCCATGAGAATACGGGACTGCGGGTTCGGCTCCGCCGGCTCAGGTCGTGGCAACCGGGAAGGTGACAGTCTGCGCGTGCTGAGGGCGGGAAGAACTCGAAGGGCATGGGGGGCAGGCGAACCGCGAGCTGCCTCCGTGCCTGTCCTGGGCGCCGTTCCAGAGCCGGAACGGCGCGTTGCTCCGAATCCAGGCGTCGCGCACGGTCTGCGCTACCGGCTCGTGTCGACTCCAAGCGCGCACGTCCTATCGGTTGGCCAAGAACCCAGAACCTCGGCGCCTCCACCGTCCGACACGCGCACGGCTACGGCTCCTGCCGACGCGTCCAATGCTCGGCAAAGGCTTCCTTGCGCGCCATTCGGGGTCACCAGCGCAACGGGCCGGCCCCCCAGCAACCCGGCACTCGGCTCCTTCGACGCCCCGCAGGCAGAAACCGTAACAGCCTCGAGGTCGCCGCGACAATGGAGGATGTGCGCCATCATCTTTTCCTCGCCCCACCTTCCCCCCCCCAGTTCTCGCGGCCCATCACCTCCATGCCCCTGAGGGGGCCGCGACGGCACCCCCGCATCGCTGCGGCAAGCCTGCTCGCGAGCGTCTGCCTGAGCGCCCCCGCACTCGCCCAAAGCAAGACGTTCATCGACTACCTCAGGCCCGCACCCATCGTCTGCTCGCCGCTCAGCTCCGAGACTTGGGGGGTGGATGACGTGTTGCCGCGCGATACCTGCAACGGGATCGAGAGCGCTCGAGGAGCAGGCGTGCCCCCGGAGTACTACTACTGGGACGGCCAAATCCTCAAGGCCACCGATGGCAAGTACCACATGTTCATGAGCACCTGGTCGGGAGCGGATGGGTTCAATCCGGGCTGGACTGGCTCTGACGCCTTCCACGCCATCAGCGAGCAAGGGGTGCTCGGTCCCTACATACGGGAAGGCTTCGTCTACAATGACAACGGCTCCCACAAAGGGCACAACGTGAGCGCGCTCGAGTTGCCGGACGGCAGCTACGCGGTCGTCGTGAGCGAGACCGTTCCCTTCAATATCTACCGCTCGACGTCGCTGGACGGTCCCTGGGAGCGGTGCACCGCCGAGATCATGACCGCCCCCGGTGTGAACGGAGGCTCCGACACTCGGTGGGCATCGAACGTCAGCCTCGTCGCGCGGCACGACGGAAGATACCAGATCGTGCAGCGCCACGGGCTCATCGCCATTTCGGATACGCTTTGTGGTCCGTACGTAATGGAGAAGCCCACCTGGAAGTATCCCTCCGAGAACATCCCGACGATCGACAGCATCTACCCGCGCCGGACCTCGATACCCGGTGTAGACAATCCCACCTATGCTTGGGAGGAAGATCCCCACATTTGGCGCAGCGGAGGGCTCTACCACGTCCTCTATTCCGGATCCGGAGATCGCGTCGGCTGGCATCTGTACTCGCCCGACGGCATCAACGATTGGATGGACGGTGGGCTCAGCTGTAGTCCGAGATTGCCCGAGAAGATATTCGGCTACGAGGAGAGCTCGGTGGTGAACCGATGGTACAAGATGGAGCGGCCGGGCGTCGTCCTGGAAAACGGCCGCGTCACCCATGTGACGTGGGCAGTGTCCGACGTCGACAAGGACAACCAGATCCCGGGCAACTCCAATCACGGTAGCAAGGTCATCGTCGTGCCCTTCGATGGGGAGGCATTCGAGGCGGACTACGGCGGCGGCACCGGTGGATCTGGGGGAAGCGCTGGCGCGGGCGGAGCCGCCGAGACAGGGGGCGATACTGGGCGAGGTGGCGAGACGGGCTCGGCTGGCAGCACGCCCACTGTGGGAGGCGGTGCCGGGCGGGGTGGTGAGACGGGCTCGGCTGGCAGCGCACCCACTGCGGGGGGCGACACTGGCGAAGACGGCACCGCCGGAACGGGCGGACGCGGGACGGCTGCGGGCGGCAGCATGGCAGCTTCAGGCGGCAGCATGGCGGCTACGGGCGGTCGCACGTCGGGCGCGGGCGGAACCGCCGCCCTGGGGGGTGCGAATGGAGTGGGCGGCAGATCGTCGAGTGCAGGGGGTCACCCGAGCGGCGGCGGTACGTCTGCCAACGCAACCGGTGGAGCTCCAGCATCCCCAGGCGGTACGGGGGGTGCCAGTGGAGGGCGCAGCGGGGTGAGTGTGGCATCCGGTGGGTCGTCGACCTCCGGTGGCGTCGGTTCCCCGAGCACGGGAGGAAGCTCGTCTATCGGTGCCTCCGCGACTGGCGGCAGCAGCGGCACGGCGTCGGCGGACAGTGGGGACAGTTCCGACGGATGCAGCTGCCGTCTCGGACCAGTGCCGCGTGACACGGGTTTCGCACGCGGCCTCCTGCTGGGCGGATTGGGTCTGCTGATGGCGCGGCGTCGAAATCGAAGCCGCCACGTCACGACCAGCACTCCGAGGACTTGACGGCTCGCTGCGTACCTATTCCGTCGCGCCCGTCCGAGTTCGCGAGCCGGTAGGCACGAGAGTGCTCGCAGGGGGCATGCGCCATGCGACCGGAGGCGGCCAATTCGACGCATAACGTGGGTCCTCGTTGGAGAGGCCCACCAGCTCCTCCTCCTCCTCGGATAACAGCTTCGCCGCTGGCTCGCGCTGCTTCCGTGCGCGTGCGCTTGATGCTTTCGAGCATGTTGACAAGCAGGACGCTGCCCCAGACCGCCGCGCCGGCCATTTCGAGTAATTGACCGGGCGCGACCTCAGCCGCTCGCTCCAGATGGGTCCCGTGCAGCGCTTGTGATGGCACTGGAAG
Source organism: uncultured Polyangiaceae bacterium (assembly GCA_964424695.1). Taxonomy (GTDB): domain Bacteria; phylum Myxococcota_A; class Polyangia; order Polyangiales; family Polyangiaceae; genus JAEWRL01. The sequence continues at coordinate 10,532 of CAYRKE010000237.1, forward strand.
GCATGTGGGTGCCTTATCTCTGAGCGCATGCTGCCGTCTGGGGGGCCATGCCCATTAGGCGCACGTTGTTCCCGATACGAATCGCGTACGTGGCGATGCTAACGACGACTCTGTCGTGGGCACAAACCGAGGCCGAGAACGCCGACGAGAAGGCTACCCCTACACCCACTTCAATCGAAGAGCGCGTTGGGGACCTCGAGCGTCGTCTGGAAGCTGCAGAACAGCGAGCGACAGCCGCTGAGAAGGCGACGCACGAGGCCGAAGCGCAGCTGAAAACCACCGAAGCAAAGAACACGGAAATTCAGGCAAAACAGACTGAGCTTCAGGGACGTGTTGAAGAGGCGGAACAGGCCGCCCAGGCAAACGAAGCAGTCCTCAGTGACTTGTTGGCGCACAGCGAAGACACAGAGTTGCTGAGGCTCTACGGGTTTGCTGATATCGGGTGGAGAGTACTCCGCTTGGATAGTGGTTCGACGATGCGCAATATTCAGGACGTTCCCAATCAATTCGTCCTGGGTAATGCCAACCTCTACGTCGACGCGCGGCCGAGTTCGCGATTCCGTAGCCTGATGGAGATCCGGTTTACCACGTATCCGGGGGGCACCTATGCCAGTCAGGCCACGACCCCGACGAACACTAGCATCATGGACGTCAACAGCACCACGGCGCGAAATAAGGTGCAGTTGAGTAATATCATTATCG
>CAYRKE010000238.1:0-11215 GCA_964424695.1 uncultured Polyangiaceae bacterium
CAATACGGTCATCTCCGAGCGGAGTGGTCTCGCGGTCTTGGTGCGCCTCTCGAGTGAGGCTGCAACCTTCGACGCGCGCGACAACATCTTCTTCTCGGTGAGCGGAGGCTCGAACTTCGGAATCCTGGAGGATGCCGGAAGTGCTGATCTGAGCGGAAACTGGCTCCCCTCGGGCTGGCAAAGGGGCTCCCCCTCCCTCACCGGAACGGTCACAGCGATGGACAATCGGGAAGGGCAGGACCCGGGTTTCACCGATGCCGAAGCGGGCGACTACACCCTTACCTCCGAGTCGGGCGCCCGCGGGATCATCGTACCGCTTGCTACAGAGGCGGCAGCGTACCCGGTGACGATGCAATTCGCTGAGCCGAGCTCGGGTGCGGAGCGCTCCACGACGGAGAATGCTGGAGCGTTCGAGTGACGCAAGCGTTCGGGGCACTCTTCTGCGCCGGGTACCCGCTGTCGGGCGGGTGGCCAAGGCCCGTTCACCCCTCGGTGGACTGGACTGCTTCCAACATGGCAAGGGTGGTGGGAACCCGAGCCGGTGGACCTTCCCAACAGCCAGTTCGCCAGCCGTGGACCTCAGTCTGAAGGCAAAAAAGCAGGATCCAGGCTTCATCAATGCGTTCGCGAGCTTGCCGGAATCAGTACTATTTGGGGTTGCATCGAGGGGGAGGAGGATGCTCTAGTCCACCCTGGCACTCCTGCTTCATCTGCCTGCGAGGTATTGATTGATGGCCACATTTCGCGTTTCTGTCCCGTCTTTGTTGATCGCGGTATCTTCCCTTTGCTTAGCCCTCTCGGCTGCCTGCAGCGATGACAGCGACGGGGGTGGCGGTAGCAGTAACAACGATGATGATTGTTCCGGCCCGTTCTGCCCGACCTCGGACGACGACGGCGACGACGACAGCCCAGCGGACGATGACGACGGCGTCAACGAGTGTACGGAATCGCTGGACAGCGAGGCGGATAGTTGCTCCGTGTGTCTTGCTGAATCCTGCTGTGGAGAGCTCCTGTCGTTCGAAGATGCGTCGGGTTCCGATGCCTTCCTAGACTGTGTCACGGGCTGCGCTACAGAGGCCTGCCTCGAGGGGTGCTTCGATGATTATCCGCAGGCGACGGCGGCGTTTAACGACTTCAGTCAGTGTGACGAAGCGGAATGCAGCTCACCGTGCTCCGAGGACGAGCCCGTTGAAACTGATAACGAATGTCTTGATACCAGCGAAACGGATGTTTGTGTACTCTGTGACCAGATGTATTGCTGCAGCGAAATGGTTGCCTGCGCGGACAACACCTCGTGCACGAACCTTGTGAGCTGTCTGGCGGACTGTTCCACTGATACCTGCAGCGAGAACTGTGTCACATCCTATTCCGGAGGTGTGGATCTGCTCATGGACTTCGGGAACTGCCATGAAGACCAGTGCAGTTCGGTCTGTGGCTAACCAACGGAGATATCGATGGTGGTGGGGGGGGCTGCTCCTTGGCGGGACTGCCCTCACCTGGGGCATTCTGGCTCGCAGCGCGGCGCGGCCACCTTCAACACCAGTTGGCGGCGAGTTGTCTCAGTCGCCCAGCGTCCCCCAGAGAGTGGCCAAGCGGGACTTGACCACCAGCGATTCCCCACATGATTCGTTGGGCGAAGTGCTTCCGTGTCCCCAGGTTCGACTCCACGACGTCGAGTCGGACGAGGCAGGACGCATCCGTGGCGCTTGGCTGAGCATGCCAGAGTCTGACGCGGTGTGGGTGGGGATCGGAGAGGGGTTTGGGCCTGGAGTTCTGGAGAGAGCATCGCGTGGAAGCGCGGGTCAGCTGGACGCTCGGCTGCGGACGCCGACCGGTCTCTGTCGGGCGTCGTTGGCGACCGGAACGCCACTCGAGCAGCTGGTGTCAGAGCAGAACGAGACCGAGGATCGGGCCAGTGCGGGGCAGGTGGTTCAGCGGCTGTCCACGATCGTTCGAAGGGCCGGGGCACTCACGGCATTGCGCAAGCATCGCGGGGATTCGGGAAACGCCTCGGCGGGCTCAGAATCACTTGAGTCAGAAGCGCTCGAGGATCGAGCTAGCGGAACTCCCGCCGAGAACGCATCGTCCTCGGGGGGCGAGCGTGCTTCTACGCTTGGTCGGGGTGAAGCAATGAACCTTGGTCGAGTGGCGAGCCGGCTCAGGCAACGTGGAGCGATCGTTGGACGGGCGGACGCGGGCGAAAACCTCTCGAACGCAGGTTCCGCACCAACCGAGTGACACTATCCTGATACGGATTGCGGTTCGAGAGAATGGGGAGCAATGGGTTGGTGGCTGCTCCCTGACGCGCTGTCTCCTCCTAGCCCCGCCAGGCCGACGCTTGGCGGGGTAGTGGTGGTTGGAAAGGGGGGCCCTTCCTTTTGACCTGATCAGTAGACCAGTCGAAGCATGCACGTCGGCGTGCAGAGTACGCTGCCGACGGGGCCCTCATCGCACTCTTCGCCCTCATCGGTCTGCACAATGGTATCCCCGCAGTCAGGGGCGAGGGTGCAGTCCGGGTTGCATTGGCCGTACTCACCAGTATTCTGCTCGGCGCCCAGGTCGCATTGTTCGCGGCCGTTTCGGACGCCGTCGCCGCAGTAGGGTGCAGGCTTGCAGTCGAAGCCACACGCGGCACCGCTTGGCGAGTAGGCGGTGTTGGCGAGGCCGTCGTCGCAGTTCTCGCCGGCATCCGCCTGAACCAGTCCATCGCCGCAGTAGGGCCCCCACGTGCAAGTCGTCGTGCACCCTTCGTAGGCGCCGTCGGCATTGTCGGCACCATGGTCACACAGCTCGAATGCCGGCTCCAGGATCCCGTCACCACAATACGGTGGCAGAGTGCACTCGGCAGCACAGGCGTCTGGCGTATACGCGTAGAGAGCGCCGTTGTAGCCGTCGTCGCACTCTTCGGGGCCCGCCGGGGTGTCCTCGGTGCCCTGCCGGATCGCATCGCCGCAGAAGAGGCGGCCGGTGCAGGTCGCGTCGCAGTGCCCGTACTCTCCCGTGTTCCCCTCGAGCCCATCGTCGCAGACCTCCCACCCGACGATCAGGCTATCGCCGCAGTTCGGCTCACAGGCAGAGCGGGGAGCCAGGAACCCGGAGAGCGTGAGGAAGAAGTTCGACCAGATTGGTTGCCGCTCAGCGTGGAAGAATACGATCTCGTAGACGCCGCCCTTGGTGAGGCCAAAGCGGGAATCGTCCGGGTCATCCGCTTCCTCGGGGGATAGCGTGCACGGGTCGGGCTCCACGTCCTCCGTCGTCGACGCCGTGCAGTCGCTGTCTCCGCCGGCTGGAGCACCATCGTCGCCGAGCACGACGCGCGCCCACTGGACAACGTGGATCCCACCGATGTCGACCGCCAAGCGACCGTTGACATAAACAAAGACGTCGTCGTCGCCGCGGAAGGTCAGCGTCTCGCCTCCCTGGTACTGGAAGAAGTAGCGGAGCTCGGTGGTGAAATGGTAGTCGTGATCCTGGCCGGGAGTCTCGCCGAAGCCGAGGTCTCCATCGAGCGGGAAGAATTCGTCGGACAGAAAGCTATAAACGTCCGAATCGCCCTCGCCCTCCTGCGTGAGTGTGAGCTGGTCGGGCACCTCGATGATCTCGATGGGACCCTCGTCCCCCTCGAGCGCGGCATCGTTGGTACTGCGGTACCAGAGCGAGAAGGCGTCTGCATTGGAGAAGAGGGTCGGATGATCGTCTTCTAAGGTAGCTTCGGTCGTATTGGGATCGAGGGTGGGCTTGCCCTCGGCGTCGAGCCGTCCGCAGGTATCCTGATTGGTGGTATCGCACACGGCTCCGGCGATCCCGCGATCCGTTCCCTCCCGTGGTGGGGAGACCCTGGGCTGGCGCATATGAGGATGCCCCCCCTCGTCCGATCGCTGCAGGAAGTCGCGATACGTCACCGCGAATGACACGCTCGCGGGGTGGTCGACGACGGCGGGGCAGATGAAGCCCTGCTCGACGGTGCAATCGGCGGCGCAGCCGTCGCCGTCAACATTGTTCCCGTCGTCACAAGCCTCGTTGCCGGTGACCATACCGTCTCCGCAGAAGATGTTGACCACGGGGTCGGGGCCAACGGTTACCGTGGGCTCCTGCTGACAGGTCGCTCCGCATCCGTCCGAGGCGCTGAGGTTTCCGTCGTCGCACCCTTCTCCGAGCTCCAGGTTGCCGTTTCCGCATTCGGCCCGTACGCAGGCCTCCCCAGCCACCTCGCACACCCAGCCCATTTCGAAGCGGCAAGCCGCGTTGCATCCGTCCGAGTTGCTGTGGTTGCCATCGTCACATTCCTCGCCGCCGCGCAGAACGCCGTCGCCACAAATCGGGACGCAGTTGGTACCCGGGACGGAACAGAGCCAGCCTGCCTCCGCGGAGCAGTCAACCCCACATCCGTCGTCGGCGGTGACGTTGCCATCGTCGCACTGCTCGTTCGGGGAGCGCAGGCCGTCGCCGCAGAGCGTTGCCGCACAGGCCTCGCCCACCACTGGGCACCAGTAACCCGCTTCCAGCTGACAAGGTTGCTGATTGGGATCGTCGCCCCCCGAGCAACCGTCACTAGAGACGCCATTCCCGTCGTCGCAGGTTTCGCCGATCTCGATGACGCCGTTGCCGCACTGGGGCGGCAGGACGCAGGCTCGCCCGGGGCGCGGGCACACCCATCCGTCTTCCACGGCGCTGCAGTCGGCGGAGCAGCCATCGCCGCCGACCTCGTTGCCGTCGTCGCAGAGCTCGCTGCCCTCGATGACGCCGCTACCGCAGTTGACGACCTTCACGCAGGGCTGGCCAGGCGTGGGGCAAAAGTAGTCGGGATCCTGCACCAGACAGTCGGCAGAGCAACCGTCGCCGTCCACGGTGCCACCGTCGTCGCAGAGCTCGCCGGGCTCGAGCTCGGAGTTGCCGCACACGGCGACACCTCCGTCGGCACCTCCCGTCGCCTCCGCGCCCCCCTCGGGGAGGATGATCGACGGGCCTTCCGAGCCTCCTGAACCGACTGGCCCATCAGCTCCGCCGCTTCCGCCGGTCTGATCGCCGACCGCCGTTACCCCACCAGTGGCATCCGCGGCCGGATCCTCTGGAGACTCGGCCCCGCACGCCGCCAGAAATGCAGCAGCCGCGAGTAGTACCTCTGACCAGACATCTGAGCGCATGGGCATCTCCCGGAGAAGCAGTGGTTAGAAACACGGCCCGGGTCCTGCGAAAAATCCGGCGCCAGAAGACGCCATGGGCGTCGTGTTTTTGCGATGGTAGCGGGCTAGTACCCGACACCCAGAGGCGCGGTGCAAACCAAGAACGGGATCGGCTCAAATAACTTTGATTGTAGAAACTTCCAGTCCCAGCATGTGAGCGGCGAGTCGGAACGGCTTCCCCGGAGAACTCGGTCCTTCGCCGTCGACGGCGCTGCAGCCGCGTTCAGCGACGGGGTCGAGGAGGTGCTCGTGGACCTCGCCGGGCATCCGTGAGGCAAGCGGATACCCAGGTGCGTCAGATCGCCTGGCTCAGGCGCGCAGGTCCGGTGCAGAACCTGGGGACCATCCACCGATCCCGCCCAGGCACACCGTGACGAAGGAGCGGGAGCATCGGCTTGGGGCACGCAGGCGAAGCCACAGAGTCTGAAGCTAAAGTCGAGTACCCCGTCGCCGTAAGTGAAAAGAACGGGAACTCTCAGGATTCAATATGGTCAGCCTGTTGCGAGAAGAAGCCGAACAGCCGTCCCATACGGTGGTCTACCACTCGGACCGGGATCTCATTGTCGGCAGCGCTGAGAACCTGCTGTTGGTGGTGTGGCGCAATGCCACGACGCGTGTGGGCGTTACGATCTGCCGAAAGCACCTGTTAGAAAAGTGCTCGGGTCGCGGTCGCGAATTCGCGCTCATGACCATTCTCGAACCGTGTGCTCAACGACCAGACCCGGTTGCGCGCGATGCTCTTACCACTCTCATGCATGAAGGCAGCATATGGATCCAGGTTTCCGCGCTGGTATTCGAGGGCAGCGGATTCATCGCGGCCACTGTTCGCGGCATTGTGACTGGGATTTCGCTGATCGCGCGACAGAGCTTTCCGCATCGCGTTTTCGACAGCGTTGGCGATGCGTCACGTTTCATCGAGTGCACACAGTCACCAACCAATCAAACACCATTTGCTGCCTGGCGCACGGAAGCTAGCGTGGCCGAGTTGCGCAGACGAGCGGACGAAAGCATGAGCAGTTCGAGACGGCGAAACGGCACGACATGATATCAGCAAGCCTGTTGGAGAAGAGCCCAGGCTACTGACGCGAAATGGCGACGTCGGTCGAGATCCTTCGCGCAGGCAACACACTGGTCCGATTTCGCGTCGCTCATGGAAGAGCAAGGAGGCGACGCTGTGGATCGCGGCTCTGCCGTCAGCGGGCAGCCGCTGTCAGTCCCAAAGCGGCGCCGCTTTGAGACTGACGCGACTCCATGTTGCCGGGCATGCAAGCAGAGGTGCGGCGGGAGCTCAGAGACGCTCGGAGCCTGCTCCCTGTCGATCAGCTGAAGCCAGGTGGCCCGCCCTTCGCCGCCGAAGCACCACCAGTGCCGATGCGATGGCCCAGAATGCTGCCGACAGTCCGCTCGCACCACGTTCTGGACCCACTCGGCAACCGCACGATCCGTCATCCGAGTCCGTGCTCGAGCTGTCCGGCCCTGTGCCGTTTAGTCCGCCAGAACCTGGCGCGCCCACCGTACTACCACCAGAACCAATGACGCTCGCCGCGCCGCCTGTGCCCTGGCCACCCAAGGCGAGCGCCTGTCCTCCGCTGTTCGAGCCACCGGAGAGCGTCATTGTTCCGCCACCGCTTCCCGTGGCGGTGCCACCGGCGCTCCACGTTGCCCCACCGGTATGGTTCACGAAGCCGCCAGTCGAGTGGTTCACCCCGCCGCCAACGACGCTGCCGCCGCCAGTGCCAGGCAGGGTAGCCCCGCCAGGATTCGTGCTGCCGCCGCTCGCGGAGACCGTTCCTCCGGTGCCGGCACTGCCGCCCGTTCCCTGAACGAGGCCGGAGCCTCCGCCGCTTCCGGAGACCGTTCCTCCAGTGCCGGCACTGCCGCCCGTTCCCTGCACAGGGCCGGAGCCTCCGCCGCTCGTGGAGACTGTCCCTCCAGCGCCGCCGGCACTGCCGCCCGTTCCTTGCACAGGGCCGGAGCCCGCGCCGCTCGCGCCACCCTGGTCACCTCCGGCGCCTCCCTCGCCGCCAGTCGGCATGGTCGGTCCGGTGAACTTCCACCAGTTGAACTTGAATAGGTCACCGCCGCCGCCGGTGAACTTCAGGAACAGGTCGTGTACCCCGCTGCCTCCGCTGACCGAACAGGTCTTGGTGGTCCAAGACGACGCGCCCGAGACATCACACGTCCCGAGCAACGTTCCGGACTCACTATCGAGGTGGAGCTCGATCTTCGCATCGCCGGCTGCCGACGACACCCGTGCATCGAAGGAGGTCACGCCGTCGACGAAGTCGACCTCCTTCACCTTGATGTAATCGCCATTACTGATGGATGTGACGTTCATGCCACCGCCGGTGTCCTCGCACGTCTCGGTTTTCAGTCCGGACGAGAAGGCGATGGTTTCAGCCTCGACCTGCTGGAAAGGATTGAGGCTGGCGACGGCAGCTGGTCCCTCGGGGGTCATGTCGACCCTTGGGATGCTGCCGTCCGCACCGTAGGTGAACTCTTCCACGCACACCGACCGCTTGAAGCTTCCGCCGCCCGGCAGTGCGCCGTTGTGATAGAAGAGATAGGAGTGACCCTTGTAGTCGACCACGCCAGGGTGATTGGTGGCGATCGAGGGGTTGCCCATGATGTCGCCCTTGAAATCCCAGGGGCCTTCGGGGGCGTTGCTGGTCGCATAGCTGATCTTTTCGCCGCTTCCGGCATAGACGAGGTAGTAAAGCGACCCTCGCTTGTAGAACCACGGCCCCTCGGTGAATCCATTCATCGCCACGTTGGTCGTGACGTTCCCCGAGGTACTGATCATGTCCGAGTTCAACTTCACGAACCGGAGGTTGCCATTGCCCCAGTACATGTAGGCCTGCCCGTCATCGTCAACGAACACCGTCGGGTCGATGGCCATGCTTCCGCTTTGGGCCAGGTCCCTCCCGATCGGGTCTGTAAACGGGCCTGCTGGATTCGTGGATACACACACCCCGATCTTCGCGCCGGTGTTGTTGTTCAGCGGTACGTAGAGGTAGAACGTCCCGTCCCTCTCGACAGTCTGCGGAGCCCAGGCGTTGTCGGTGCTCCAGCTGAAGGTATCTAGACTGGCGGGGCTGCCGTGATCGGTCCAGTTGACCATGTCGACCGTGGAGTAGAGCCTCCACTCGTTCATGGTGTAGAAGTTATCAATGGTGACATCTTCGTCATGTGACGTGTAGAGGTACAACCTGTCCTCGTACACCATGGGAGCGGGATCAGCCGTGTAGTTGGTCTGGATGATGGGGTTGTCAGCCCGGGAGGGGGACGGCAGCAGGGTGACGATTCCCAGCGTCAACGCCCCGAGGGCTATCTTTCCTTCTTGACACGTCGTGGTGATGCGCATGTCGAATCCTCTCGTACCCGGAGATCCTGGCGCGCCGCATGGAAGGTCCTGCTCAGTTGACCGGGTAAAGGTGGCCTCTCAATCACCTGTGATTGTTCGGACGCCGTTCGAGTTGTGACGAGCTCCTGCAAAAATGAGAAATTCGGCTTATGGATTGAGATGTTGGGGGCCGGGGGGTCGGTCCACTTAGCCCAAGTGAGCTGTTGTTGAGTGGTGACTGGGCGGCCGGTATGTGTCCTTGGGACTTCGGCGCAACGCTCTTGCAGCGAGAGCGTCGCTCACGCGGCGTCCGTCCTCGCCCAAGCTTCGCAGCTCCGGTACCGCACGGCCGGAAGTTCGCGCTAGCGTGACGTTCGTTGCCACCACGAGCAGGACTGGCTGACCATGATGGCAGTCGGCTGGGCCTTTCTGTTCGCGGCCGGCAAGTCCGTGTACTGGTCGCAACCGGAGGAACATGGCACCACCTAGGCCGCGTGCCCCGACGGTCGAGTCAGTCCCGGCTTCTGGCGAACGTGGAACCTGCTTGGCAGGGCAAGGCGACGAGCGCACCGTCATCCCTGCTGGCTTTCCCGTCGCGCCAGATTCGAGGGAAGCCCGGCTCAGAGCTCCTTTCCCCTACGGTACGAGGGCCCACCGGGACTTCGGACGCCTGCTGCTATCCCAACAGACGAGCGCGATGCTCGCCCCGGACGGGCCATCGTGCTCGAGGGAGCTCGCGCCGAGGGGCGCGGGGTCAAGCACCGTGAACCCATTTGAGCTCGAGAGACCGAGGATGCAGACGATTGCGTTCACCGTCGACCAACTCACCGAGGTAGCGTCCACGACAAAAGCCTCGATGCGGACCTCTTCCGGGGCGTGGTGGTAGCCGGCATCGACGGGATCGGCGTCGGGCTCCAAGGTTTCGAGAGTGGTCAATGGGGTCCAGTCGAAACCAACGTTTGCTGCGGCTTCGTTCGCGCCCGCGTCTTGGCAGGGGGAAGAACTCGCCTGGAGGAAGTCACCGGCGAGCACCTCGCCTGCAAAGGGGTTTCCGGTGATCTGGACAGCGTTGGTTCCGGGATGCTTCAGATCCGAGGAGCAGTTGTTGGAGGCGGTCAAACCAGAGAGGCCCGCCCCACTGAAAAAGGTATCGTCGCCAAGGCTTTCGGCGAAGAGAAGGCTATTGTCGAGTTGCAGCGTCGCTTCCGAGTCGACGACGAAGGCGTGGTCGGAGGCGCCCGCAGACTGGTTCTCCACGACATCGACGTTCACCCACCGGTGACTCGTGCCTGAGCCGAGCCAAGCCACCGAGGCCTCGCCCATTGCGGTATTCCACCTGAAGGCAGAGTTGACAACGAGGCTGCTTGCCCCATCCAGAGCCAGCGCGCCAGCCCCACTCGGGGAACCATTCGAGAGGAACTCGCTATCCGCGATGGTGAGATTGGCCTCGCTCAGTATGCCGCCGCCGTAGACGCCGCGATTGCCCACGATGCTGCTCTTGCGAAGTTCCAACGTACCCGCGCCGAAATAGACGGCGCCAGCGGCCCCGTAGGACCCAGTCCGAGGGTTATTGCCAACCAAGGCGGACCGTTCCACCGTGACCGTGGCCCCATTCAGAGTGCCATAGAGTCCCGCCCCTACGCCTGAACCCGTGTTGAAAGCGATGAGGGTTTCGGTCAGGGTCAGCACCGCCGTGTCGACCGAGATGGCTCCTCCGACGGACGAGGTGTTCCCCACGAAGCGCCCGCGCTCGACGTTCCAGAATCCGCCCTCGATCGCGAGAGCTCCACCACCTCCATAGCCCTCATTCTCGATGAAGAAGCATTCTTCTATCAGGCCTTGGGCGTCGATTCCGAAGACTCCTCCGCCGTAGGGGGCTTCTCCGTCATTGAACCAGGAGTTGGAAAGGTAGAGCTGCCCCGACTCGACAAAGGCCCCGGCGCCCTGCGAACGGGCAACATTCTCACTGAACTGGCAATCCGCGATAGAGCCGCGCGATTCGGCCCCGAGCACGGCAAGCCCGGCTCCGTATACGGCATCGTTGGCAGCGGTGGTCACGTTGTCCAGCAGCACTGTGGCTCCGTCCATCGCTAGGACTCCCCCCCCTGACAGCCAAGTCGGCGTCTCTGCGCCTGTGATGGGCTCGGTACTGATGGCGTAGCCGCCGCGAATCGTGAGCCCTTCGAGTGACACGGATATCCCGCCTTCGACGAGAACCACGTGGGCGCTGTTGTCTTCGTGGGACGAGTCGTCTCCGATAACGTCGTTGCCGAGCAGATCTCCATCGAAGACCGTGAGGCCTGCCGAGCCATCGCGTTCGTCGATGGAAGCTTCGCTCCCCGAGAATCCCCCGTGGACGCTCATGGAGACTGACGGCGCGAACACTGGCCCATTCGCCTCCAAGGGTACACAGGTGCTCGAACGGATCCACATTGCATCGCAGGGGGCGGCGCGACGTGAGGCCGCCATCGGGTGGGGCAGGGCGTCTTCCCAGGAAGTGCCCTCCGCGTCCACCCCCGGATCCAACGAGCAGTCGACGTACCAAATCCTGTCGGGCTGGACGCTCTCGCACTCGCCTTCGATAGGATTCCATTCGGGAACGGGAGGCGAACCGGCTACGCCACCGCCCGCGACGGCTCCCCCTCCGCCCGAGCCGCCCGAGCCGCCCGAGCCGCCCGAGCCGCCCGAG
>CAYRKE010000239.1:0-11167 GCA_964424695.1 uncultured Polyangiaceae bacterium
GTTGACAGGTGTCGCCTTGACGGACTAACCGGGAAACGTCGAAGGCGGCCGATGCAGACCATGGCGCGTGGCCCCCTCGACAGTCGGGTTGCAGGGAAGTCGAGCGAGCGGGCGGCGGGGAACGGTCGTCTCGACGAATGGAAGTAAGTCCAAATGGTGAATCGGGATCTGAGCCAAGCGGTGGCTCTGTTGATGACCGCTTCGATAGCGGCGGGAATGAGCGGGGGCTGTTCGAGCGAGCGCGTCGACGACGACGCGACGGGTACTACGCGGCAGCGGTGGGCGGCAGTGGGACTCAGCGCCCAAGTCCACTTCGGAGAGGATGGGAGCGCAACGAACGGAGAGATCAGGCCGGTACTGCGGATCGTCAACAGTGGATCGGCGCCGATCGCCTTGAGTGATCTGACCCTGCGGTACTACTTCACCCGCGACGGGAGCTCTCCAAGTACGAGTGCGTGCTACTGGGCGGCGCTCGGTTGCGACAACCTCACCCATCAAGTGCATGACCTCCCTGGCGCGGTGGTTGGAGCCGACAGCTACTTCGAAGTGCGGTTTCTGGCCAGCGCAGGCACTCTCGGACCCGGCGCATCAACTGGGGACATCAAGCTGGCCGTTCACCACTCGGACTGGTCGCCGTACAACGAGGGCGACGATTTCTCGTACCTCGCTGGGGCAACGAGCTGGACGAATGCCAATCGCGTGGCGCTCTTCCACGAGAACGACCTGGTTTGGGGCGCTGCGGCCGCGGGTGGACTGGAAGATCCTGGCGGAGACGATGCAGTCGAGGGTTCGACGTTTACGCTTGCGCTTCCTGAGGGCGTGGGGCTCCATTCGGTTGCCCTTGGCGCGACCGATGCGGTCACCTTGGGAGACGCCGTGATCGTGTCGGCCGCCACCCCCGGCACTCCACTCAGCATCACCAGCGTCGGCGACGGCGAGACGAACCTCGGGACCGATACCCAGATCCCCGGAGACGTGATCTCGGTGGGCACCGTGAAGCTTCGCGATCGGGCCATCGTCGAGGGAAACGTGGTTACCGGCGCAGACTTCCGCCACGATTCGGTGTGGACCGTGGACGGTGACGTCACGCAAGCCGTGAACCTCAAGCCTTTCACGACCTACAACTGGGACGTCGAGTTTCCCCCGTCAAATACCTCGTACCTCGCCGGGCCGCAGCAGACCAAGACCGTGGCACCGGGCGCCTATGCGAGCCTCAACGTTCACCCGGACGGCGTACTGGAGCTGCGTTCCGGAACCTATACGATGAATGCGCTCATCGCGGAGTCCGATTCCAAGGTGCGTCTTGACTTCACCGACGGCCCGATCTTCCTCTACGTGCGCGACGTGTTCACGTTCCGCGGCACGCTCGAGGGAGCTGACCCGAGTGAGCTCTTCATCGGCTACTTGGGCACGAATACGGCGGACATCGATTCGCCCTTCCAGGGCACGGTGGTAGCGCCGAACGCCCTGCTACGCCTCAGTCCAGTCGATGGCAGCGGGCACGAAGGCTCCTTTTTCGGGCGTCGGGTCGAGAACGACGCGCGCAACCCGCTGATGTTTACGCCTTTTGCCCACTGGGACATGATCCTGCCGCCCGAGATCATCGTCGAGTGCCTCACGCGCAGCGCGGCAGGATACGGCGCAGGCGTGTTTGGATACATCAACCGTCTCGATATTCCCGTCGAGATTCCCGAAGGGCCGCGCAATCAGCTGAGCGCGACGCGACTCGACATCGGACCCCTCGATCGCTTCCAGCCGGGTGAGTACCGCGATGTGCACTCCATTCCGTTCCGAGGCGAGGCCCTCGAGTGGCAGTTGAGCGGCAATGTCGTTCGGGTCGATGACGACGTCGAACGCTGCACGTTCGATGACTACACGGTCGTCCAGGCACCCGAAGTCCCCGAGCGACTCCCTCCGCTCCCCCAGTCGATGGCGTCGGTGGCGGTGCCGCTGGCGCCTTCGCCCGAGCTCGTTCCCATTGTCGAATCGGCAGCGACGCCGAACGTGAGCCAGGTGCTGGAGTCCGCCGTCTCAGGATCGATTGGAACCGTGAGCCAAGCCCTCAGCACCACTGAGAACGGCGGGTTCGACGTGTTGGTGACGAGTGTCGGGTTCGACGAAGAAGACGGATGTCTGGTGGGCAACACCGACGTCGATGTGGTCGTTACCTCGTACCGCGACACACCGCACTCGCAGAGCCATGAGATCGCCGTTTACGAGAGCGGTTGGAGTTTCTGGGACCAGATTGACCAGTTTGTCGGCTTCCCGGGGCTGGCCGATCTCTTCGACGACAAGGTCAAGGAGCTCGGCGAGACTGTCTTTGTCCCGCTCTTCGACGATCAGCCAGTGGCGACTGTCCGGATGGACCTTGTGGAGCGCGACAGCGGCGCTTGTGGTGGGGACGACCGATACGCCCGTCTCAACGTGGTCATCGATCCCGAATCACTGAATCTATTGAGCGGAACCGAGGTAGTGGGGTCGGATCCCTCCTGGTACGACGTCATGCCAACCGCGGAAATCCTGCCGGCTGGTGGCGACCCAAACCGGCCGCTACATTGCGGTCGCGGCAGCAGTGGATGGGGTGTGTGCTTCCAGGTCGTACCGGCCGTGCCACCGCAGCTCTGCGCGGACTTTCCTGCTCAGTTCATCGATGTCGCTGGCGGTGAAGACGAACTGGCAAGCACGGAGGTGCAACGTGTTCCGGCGAGCTTCGCCGCCGTCGAGCTGGGCGTTACCGGTGGGCTCCAGCCCTTCGAACCCTGGGCGCCCGGGGCCTACGCGGTCCTCGACGCGAACGGCTGCCTGCCTGCGGAATACACGCCCGATGTCGCTCAGCTGACCCCGGCCAGCAGCGATTTTCTCGTTACCTTCACCTGGCGCGGCAGCCTCATTGCGCCGATCGGGGACACCGATTCGATCAAGATACAGATCGATCGGGTGCCTGGCGACGATCCCAGTGTGACCTGGACGCTCTGCGGAGAGACGGGGACGCCGTTCCAGCGTACCGCCTCGACGCGTTCGAGCTCGACCGGGACGGATCCCTGCTATCCCTATCCTGATCCGTGTCCGTCCGGTGGTGCCCCAGCAGGGACTCTCTGCTACGCGCCAGCGGCGAGCGTCCACACGGAGGCAGCCGGTGGGTGGAGCACCGGGGAGAATCGAGTGGCCCTCGGAACCACTGATCCCGACGCTCCCACCGTCTTTTCGAACGCCGCAGCGGTGGCCGCGCACCTGCTGCGCCTGCACGTTGCCGAAGGCACCGACTTGGGGATCGCGCCGGGCACCGTGCACGTCTGGCCGGAGTCCGCGCCCGCCTTCATCGATGGAAGTCCCTACCATACGAACTCGATTGGCGACGCCACCGAACGCTACGTGCACGCCCGCCCCGTCTGGACGTCAGTCGACGCGAGCGGCGTGGTGACGTCGCACGAGCCGGACAGTGCGCGCAAGTTCACTCTGGTCCACGAGCTCACTCACGCGATGCAGCAGATGGGGGCCGGCAACGTCGGCAACGGAAGCTATGGGTTCCAGCTGAGCGGCTCGTGGGTCACGGCCTATGATCCAGCCGGGTTTCCTGTCGAATGCCGATGCAATCATATTGGCAACGAATTCTCGCCTTGGCACTGCCTCAACTCGGTCGAGCCCGTCGGTGGTGCATCGGGTGAGGGCTACGCTCATGCTATGGCGGCACGGGCCTTCAACGACCCCGACGATGCGAACGACGACTGCTGGTTCCTGTACGTGAAGGACACCCTCTTGCCACCGAATGAGGACGGAAGCTGCCCGAGCGGGAGTCTCGATCCAGGCCATCCCGGCTGCATCCGTGTGGGCAGCCCCGAGGGTCAGGTGCTGGTCAACGAACGCTACACGGGGACGGACGACCGCAATCGGCTTCTCGGTGAACTCTCCGGCTGGTACTTCATCAAGGCCCCGGCGCGCGTATCCTGCTCCGATGCGCATAAGTGGCGCAACAACTACTGCGCCGAGGAGGTTTCTGCGGCGCTCGCTGGAGGCTCACCCTCCGCCGTCGAGTATCTCGGCACGGAGCTCGACTGGCTCCAGTTCATCTGGGGATTGAGCCGAGGCACGGACGCCTGGACACCGACTGAGTTCCTGGGCCTTCAGCGTGCCGCCTGTGCCCAGCGGATCTGCTCTGCGGCGGAGACTTGGGCGCCGGACTGCGAACCCGAACGCTGCGGCGCCACGAGTGTGCTCGCCACCGAGGCCTGGCGGGTGTACCAGGAGTTGGCCGATGCTCGGCGTCCCGAGTCCCTCCCCATTACCGAGGCTCAATGGAACCTGCTCATCGCACGCGGAGATCAGTTCGGAGTCTCCACCAACCTGCAGCGATGACATGCGGGTGGCACGCCAAGCTGGGCTGGGCACTGCTGCTCATCGTCGGCGCTTGCCGCCCGAGTGGCGGGCAACGTGAGGTCAAGGCAGAGGCGCCGGCGGGGAACCCCGACGCCTCTGTGGTGCCCTCGACGGATGGCGGTGCATCGGGCGGTGGCGGGCCTACGCTCGATACCTCGCAGCTCACGGCACCGGTGCAGCTTCCCTGGGTACCGAACAGCGACGACCCCTCGTGCCAGCACGCTGAGGTCGTCGCTGACTGCGCCGGAGGCTGGTGCCAGGTCCCAGCGGGGTGTTTCGTTATGGGCTCGCCGGTTGATGAGCCCGGGCGCGCGGCGCATGGGGAAACGCTCACCACCGTGCACCTGACCCACCGCTTCGAGATTGGACAGTTTGAGGTGACCCGCGCGGAGTGGGCCAAGACGGGCTGGAGACTTCCTCGAGGCGCGCCGGCGATCGAGGTTGAAGCTGGGAACGCCGCATGCGACGAGTCGGAGTGCCCCATGACACGGGTGAGCTGGTTTGCCGCGATGCACTACGCCAACTGGATGTCGGAGCACGCCACCCCACCACTTGCCCCCTGCTACGTTCTCGAAGCGTGCGAAGGAACCACCGGAAATCCGGCGCAGTGCTTCTCGGACGACGGCTGTACGGATTATACCGAGTATGTCATGCACTGCGGCAGGGTGACGGTAAACTCGACGAGCGGGGCAGTCTACGACTGCGAAGGCTACCGCCTGCCGACCGATGCCGAATGGGAGTACGCAGCGCGCGCAGGGGCGCAGACCGCATATCTGATTGGACCGATGTCGACGGAGGCTGCCGCTGACCTGGCTCGGAACACGCGCGAGCCAGCCCTCGACGACTACGCATGGTATCGCCACAATAGTCCTGGCAGTGCACAGCCCGTCGGGAAGAAGGGGGCGAATGCGTGGGGCCTCTACGATGTGCTGGGAAACGTGGACGAATTCGTCTCGAACCCGGAGTACGAAAGCACCGACGAGGCTCCGGCAAGCGATCCGTGGGGCAACGTCGACGCGACACTCCAGACGGCGATTCGCGGAGGTGCCCACACTGGGTTGCCCATGCTACTCCGGCTCGCTCGGCGGCTGAGCAGCACCAAGAGCGGCACGGTTTCCGCCGGCTTCCGGCTGGTCAGGACGATCCCGAGCGAATAATACTACCGTGGGAACCCGTCGCCGCGGGTTCTCACGGTAGTGCTGTGCAAGGCGTGAACGGAGACGGCTCTCTACAGTGGCCGCTGACGCTGGGAAGAGGATCGGCACTCGAGCCCGGCGGGCGGTTCTGGCAATCGAGCCTTGAACCCTGCGCAACCCGCAGAGTAGGTTATCACGGCGCGGTAGCAGAGCTGCTCAACGCCATCGACCTCGATCGTCTCGTTCGGAACATCCGTCGTATAATCGCGGCTTTCATAGACCCAGCTTCCGTCATCATTGAAGGTCCAGCTCTGGAAAAGATCCGGTTGTCCGTCTGCTGATTCCCCCCAGTGGCCGCCGCCGTCCTGTTCGATGGAGACCAAGCGTCCCTCGGAGTCGTACCGGTACTCCACCACGACACGCTCCGGCCAGGATTCCGTCCCTTCCGAGGTGCTTTCCGTTATCTTGCTGGCGAGCTTGCCATCAGCGTAGCTGTAGGTCGTGAGCGTTGCCGGTTGCGAGGGCTCTGCGGACCCGTCGAACGTCGTCTTCTCGGTTTGGCAGCGCCCCTCGGAATCATGGGAGTATTCGGTGATCGAATGGACGTCGTTGATCGCTCCCACGAAGGACGTCTGTTGGAGGCGACCCTGATCGTCGTAGGTGTGCTCGTAGGTGTCGACCATGTACGGGCTGGCAGTCGCTGGTTGCGTCAAGTCAGTCCAGTCTTCGTAGACGAATACGAACCTCACTAGGTTTCCGTGTTCGTCCAGCTCGAAGTCGTGCCGAAACTCTTCGCCTGCGTAGGTTACCAGCCGTCCCTCGGCATCCAAACGATAGAACAGCGAGCCAGTTACCTCCGCGTCGCTCTCGCGGGCATCAACCGTGTGTGTGGCGAGAATGCGTGAGTCCTCGTCGTATTCGAATCGATAGTAGTATGGGGACTCTGCTTCGGCGACCGCTTGGGTTCCGTAGCAGCTCTCCCCATCATCGGCGACCCCTGCGCCGTTGCGGAGGCCTTGAGTTCCACTGTCGTCATCCGACGAGCAGGCGCTCACGTGTACTGCCAGAGATAGAACGAGGAAGTAATGCAGAGTTCGTTGAGTGGACATGGGGGTCAATGACCGGTGATACGGGTCTTTTTCTCTGCAAATTGCGTACCAAGCGGTCTCCGCTCTTCCTCTTACGCAGATCGCAAGCGGTTTTGAGAGTCGGCCGATTGCGTCGACTCATTCGGATCTAGACCATGATCTGGCGAGTGGATGCGGGCACAGTTGTGCCAGCGGGTGGCACACTGGTTGCGTCTCGGTGTGCGAGCGAGCCCCGACCGTTAGGCAGCGAGGTAACCCCGTAGTGCGAGCGAGCCCCTACCAGACGGTTTCAACGCCGACGATGGCGGAGAAGCAGTACGGCAGCGCCCAACCAGCGTGCTGCCCGTGCGCCGCCGTTGCGATGACTCTCGCCCACTCGGCGCGAGCAAGATCCACTATCCGAATCTGGCGTACCCGTATCGCCAGCCTGGTTGACCGTGGCGCCGCTGTTCGACCTACCAGAGGCTAGAGCCGCAATCAGGTTGATAACCCCGCGCAGTGTGAAGGTGTTTGGAACACATCCGCGATGTTCTCCCTTGAGTCATTCGGGCGCGTCGCCGTAGTGTTGACCAGCGCGGGGCCGTTCTTGATCCGCGGGAAATCGGTAGAGCACGGTGTGGAATTTGGGTTCATCGCTTCACTCGTTTCATAGTGTCAGCTCGGGGGTAGAGCGCGATGAGCGAACGCCAATGATGATCCTTGCCGTGGCCGCGTTCCTCACCTCCCAGGCGGGCTGCGGCAGTACCGCTCGGCTCGCCAGGCCCGAACAGCCCAAGGTGCCATACGCACCTGGTCAAGTGGCCACGAGCGCTCCCTTCGTTCCGATTCCGAACAAGGTCTTCGTCGCGAACTGGCAACCCCAGCAACGCGCCGAGCTGAGCGCCGATATCCGAACGCCAGGGCGCTTGAGTGTCGTGCGGTACGACTCGCGTGGCGTGAGGCTGCTCAGGGAGTGTCGCCTGCCCGGGGCCTACCTCTCGATCCCGCTGCCCCCGGAGGGCGGTATCACCGTCGTTACCGATTCGTCGGAATACGGGGCGGGTGCGCCGGGCGGCCTTGGGGCGACCGCGGGCGCGACCAGCGCCGCCGCGCTGGAGTACGTGATTGCCGGCAACCTGCGGGCGGACCGCTCCGAGGCGCGGACCTCGGAACTGCTGGGGCAAGAATGCCAGCAGGCGACTCATTTCATTCGCAGCCTGTACATCGGGGCGTTTCAGACCGTGTCGAGCGCCGGGGCAAGTGCGGGCGCGGCTGCGGAAGTTGCGGGGGTCGGGGCGCATGGCCATGGCTCGAGTGGTAGAACCGTGCTCGACCGCGGAGGCGATCTGCAGGCGTGTCGCCGCGGAACCGCGCTCGGGGAAGCTTGTGGCGCTCCGATCGCGATTGAGGTGGCGCCGATCCGGCTGTCGACGTTTGCCCACGTGTCTTTCGTCGGGTTTCGAATCGACGGGAAGCCTAGCGGTCAGCCTTGGGACGGAAACGAGTCCCCCCCTGACCCTCGCTTCACCCTCACCGTTCCTGGTCAACCACCGTTTTCCACCGACGCTTTCGACGACCAGTGGTCGAGTAGTCTTGAGCTCGACCTCGGACGCTTCGAGCTTCGCGAAGGGTTTTCGGTCGTCGTCGCCGCCGCCGACGCGGACGCGCTTTCCCAGGATCCCATTGGCACTGCCACACTCGGTTCGGAGCAACTGCGCCGGGCTGGATACGTCGAGGTACCGTTGCTTCAGGGTAAAGCAGTCGTCGGCGGAGTCAGATTCCGAGTTGCGGTTTCGCGCGGGCACTGAGAACAGAGCCTGTCCCAAACGGTCGTGTCGGCCACCCGCGGGAAGGTGTCAGCACGTCGCGCACCCCGAGCATCCGCCCCCGAGCTATCGCGTCTTCATCCCGGAGGTGAAGAGTACCCGAATGGGCATCGGGATGCCGTCGCATGTCCTTAGGCCCTCCACCTCCTGAAGATGCTCACGTTTGAAGCCCTCGCGCTGCTGAGGCTCGAGAGCAGACACCCAGCGCCGGAAACCGGCGTTCCAGACGACTTGCCACCACTCGTCGGGGCTCGATAGGTGATAGCCGCAGTCACGCTCCACGACCTCGACGTTTTCGAGCCCTGCCTTGTCGCAGAGGTTGCGGCAAGCGTCTGCGCTGGCGACGAGTCTCCAAGACGTGGGCGGGACGGCCATTCCGTATTTTTCGATCAAGCGCCCCATCAGCATCTCCTTCAACGGGCTCATGTAGTCCTCGCGGAAAGTCGACATCACGATGCGGCCACCTGGCTTGACTGGCTCGATGAGCCGGCGAAGCTGCACCTCGATGTCTGACGCGAAGAAGATGCCGAAGGCGCTGACGACGACGTCGAAGCTGGCGTCCGGGAACGCCATCGCCTGCATGTCCATCTCCATGAGCTCCACGTTGCCGAGGCCCAGCTCTGCGACCTTGCTGCGGGCCTGCTCCAGCATGTTGGGCGACAGATCGATGCCCACGACTCGGCCCCGGGGTAAGGCTTGCCCTAGCAATGCCGCGACGTGGCCGGTGCCGGTCGCGACGTCGAGCACGCGCTCGTCGCCGCGCAGGTGTACCTTCAGGCCATCAACGAGGTGCCGTGCGCTGTCACGGAAGAAGCGCAGCTCGTGATTATCATAGCTTGAAGAAACCGCGTTGAAGGTGCTCCTCATCGCGGCGGTCATCGGTTGGGGGTCGCTCGGCATGCGGCGCCACTATCCGCAAAACAGTCGGGGATGCCAAGCCAAAGTCGCCGCGACGCGCTCCCAGAGCGCTCGGCCCGTCAGGTCCGTGCAACTAGGCTACCCCGCCCTGAGGATTCATCACTCCGGTTCGCGCACAGAAATCGCCAAACCCCTCGCCAGGGGCGCGCTCCGCCGCGAAGCGCTCGAGGAGCGGCTCGATCCGACCAAGAATGGCTTGCTCGTTGAGATTCGTCGCGACCAGGTGCGCAAGGCGCGTCCCGGACCGATTGCCTCCCAAGTGAAGGTCGTAGAGACCGGGAGCGCGGCCCACCAATGCGAGCTCGGCATTGTAGGGCCGCGCACAGCCGTTGGGGCATCCCGTTATGCGCATGACGATGGGCTCATCCCAGAGGCCAAGCGATTCCAGCTTACGTTCCAGGATCGTCAACAGCGTGGGCAAGTAGCGCTCGGCTTCTGCCATGGCAAGACCACAGGTGGGCAGGGCGACGCAGGCAAGCGACGCCAACCGGAGCCCGCTGCGCCGACGCAGCAGGCCGTACTCGGCAATGATGGACTCCATGGCGGCTCTGGAGGACGGCCGCACGTTGCTCAGGATCACATTCTGGTTGCCCGTGAGACGAATCTCCCCCTCATGCACCTCGGCAAGCATGCGCAGTGCAGTGCGGAGCCTCTGGGAATCGGTGTCGCGGACGCGGCCAGATGGCACGTAGACGTGGAGGTGTTCGCCGCCTGCCCGCGAGAACCACCCGGTGCGATCTAGAGTGCTCTCTAGTTGGAATGGGCGCTCGGTCTCGAACGCAGATCCCATTCGCGACTCCACCTCCGCACGGAACCGCTCGAGCCCGAGACGTTCCACCGTGTACTTGAGGCGCGCGTGACAGCGCTCGCTTCGGCTACCGAGATCTCGCTGTGCCAGCAATACCGCCTTGGCTGTAGCTACGAGCTTCTCTGTTGGAACGAAGCCCAGCATCGAGGCGAGCCTCGCATACGTGGAATCGTCCCCATGTGCCCGCCCCATGCCGCCTCCGACGAGCACGTTGAACCCGAGCAGGTCATCACCGTCGGCGATCGCCACGAGCCCCAGGTCCTGCGTGTAGACGTCTATGTCGTTGTCCGGAGGGACTACGATGCCGCACTTGAACTTGCGCGGCAGGTAGGTCGTGCCATAGAGCGGTTCCTCGGTGTCTTTCTCTGGTTGCGCCGCCGCCTGCAACCCCAACTTGGCTGCGGGCTGCTCTGGTTCAGCCCCGCTGTCCTGCTCCTTCCAGGGTACCCCATCCAGCCAAATCTCGTGATAGGCGCGGGTCCGAGGCGCCAGGGCGAGCGCCAGCTCGAGTGCCGCGCGCTGCACGGATTCGGTGAGCTTTGGGGAGTTGGCCAACGGCGCGCCCATGACGTTGCGGTTCACGTCGCCGCACGCCGCCAGGGTCGAGAGCAGCGCTCGGTTGATCCCGGCTATCGTGGGTTTCAGGGAATGTTTGAGCACGCCGTGGAGCTGGAGGGCCTGACGGGTCGTCACCCGCAACCCGCCGTCCCCATACCGCTCGCACAGGTCGTCAATCGCCCGCCATTGCGCTGGAGCCAGGATCCCACCCGGTACGCGCAGGCGCACCATGAAGGAATACAGCGGCTCCAGTTTCTGCTGTTGCCGCTCGATCCGCTGCTCACGATCGTCTTGCTGGTAGAATCCGTGGAACTTCGAGAGCTGGGTGTCGTCTGGACGCAGGGAGCCCGTCAACTGATCGTCGAGACTCTCAGTCAGGGTTCCTCGCAGAAAGCGGCTTCGGCTCTTGATCTCCTCGACGGCGCTTGGCGCTGCAGTGCTCGGTACGGGGGCCTGGGGGGGTACCATCAGTAGACGTCC
>CAYRKE010000240.1:0-11120 GCA_964424695.1 uncultured Polyangiaceae bacterium
AGAATGCGCGAGGTCCAGGCGTGGCTGCACCCGAAGTCGAACTCGCCGCGTCCAGAAACCAGCGCTCCGGTTGGGCCAACCACCTGCATTCGGTCCCCCTCGTGGATGTCGACGCAGTTGCCGTTCTGGACCGTGATGGCGACGCCAAAGTAGGCGGCATAGTTCGTCCCATCGAAGGCGATGCGTCCGTGGTGCTGGTACCACCAGACGAACCGAGCCCCGTCGCTATACGGTTCACGCGAGTCGCTGGTGTTGGTGACCTTGGTCTCCCACTCCACGTTCCCGGCACTATCGAAGCGAACGAGGTACACGTCGTAACAGGGACTCGACGTGCCGCCGCACAGCGGACCCGCCCCGCAGTGATCGGCCCCGCTGCCCGTGGCATCCCGAGTGAGGAGCACGACACCGCCCTCGTCGTCAGCGTAGATGTCCTGGAGATCCTTGGCCGGAAGGGCGAAAGGCGAATCGACCAACTCGTCGTTGCAGTCCAGCTCAGCGATGTAGACGTTCTCATCGGTGCCGAGCCACGCGATACGCGAGCCCCCGGAAGGCATGGCGGCGATGGCCATCGGAAAGGGGTCTGTGTCCCCTTCTCCGCCGTAGCTGGTAACGGGAACCCCAACGTCAATCTCGCTGACGGTTACGGACGGGGCAGTGCAAGAACCGACGGCGCGGGAGCAAACCCCCGTGGATCCGCCGGTCGTCTCGCTCGCGCCACCGGTTCCGTCGTTAGTTCCGCCGCTCGCCTGCCCCGCTCCACTGGTTCCGAAGCCGGTAACGCCGCCAGTCTCTTGCACTCCCCCGATACCGACCGGGAAACCGCCGCTTGCCTCACTTGCTCCGCCGATTCCAACGCTCTCTCTACCGCCGGTTTCGTTAGCTCCCCCGATGCCCATTGAGGCACCGCCGCCTCCTCTTCCACCGGTGCCGGTTCGAGCTCCACCAGTGGCCTCGCCCGTCCCCTCTCCGAACCAGCCACCAGTACCAAGATTCGTACCGCCGCTGCCTACGCTGGCCCCGCCGCCGCCAGAGCTCCCACCTCCGCCAGTGCCGAGAAACCCACCGCCGCCAGCAGAGGCAGTGGCCCCGCCGCCAACGGATGCGCCGCCAAGACTGCCAACGCCGTTGTCAGAATCACTTCCTCCGTCTTCTGCGGCACCGGCAGCTGACGCACGATCCGATCCGCCAGTCCCGGCGGAAGACGGACCGCCGAAACCTGAGCTCGAGGTCTTCTCCCCGCAACCGCAAGGCCACAGGGCAACGAACAAGATAGATGCAATTGCTGGGCTGATCTTCACCACGTTGCGCTCCGAGGATGCGTGCGAACACGAGGCCGGTTGGCTCGAATGGAGTGTTGTTTACTAGGGGACTCCACGCGTGAGGGAGATGGGGGACTTGCGGTGGGACAAGAAGCAACCTGCTCCTCAACCTGGTTGTCGAACCACCCCAGCCAATCCAGGCACCAAACCATCGGGGGAACGCGCAATGGAGGGTAGCGCGAAGGTTCTATCCCTTCTGAAAACCGCGCGGTAGAATCTGAGCCCCCTCCAGCATGTCGAGCTCCGGTCGACGGGGACAATGCCTTCCCACTCGGACTGTCTTCGGGTTGACAGCCGCGGCGCGTCCGTCTGCCATGAACCCGTCTGCCATGAACCCGTCTGCCATGAGCCCGTCTGCCATGAGCCTGTCTGCCATAAACACCGTGGAGCATACTCTCACCCGGAGTTGCGGAAGCGGACGCCGAGCCGCTGAAATCAATCTCGACTCGAGCGGAGGATGTGCCCATGCTAGGGTTTTGTGGTTCTTATTCGAGTCGTGTTCCTTCTGATCCACTGGAGGTGGAGGGTGTCGAAGGCAGGTTTCGTTGCGTTGAACGGATTCGTCTTGTCGTGGGTCGTCGTGGCGTGCGGCGGCACAAGCGCCTTGCTTGACCTTGATGGTGCAGCAGGCGCCCCTTCCGAAGGTACGGGGGGCTCGAGCTCAGCAACGGGGGGAACCGCAAACGCCGTATTGAACGGTGGGACGGGAGGGTTGAATGGCATGGGCGGCACCTTCACGCCCTCGGGCGGAAGCGTCCCCGTTCTTGTTGGTGGCGGTGGCACGACCGTGGTGAGCCCGAGTACCACGGGAGGAGCCCCATCGCTCTCACCTGTTCTGTTGGGTGGAATGCCCTCCGTGGTCCCAGTTCGCACGGGCGGCGCTCCGTCCGTGATTCTCCCAACCGGCGGGAGTCCTTCGTTCCTCACCGGAGGTACCGGCGGCATCGTCAATACTGGTGGGACTCCGCCCGTCCTCGCCGGAGGCACCGGCGCAGTCCCCAACACTGGCGGGCTCCCGGGCACTGGGGGAATCCCCAACACTGGCGGGCTCCCGGGCACTGGGGGAATCCCCAACACTGGCGGGCTCCCGGGCACCGGCGGGATACCCGACTTGCCGGAGGTCCAGCTGCCCGAGGGCTGCGAGCTTTCCTACACCTGGGTCTACAGCGAAGGTTGTGACATGGAGTGGAATTGTGGGAGTGGCTGGCTTTACTCCAGCTGCTGGGAAATGGGCGACAACACCTCCTACTGCAACTGCGACTCCAACAGCATCACAACGGAGCTCGAACTGGAGGGAACCAATGCCGCGAGCTCCTGCGAATACGTGGCTGGAGTATGTGCTGGCGTTACCACCCCACAGTTCGGCGAGACCGAGGAATGCGAGATCGTCTACCAGTACAGCTACAGCGACATGTGCCAGATCCAGCGCGACTGCTCCAAGGTGGCAGTGCCAGCCGAGGGGGTAATTGCCTCCCAGCATACCTGGTACAGCACCACCTGTGACCACTATAATACCACGTCATGGGCGTGCCAATGCAATCATGCTTATAGCGATTCGACAACGAGCTTCGAGCTGCCGACCGACTACGAGTACGATACGGTCTGCCCGGTCGCGCTGAGCATCTGCGACGGCGTTGACAGCATAGTGCCGGAAGGCGGCATGACGTGCGAGCCCAGCTATCTCTCGGCAACGGATACGTGGTGTGACTCGTCAATGACCTGCAGTCAGGCTGCCACCATCGAAGGCAAGCCGCTGAAGATCCAGCAGTCGCTCTACGTCTACTGCTCCGAACAGGATGCCGACAGCGGGGAGTGGCAGTGCACGTGCGGCCTGGGGAATGACTCGGTGGAGTTTGCGATGACCACGGAAGACGGTTGGGATGCGTGCCCTGCCGCAGCGGATCAATGCGCAACGGAGCTCGTGCCCACTGAGTAGTCGCGACCCCCTCGATGCGTGCGGCTTTTTGGCCTCGGAAACCTGGTTCAATCTAGAATGATGGGGGCTTCGTGACCGGACGGCGGAGCCGCGCGCCGAGCCGCTGCGACTCCCTCGGGCGAGGAATCACCCGTGGCGGGTGTCTGCCCCACCGAACCGTCGACGGTTGGACGAGACAAGAGCCCGCCCGCCATAGGACCGCCCCTCGCACGACCCGAGCGTCCTCCGCGGGCGACGGGGTTGGAATTCGAGCCTACCGCGGATGGGCTGCCCGCGATCTCCGGGGGCGTCCCTGCCCGCGGGAGCGTGCGCGGGTCGATGCTCGATTCTGGCGACGGACCTGGGTTGGACGGATCCTCCGATTCGCCCTGGTGTGAGCGCCCCCCCTCGTGGCCCCCCGCAGCTTCGAAAAGGCTCACCCTGGCCAACGACGCGTCACCGACCCGGCCAGGCACGGTGCTAGGAACGCGCCCCATCGCGGGAGGTCCCGATGGTCGCTTCCCGTGCGCCCCAGATGCAGCGCCCACGGGCACCTGAGGCTCCCGTTGCCCTGCGTGGATCCCCAATGCGGCGAGCCCCACGAGGCCGACCGCAACGCCGCCTGCCAGCAGCTTGCGCCCGCGGTCCCGCCCTCCACTGGCTCGTCTTTCCAACAAATCGAGCAGACCCTGCATGGTGGAGATGCGCTGGGCCGGATCGGCACGTAGCCCTGCGAGGAGAGTCCTCCGCAGCCACTGCGGCACTCGACACCCGGGAGGTTCTCTGCGGAAACCACCGGCCTCCGCGTAGCGCAGAACCTCGCGCGGTGTGCGACCTGGAAACGGCAGCTCGCAGTACAGAGCCTCGTAGAGTGCCGCACAGAAGCTCCAGATGTCAGCGCGGTGATCGACGAGCCTCCCCCGGATCTGCTCAGGGGCCATGTACCCCGGAGTCCCAAGGACTGTTCCCAACCGCGTGAGGTGCGCGCGCAGGGCGTCGGGGTGTTCGAGGTTCGGCGCCTGCTGCGCCGCCCCGCTCGCGACCGGCTCGCTCCCCGGCAGGCACGCCAAGCCGAAGTCCGCCACTTTGACTTCGTCTGCCGCGCTGAGCAAGACGTTGTCAGTCTTGAAGTCGCGATGCACCACGCCTGCCTCGTGTGCCGCCGCAAGGCCCCTGCCGGCCTCAATGAATCGAGTCAGGATTTCGCGCCAGCCCAGCTCGTTCGCCAGAAGGAATCGGCTGAGCGTGCCCGCTTCCATGTACTCCATGGCCAGAAACACGTGCCCCTGCCACATCCCAACGTCGTGCACGGACACGACGTTTCGATGCGACAGCTGCGCCATTGCCTGGGCTTCACGATAGAGACGCAGCGCGTTGGCTCGCGAAAGCCCCATTCGAGTCACCTTGAGAGCCACCCTGCGCTGCAGTTTGGTGTCGAGCGCCAAGTAGACGATGCCCATGCCGCCGATACCAATGACCTCCTGGGTGGAGTACCGCCCGGCGATCATCGCCGCCCCCGGCCAGAGCGGCAACTCTCCGTTCAATGGCCAACCAGACTCGCTCGAAAGAACCGGGACAGCGGACGCAGAGGACGCGGGCGCGGTGTTCGAGGAACTCGCCGAACCGCGAGCGAGCAGGGCCGCGAGCATAGCTGCACACGGCTCGCAGTCACCTGCATGCTCTTCGAATGCAGCGCGAGCAGCGGGCGCGAGCCGTCCTTCGATGAACTCAGCCAAAGTGTTCTCTGAAGGGCACTGGGACATCACGTGGCATCGCGATTGCGAGTACTGACGCTCGAAAGGTCTGCCGTCAGCGCAGCGCCGGAGCCCACGGCTCGCCCTGCGTCTCACAGCTCACATCGGACCCGGCTGGTTCGGAGGCCAGAAGCGATCTGCCCCGATCGAGAAGCCGTGTACCTACAACCGGACAAGCAGTGTAGCCCTCCCGAGGCAATGGGTCGACCACGGAGTTCTGGAGTATCTCGCGACCCCGATGCCAAAGGAGTGGTCCCCATCGGCCCTCGGGGCCTTGCCTCGACCCGAGGCACCATGATACGGGAGGGGCGATGCAGCAGAGTTCGGGCAAGTCCTGGCAGCGGGTCATGCTCCGATTGATCGCGCCAAGTCTGATGCTCTTCTCCTTGGTCGTCCCTGCGGCTGCCCAGCCCGAAAGCTTCGATGCGCTCATAGCCGAGGGAATCGAGCTCCGTGTCCAAGGCCGTTCTACCGAGGCGGTCGCGCGGTTTCGAGACGCTGTCGAACTAGAGCCTCAGTCCCTCCGGGCCCAAGGACACCTCGCGCTAGCGCTCCACGCCGTCGAAGAGTGGCTCGAGTCCGAACGCATCATGCTGTCGGTTCTGGCTGCTCCCGAGGACGAGTGGGTGACGCGACACATGGCCGACTTGCAGCAGTCCCTCCAAGCCGTCCGTACGCATCTTGGGTGGCTCGAGATCGACGTCCCCCGTTCCGGCCGCGCGTGGGTCGACGGAATCGCGGTTGGCGCTGTACCGACCCAGAAACCCGTTCGAGTCGTAGCCAAGCGATGCGTCGTACGAGTCGAGCTCGACGGACGTTCGCCGATAACCCGAGAGCTCGACGTCGTTGCTGGCGGGCACGTTCGGGTGGTGGTTTCTGATCCGGCCGTACCCTTACCATCGGCGCGCAGGCAAAGCCAAAGGCAGCCCGTCGCCCCTCGGTCCGCCAACCATCGGGATCCGGCGGTGGCCTCCACGGAACTCAGAAGCTATGGCTTCCTTTCGCTGGGCGTAGGTGCGGCAGCTCTCGTGACCGGCGCCACGCTGGGCATCTACGCGCTCACGCTCAAGGATGGACGGGACGAGGAATGCGACCACACCCTGTGCTCGGCCGAGGGTATTCGGATCGACGCGCGCGGCCGCATGGCGGCCAACCTCTCGGGCATCCTGCTCGGCGTTGGTGGGGCCGGACTGATCGGTGGAGGCGTGCTCCTCTGGTCGGATTCGCGCCGCTCATCATTCGCCTCCTTGGTGATCACCCCTGGGGTGACCCGTCATGAAGCCAGTCTCAGCGTGGACTGGTAGTACACAACTCAGCGCAGCTCGAGACGGACTGCCGTGACCCCGCTGCCGGTTCGGATCTGGGCCAGGTCATCGAAGATGACGCGATTGAAGGCCAGATACACATAGGGATCCGGGCGGCCTTCGTCGTCCGGAGCGTTGATCCCGATGAGCCCCTCCGATTCGAACCTCTCCCCGGTGTCCAGGACCAGAACTTCATTCGCGATCGTCAGACTCCGAACACTCGAGCCCTCGGCATCGAAGAAACCGTTCTCCGCGGTATGCGCCCTGCCATCGACGTAGTCACTGCCGTGCAGAACCAATGGGAAGTCCCGTTGATTGACTCCGACGACCTCGATGACGTCGAACTCCGCGTCGCGGGCGTAACGTCGGCAATCGCCCCCCCCACCGTCGCAGCACGGAGAGTCTCCAATATCGAGAACAAACCCGCTCGGATCGGTGACTTCGACCTGTACCCAGAGTTCCGAGTAACGGCTGAGGTCGGCTCGGACCTTGGCCTTTGCGTCTCCAAGAGCTTGAACCAGGATCGGACCGTGGCAATCGTGCAGTTCCGTCACGAGGTCGACCGTACACGCAACGCCATCGCTGCCGCCGCTCCCATCGCCGCCAAGAAGCTCTCGATCCTTCCCATAACCAGCCAGCCCCTCGCATCCCACGATGCCGGCCAGTAGGACTGCCACCAGAACCGCACTCCGACTCGTTCTCGCCACCGCTCTCCCTTGGACGGGACGCCTCTTCGTCCGATGGGCTTGTCCCGTCGTCTTGCGTGCGACTCAGTACCCTCTGCCGCACGCCGGGTCACGCTACCACGAAGGGCGCCGGCTGTTCAACGAGTTAGGTCGGACTTGACCCACTCAGCCCAATTCCTACCGTAAGTCTGGACTCCCTGCGGTAAGCATCGGCCCCCGCGCAAAACGAGCACAGCCCTTGGCGGATGCGCTTCTCGGGAGCCCCTGCCATCCCGAGAAATCCAAACTCGCGAAAGGGCTGCCAAGACATCCACTCGCCAATTGTCATGAATGTCGCCAATTGTCATGGATGTGTGGACTTGCAGTGCAGACCCTCGCGGTCGGAATTGGACGGCTGCTAAGTATCGCGACATCGCTGACCGAACGTTGCGAGTGTGAAGGACCCGGGTCCGTTCAGAACCCCTGAGCAGCCGAGCCGCCACGGCCAACCCGCGCACTTGCCTGCATTCGATGATGACCTCATGATGACTGGGCCTGTGTTGGGAGGAACCGAAGTGGACGCAAACGGGGAGCCTGTTTACGATTGGGAGGCCCTTACCGGCCAATACGCAAGGGTTCGACGTCGCTGGCCGAGGGTGGAGGTCGCGCTATGCGCCTACGGCCGGTTTCTCGCCGACCGAGGCGCGGCGTCGCCAGCGCTGCCGGGCTGGGTTCACGCCGACGATCTCTATCTGACCTGTGCCTGCCTGCACGGGGTCCCCCCTGCCATCCGGGTGCTCGAACGCGAGTACTTGCTCCCCCTGATGCGGTCCACCGTTTCCGGGCCATCCGAGGAGGACCTGCTGCAGACTGTGCTGGAGCGCCTGCTGATGCCCCACGGCGAGGGCGAGCCCAGGCTAGCCAGCTATTCGGGGCGGGCGTCGCTGCGCACCTGGCTGCGCGTCGTGGCAAAGCGCGTCAGGATCAACGCGAGTCGCGGCGCCCAAGCAGAACACGTGGCTATCTTGGATGACCTCGCCGAGCGGTTGGTGGTGCCCACCGGCACGGATCCGGAGCTCGACTATCTGCGGCATCGGTATCGGCAGGAGTTCACGACCGCTTTCCGGGCGGCTCTTTCGGAACTCGATGACCGCAGTTCCAGGCTCCTCAGGATGTATGTGACGCACTCCGCCACGGGGAAGGAGATGGCGGCGACCTTCGGGGTGAACCGGGTCACCGTCATCCGTTGGCTCGGAGCAGTCCGCCGGTCGCTACTCGTGGCAACGCGAGCACAGCTCGAACGCACACTCAGCCTG
Source organism: uncultured Polyangiaceae bacterium (assembly GCA_964424695.1). Taxonomy (GTDB): domain Bacteria; phylum Myxococcota_A; class Polyangia; order Polyangiales; family Polyangiaceae; genus JAEWRL01. The sequence continues at coordinate 8,274 of CAYRKE010000240.1, forward strand.
TCTCACTCGGAGTTCGAGAGTGTGATCCGCCTGCTCGATAGCAGCCTCGACGTCGGGTTATCGACGCTGCTCGAGCCGACCGGCAGCTAGAGGAGCTGCCCGTGACGTACAACGGACCGAGGTCGATTCCCTCGAGCTCGGCAACGATAGTGCCTAGCTCCGCGATTTCTACGCAGGACAGCCCCCAGAAACAAGCGCGCGGTCCCTGTCCGACCGAGGCCAGACTCTGGACCGCACGCTGGTCACGCGCGCCTTCGCGCTCGATCCTACGGAATTACGGGGTCAGCGTCACCGACCCAGCGTCGAGAGCGATCTGGTAGTATCCGTGGTCGTCCCAGGCGAGGGCCTGGCCGTCTTGCGATAGCGTGCCACCGCCCGTTGTGACCCGGAGACACATGCCCGGCGGGAAGTTGGCGGGAAGCTGCCACGACCAGGTCGAGCCACCATCGGAGCTGGTCGGCGAGACTGAGGACAGGAGTTTCTGAGCGATCCAGTAGGCGCCGACGTTGACAACGCTATCGATCCACACGTCGCCCTGGCCTTTGACATACTCGACGTTCTCCACAAAGCTATCGAATGGGATGGGTTGGTAGGCTTGGTCGCTTCCACCCGTGAACCCGTGGATCGTGAAGACCTGCCAGTTGCCCTGCGAACGCGCTGAGTCAACGATTTGGTTCATTGCACTCGCCTGGGCGCCCTCGGCCGGCATGTTGCCGAGGATGTTGAAGGGATCGGTGTTCCCATTGGGCGCCATGCTCCCTTCGGACACGCCACGGTTGATGATGAACCGCGACTGGGCGAGGCTCACGTAGCTGGTATTGCCGTACGGGGCTGCCATGGTGTACGGGGTCACGCCAAAGGTGTCCTTGATGAAGGCCGTCGCAGCATCGACATCTGAAGCGGTACCGTTCTGTTGGTGGCTCTGGGTGTGATTGCCCAGCTCGTGCCCAGCCTCTGCAGCGGTCCCCCACTTGGGATTGGACGCATCCGACTTGCCCGTCTGAAGGTAGAAGGTGAAGTGAACCCCAAGGGCCATCATCGCATCGAAATTGGAGAGCTGCGACGAGTTGGCATCGTCGAAGGAGTAGGAGACAGCAGACTTGAAGCCGGCCCAGTCCAACACCTCGATACCGTTTGCGGCACCCGAAGGCGCGGCGACACCGGGCGAGCCTGCTGCGGGCAAGTCGCAGTCCACCACGATCCCGCCGGTAGTGCCGCCCGTGTTCGTCGTGCCCCCGGTGGCGTCGGTGCCACCGGTGTTCTCCGTACCGGTCGTGCCCCCGGTCCCACTGGTACCCCCGGTACCCGTCTCCCCACCTCCTGAGCAAGAGGCAGACCCCTCGGGGCTGATCTTGTTCACACAAACGTCGAAGGGAACCTCGTCCTCGTTGCTGCTAGGAATCATGACCAGAACGGCGTTGATGGGCTCCATCGCGTAGAAAGCGCCGCCGTCGTTCCAGCACTCGGTGTTGAAGGTGCCCCATTCGATCACGCCCGGCCCGGTATAGTTGGCGCACCAGCGGTGGTCGGGATCGTCGCCGCCCAGAGCATCCTGAATCTGGATCCGGACATCACTGCCGCCAGCGTTGGCCAAGTCGACGTAGAGCCCGGTTCCATCCGGAACGATCTCCGCGTTTGGAGGATCATCCTCGCCGGTGTTCTGCTGACCAATGTTGATGCCAATCATCGCGTAGCTCGCGTAGTCGGGGTCGGCCGCTACCGAACCGGTTGCGCAGAGCTGGGCATCCGTCGTGAGATCGCTGTAAGACTCAGGGGTGATGGAGCTCCTCTCGTCCGCTGAGGTCCAGGCATAGCCCGTCCAGCCGCACGCCGTGACGAACGCTCCGTCGCCCACCGCGTACTCGGTGCCAACGCCCGTCGAGCCCCCTGTGCCCGAGCCGGTCCCACCCGTGCTCGCCCCTCCGGTGTCCATGCTGGTCGTGCCACCCTCTCCGGTCGCACTCGTCCCTCCCGACGGAATGGCTCCGGTGGCGCCCCCCGTGCCAAATCCGCCCGTCGTGACGGTGCTCGAAGTTCCACCGATTCCGCCCGGCACGCCTCCGGTCCCCCCTGTCAACGTGGCGGTCGCGCCGCCCGTTGCCATCGCCGTTTGCCCGCCGGTCGCGATGGGCCCGTTCCCGCCAGTCGCAACTGCGCTGCTGGTACCACCGGTACCCGGTAGAGCAGCTCCGCCGGTACCCACACCTATTCCGCCGCCAGTGGAGGAGAACGTGGCACCCCCCGTGGCAGGAAAGCCTCCTCCGGTACCTTGAGCCGGAGCGGCACCGCCCGTCGCGTCCGTCGACTCCGAACTCGAACCACAAGCGAAGAGCACTGGGGAAACGATAGCTAAGAGGGTAAGGCGATGTGACATCGGTTTTCCTTAATCCAAGATCGCCGGGAACGCTCGTCCCAGCGCACCAAGATGGAGGCGCCAACAGCTTTCTGCGCCAGAGCGAGCCGAGCGCACCTCGGAAGCGCAGAACGGACCACTGAACAGTGACGCGCGAACGATTGGATCTGTGCCATCGGCAGGCCCAACAATCTTCGCATCTCTGTTGTCACTTTCTCGTTCCCGATGGAGTTCGTGACCGGTGCGACTTGAGTCGGCGAAGCGCTCGCGCTACCCCAGCCCCCCACTCCCGTCCGAGGCGGTCGCCCCCCATCGGTCCGTGGTGCCGGCCGCGCAGACCTGGCCCCTCGCATGCGTCTGAGATTCCATTACAGTGCCGATCGACTTCTGCGATCCGGCGACAACCCACTGATGCACGATTCAGGGACTCGAGGGCTCGCCTTGCGGCCCATCAGCACGGCCGAAACATGGATCACCGCCCCCACAAAACGCAG
>CAYRKE010000241.1:0-4193 GCA_964424695.1 uncultured Polyangiaceae bacterium
CGCGCTCGGTGGCCTCCCCGCGGTCTACTGGGTGCTGTGGTCTGCCATGCTCGTGAACCGGATGGCGGGGTTCGTGGGGGTCTTCCTCGCGCTCTATCTTCGCCAACAGCACGGATTCAACGAGGCTGAGGCGGGTTGGGTGGTTGGGCTGTGGGGTTTCGGGGCCACCATTACGGCACCTATCTGGGGCACCCTCGCCGACTTGATTGGTCGGCGATTCGTCATGCTGGCAGCGCTCGTCTTGGGGGGGCTGGCCGTCGTTGCCATCGCCTTTGCCGAGAGCGCGCCGCTCCTCGTGGTTCTCGCCTTCGTTGGGGGGGCGCTCCAGCAGGGATTCTATCCGGCATCGAACGCCATCATCGCCGACGTGGTGGCTCCTGCGGATCGGCCGCGGGCCTATGGGCACTTCTACTGGGCGATGAACATGGGGCTCTCCATCGGATTCGTCGCCGCCGGCCTCGTTCCCTCGAAGTACCTATTCTGGTTGTTTCTTGCCGATGCGGCCACGACTCTTCTCAGCGCCGCGCTCGTCGCTTGGAAGGTCCCCGAGACACGGCCAGTGACGCATCACCACGAGCCGGCGTTCAGCGGCCTCGGTCGCGTGATTCGGGACCGGGTCTTCGTCGTCTTCGCGACGCTGCACATGCTCGCGTTGGTGGTGTTTACCCAGTTCCAGTTGTCGTTGCCCCTCGACATGGCCGAGCATGGCGTCGACTCCCAGGGTTTTGCTTGGGTCATGGGGTTCAACTGTATCGGCGTGGTGGTGCTACAGCCTTGGCTCAGCCCCCTCTTGCAGCGCGTGGACCCTTCCCGGCTGCTCATGGTGTCGGCTGTGCTGTTCGGTGTCGGCTATTGGATCAACGCGTTCGTCTCCACCTTGCCGCTCTACTTGTTTGGCGCGGCGTTCTGGACCGTCGGGGAGGTCGTGGGCTTTCCCGCTGCATCGACGCTCGTGGCCGATCTTGCCCCAGTCGAGGTCCGGGGCAGATACCAGGGCGCGTTCTCCATGGTGTGGGGCCTCGCCATGGGGCTCTCGCCCATCCTCGGCGGGCAAATCATGCACCATTTCGGCGCGCCGACGATGTGGTGGGGGTGCCTGGTGCTGGGGCTGGGGGTTGCTGTTGGGCACTGGCTCGCCGCGGCCGCGCGTCGCGAGCGAACGGCCATGGTCATGGCTGCGCAGGCCGAAGGGGAGCGGGCGCTCGCAAGCTCCTGAGTCCGTGCGGCAGCAACGGTCCCAGGGCAGATCCATTGACCAGAGTGCGCTCCTCGCGGCCGGCCTCGCCTGCGCGGCGCTGCTGGAGCTGTTCAGAAGCTCCCACGCACACCGGCCGAGCCCACTCCCACCCAAGCATCGGCGTGCGCTCCGGTTGCTCCCTCGTCGCGCGCGTACTGCCAGATGAGGGCACTCGCACCCGCGGCGAGCAGCGGCACTCCAACCCAGAAGCCCACGGTGGAAGCCCTGCGCAGGGAGTTGTACTGGTCGATGTCGTCTTGGTGGGTACCGTTGCACTGGCCAGCATTGGTGCAGGTGCCATCATTTTCGAGGGCCGACTTCTTCGACGTCGCGAGCAGCCCCGTGATGGCCCAAACCGCGGTGCCCGCCGCTCCCACGCCGAGCGCGGACCAACCAGCGATCCTGACGCTTTCGGGCGAAGGTGATGTTTCGTCCTCGGGGAGTGCCGCGGCGCGCGGCATGGGCGCGAGGGAGTACCCCGAGGCGGGCTGATGGGCGGGCGGTGCGGGTTGGGACGGGATCCCTGGAGCTGGCGCCACCGCGTCCGAACAAGGGACTTGGAGGGGAAGAACGAGCCTGTTGTGTGGGGCGAGGGTGACCGACACCAGCGTCCCAGCCGGTTTCTGGTGGCACTGGGTTGTGATGTGGTAGTCCCCTGGGTCGAGCATTTGGGGTTTGCCGAGCCAGTCCGGTGGCGCCGGTGTGCCGTCGAGCAATACGGTTACCGCAGCAGGTGCAGCGCTCTGCACCGTGAGGGTGAGATGAGGGATCTGCGGCTCGAGCGCGGCGAGTCGAGCCGCGGCCTGCTGTTGTGCCTCCCGCTGCTTGGCTGGATCCGCGTCGTGGGCCGTCGTCGAGCACTCGGCAGCGCGCTGGTAGAACCAGGCAGCCTCGACCCACCGCCCGAGGCGCTCGTGCGCCACGCCCGCATCGTGCGCCACGATGGGCAACGCATAGGTCTGGAAGGCCGTCGAAAGGAGGCTCGCCGCTTGCTGGAAGTCCCCCCGTTCATAGGCCGCTTCTCCATCCAGCATGGTTTGGTAGGGGTCGAGCGGCGCCGTCTGGGCCAGCACCGTGCCCGAGGCGAGCAGTACGGAGAGGCCAAGACCCAGCCTAACCGTGTCGTGATTCGTCGCGGGTGTCATGTCAGAGCCTTTCTGTGCATGCGTTCACGGCCGGTCCTCCAAGCATGGCGTGAACGAACATTTCTCTTTCCGAACTCTCGGGTGCTGGCCGCGCCGATCTTGGCGCGAACGCCCTTGGGATCTGCCAGACGATGCGTTGGGCGCTCACGGGTGAGCTCCAGGGCTCGCGCCGGGCTGCTGTGCGGGCAAGCCCTTGGCATTGACGAGGGGCGATGCGCTCGTTGTCGATGACGGAGGCGGGGGCAGCCCCTTGCGTCTCGCGAGTTCCGCCGCGGCCGATGGATTCTGGCTCACCGCGCCAGTCGGGACTCTGCGGACCGTTCGTCGTTCGCTCGCTTGGACGGGACGAGTCATTGCTGGGGTGGTCGGTGGCTGCTCGGAGGGGGCCGCAGATCCAGGCGCACTGGCGTCCAAGCCACTCACCTGCGTGGTTCCTCCAGTGGTTGCGGACAAACCCGACGCCGCAGGGAGCAGAGCCGCCGATGGCGCCGCGACGGGAACCTGGCTCGGCTCTGGGATCCTTGCGCTCGCGCTGGTTCCCGCGACGTCCGGAGCCGCGGACGGAGCAGCAGAGGCCACACCCGTTGCAGTATCCCTTCCTGTCTGCCGAAGCCCTGCGTAGATCCCCCAAGCTGCGGCAGACGCGACACCCAGCGCACCTGCCGTGACCCACACCGCCGCCGGGACGACTCCGCGAGCCTTGGTGCCCGGTTTGAGCGTTTGGCTCGAAGGTGCCCCTGTTGAGCGAAGGGGTGGCTCTGGCTGGCTCCCACTTCTCGGCCCGGCGCCAGCGGCGGCGGCTCCGGGCTGCCGACCCACCGGCGCGGTCTGGCCAGCTCGGGATCGGGAGGCCAGGCGCTCCCGCGCCGTACTGGGCGCACAGGCTGCCCGCAACGCGAGGACTGCCTCCTCCACCGTGGAAAAGCGCTTGGCCTGATTCCGGTGTGTCGCTTTGGCGAACCAGCCGTTGAAGCTTGGGGGGGCTGGACCCAGACGCGAGGGAACCGGGAGCGGGTCGACGCAAACGGCGAGCGTCAGCTGCGAGACCGTCTCTCCGCTAAAGGGAAGCACGCCGGTGAGAGCCTCACACGCGATCACCCCGAGCGCCCAGATGTCGCTGCGCTGGTCCACCACGCCCCGGCCGGTGATCTGTTCCGGGCTCATGTAGTAGGGGGTGCCCAGGATCTGACCCGTTCGAGTCTCGAGAAGAGTCGTCCCGCCGACACCGCGCGGGGCCTTGGCGATGCCGAAGTCCAAGACCTTCACCACTTCTTCGCCGCTGTCCCGATCTCGAGTGATGAAGAGGTTTGCTGGCTTCAGATCGCGGTGCACGATGCCGAATTCGTGCGCGCGCAGCATGGCGGCTCCCACCTGGGTGAAGATCGCCAGAAGCTCACCAGGTTCCAGTCGCCCGAGGCGCTGAAGTCGGGCAGCGAGGTCTTCCCCTTCGAGCAGTTCCATGGCGATGAAGGGCAGGCCATCGGAGACGCCGTAGTCGAGCATCTGGACCACGTGCCGCGTGCGTGCGCCGAGCAGTGCGGCGGCTTTTGCCTCCTGCTTGAAGCGTGCCAGCGCTTCCGGTACCTGGGTGATTTCGGATGCCATGAGTTTGAGCGCAATGGCTGTACCCAGCTCCACGTGCTCGGCTCGCCAAACCGTGCCCATGCCACCGGCTCCCAGTTTCGCGCAGAGTCGATAGCGTTCAGCAATGATGGTGCCAAGGGTGGGGGTCATGGAGAATCCTTCAACGTGCCCCTGCTCCGCCGGCCCCGCCCGCGGCCACGGTTGGCCCGTCGCTGCACTCGCTCCCT
>CAYRKE010000241.1:4293-11083 GCA_964424695.1 uncultured Polyangiaceae bacterium
GAGCTTTCGCTTCCCGTGTCGTTGTCGGCGTCCTCGGGGGCCAGCGCCGTCCACGCATACCCCGAGAATCCGCAGAACGTCACCCACCCGTTGTCGCCCACTGCGTAGCCAGAAGACGGATTGGCGGTGGTCCCTCCGCTGCCACTGCCGCCTGCGCCGCCCGTGCCGCCTGCGCCGCCCGTGCCACCGGTGCTGCTGGTCCCTCCGGTTGTACCGCCTGTGCCGGTGTCGCCGGTCCCTTCCACTCTACCGCCGGTCCCTCCCGTCGCGGTGCCGGTGCCGCCGGTCCCTCCCGTCGCGGTGCCCGCGCCGCCGGTCCCTCCCGTCGCGGTGCCCCCAGTGCCGCCAGTCGTGGGGGTGGGTTCATTCTCGGAGACGACCTCGAGCCGGTCGAGGCAGAACTCGAACGGGACCGAATCCACATCGTCTCCAGGAACCAGGAGGAGCATCGCGTTGACAGGTTCCATGGCGTAGCGGGTTCCGGTGTCGTCCCAGCATCTTGTGTTGAACTCCTCCCATGCAACGTAATCTCCATCGGGATCGAGGTCTGCGCACCATCGGTGGTCCGGATCGTCCGGCCCCTCATCGTCTTGGAGCTGGACGCGCAATGGGAAGTCGTCTTCGGTATCGACCTCGATCCAGAGGCCGTCTCCTGTGACCTCGATCGTGCGGTTCGGCGTGCTGTCGCCAGGTTCCTGGCCAAGGTTGAAACCGAGCCCGGCGACTCCCGTGTAGTCCGCCTGAGCGGCGACAACGCCAGAGGCGCAGAGCCTATCGCCCTCTTCGAGTTCGGTGAACGCCTCGGGAGTGATCTCGCTCACCTCGCCCTCGGCTCCTTCGGTGGGGGACGCAAACGTCCACGCATAGCCGCGCCAATTACCGAGGGTCACATAGCCGTTGTCGTGGACCCGGAACCCCGCCTCGATCGTGCCCCCGCTCCCAACGGTCATTCCGCTATCTGGGGCTGTGCCGCCATCCGCTCGTCCTCCGGTGTCCACGCTGCCTCCGGCGTCCGAGCTACCTCCGGCGTGCGGGCTACCTCCGGTATGAGCGCTACCCTGGCTCCTCGTGCCTCCGGTGTCACTGCTTTCCCGGTCCGACGCGGTTCCGCCGCTGTGCGTTTCGACCTGATCGGGCTCAGTGGCTCCCCCAGTCGTGACCGTGCCGCCAGAGGAGCCTTCGTCCAAGCTTTGCGCACCCCCGCTGCCTCCACTGGTCTGCTCCAGCTCAGGCAGCATGCAGGCACTCGGCACCGCGCCCAACAGGGTGACCCAACCCGCCAATTTCACGATGAACGCTCCTCCTTGTTGCCCTCTGGCGCTCCGCCTTGCCCAAGGGGCCCGGACGCCCCAGCGGAGGAGTGGGAAGCACCGAGGTCCGGTCCGGACTCCGGGGGTCTCACTCACGAGCCTCCAGTCTAGCTCGCTTCGGAGCCGGTCCGAAATGCCAACTTGAGGCTTTTCGGCTCCGGTCTGCCGTGCCAACTCGATGCGCTCTGATTCCAGTCCAACAGCAGGCCCGAGGGGCTGGGAAGCGCGGAGCGGCTCCGCGCGTTTTCGGCCTGGGCCTCGACACAGCCGCGAACCCCTGATTCGTTAACGATTGGGCGGCGCGAACGGATACGCGCCAGCAGCGGCGGATGATGACTCATGGTCGACGGGTGCGGAGCGTCCAGACTCAGGGCAATCGGTTCGTTGGAGCGGGACGCGACCTCAATGATTCGGGTTGCAGCATTCTCTGACTCGGCTTTCGCCGCTTTCCTCCCATCACAGCAGTCCGCATCGCGCCGAAGAGCCTCATTGGTCGAGTGCATTCTGATACTGGCTCACTCCGCCGAAGTTGAAGAGCCGCGTATAGCCATGTGCCTTCAAGACCTCGAGCGCCTTCTGGGACCGGACACCGGCTTTGCAGTAGAGAACCACGTCCCTATCCTTGGGGACGCGGGCGATGCTCGCTTGCATCTCCGTATGTGGAATATTGACGGCTCCGGGGATGTGCCCGTTTGCGTACTCCTCTCTGGTTCGGGAATCGATCAAGTACGCGCGGTTCTCTCGCACCGCTCGGTCCAGTTCGCCGGAATCCTGGTATGCGTTCGGGGGAATGGTCGGCTGACAACCGACCACGGATAGCTGATTCAGTGCAGCTGTCAGACAACCGAGGAAGCATCGGGGCTTCGCCTTCATCATGGGGCACCTCCTTCACTGACGAGCGCCGACACTGGTGGGGCGCCCGCACGCAGGACCATACCCAGCGGGCGACTTAGCGGTCCAACGATCTGTTTCGAAGGGTCCAATCGAACTTGCCGATAGGTCCGGGATGACGATAGGTAGTGCTCGATGGAACTGAGGCAGCTGAAGACCTTCCAAGCCGTGGCAACCCTTCTGAGCTTCAACCGAGCTGCCGAGAAGCTCCACTACTCTCAGTCGACGGTGTCCGCGCAGATCCAGTCCTTGGAGGACGAGCTCAAGGTACCCTTGTTCGATCGCCTGGGTCGACGAGTCCTACTCACTGAGGCCGGAGAAAAGCTGCTCGCCTATGCGAGCCGTCTCTGCGAGCTGTCGGATGAAGCGGTGTCCGAGGTCACTGGGACGCAGCCGCAAGGTTCCATCACGGTTCGAGTGCCGGAGACCTTGGGCATCCACGTCTTGCCAGAGGTAATCAGGCGTTTCGGCAGACGCTTCCCGTCGGTGTCGCTCAGCCTCGTCACCTGTGCGGCGGACGGACTGGACAGGGATCTGCGCAAGGGGCTCATCGACATGGCGCTGCTCTTTGGAGAAGGGATCCACTCCGCCGACTTGAAGGCGGTTCCGCTCGCCTTCCAGGAGGTCATCATCGTAGCTGCCCCAAGCCACCCGCTGGCTCGCCAGGAGTGCGTGGAAACAGCGGCCTTTGCCGGCGAGCGACTCCTGTTCAGCGCTACGGACTGTGGCTACCCGAACACCTTCAAGGGGATCCTGCTCGAGGCAGGGGTTCGACCCGGATCGGTTGTCCAATTCAACAGCCTCGAGGCCATCAGGGTGTGCGTCCGGGAGGGAATCGGCATTACTGCTTTGCCTCGCTTAGCGGCACAGCGGGACCTCGACTGCGGCAGTATGGCTCCCATCGCGTGGAAAGATGGGCCGCTCGAAACCGCCGTCCTCATGATCTGGCATCAGAGCAAGTGGCTGTCTCCAGCACTGCTCGGGTTCATGGACTGCATTCGGGAGTGTCTGCCTGGGGCGCTGCCGTGCCGCAATGCAGTGGACTCCGCAGCTCCCGCCGCTTCCGTTCCCGACGCCGCTCGTTGAGCAGGCACGGTCGGTTCTGGATGCCGCCAAGCGTAGTCGCCATCCCACTACTCAGCCCCCGCTTGCGGCGCGGAACCCGCCCAGGGTAGGGACTGCGAGGATGGCCTCGTGGAGGCTGGCCTTCAACACGGGATGCAAGGCTGGTCCTTCTGGCTGGCCTGAGTGCTTTGACCCCATCAGGGGCATCGCCCTCCTCGTCCGTGACCCCGAACAGGGCGAGCCCCGTCCCATGAGCACCAGGGTCGCGGACCCATCAGCGGCGTCGCCCTCCTCGTCCGTGACCCCGGACAGGGCGAGCCCCATCCCACGAGCACCAGGGTCGCGGACCATTGCGAACCATCGCGGACCATTGAGAAGCGTAGTAGGCTATCGCCTTCGACGTGGCTCGCCCGTACGCTCATCCGCTGCTCAGTGCCCCCAGGGTACTCCGGAAGTGTGTTTGGGAGATCACGAGGCGGTGTAACCTCAGGTGCATCCACTGCGAGAACCGGTCGGGGCCGCGCAGCGCAGGAGAGCTCTCGGAAGGTCAACTCCTTGCCGTTGTCGGGGAGCTGGCGGACCTCGGGTGTCACGAAGTGGTCGTTACGGGGGGAGAGCCACTACTGAATCCGGCATGGCATGGGGTGTGTCGGGCGCTACGGGATCGAGGCATCAACGTTTCACTCATCACGAACGGCACGTTGCTCGACCAAAGGACGCTCGAGGCTGTCCAGGCGGCGGGGGTTGGGGTCGTGGGGATTTCCATCGACGGGCTGCAGCCCACGCACGATCGGATCCGTTTGAGGGAGGCCCCGGGTCGTTCGCCTTGGCAGGAGACGGCGGAGGCCCTTGAACGATGCGCGAGGGCACTCCCAACGGTCGCCATGACCCAGGTGAACCGGCTGAACCTGGGCGAGCTCCCTGATCTCGCTCGATTCCTCGCCGAGCTCCGGGTACAGCGTTGGCAGGTACAGCTCGCCGTCCCGATGGGGCGGGTTCGGGATCTTCCCGGTCCCTTCGCCATCGAACCCGAGCACCTCGAGCAGCTCGTCGCGTTTCTTTCCAGTGCGGTGAACCAAGCGGTGAAGGATCCTTCGCTGCCGCGGATCGATGTGAGCGACACGATCGGTTACTGTACCGGCGAAGACGCGCTCTTTCGCGGCAAGCGGCTCAGTGACGGCAGCATTCGGCCTGGTCTATGGCTCGGGTGCACCGCGGGGCAAGCGGCAATGGCTATCACGTATGATGGGCGCGTCCGGGGTTGCTCGATGATGCCGCCCGAGCTCGACGCCGGGGATCTGCATCACGAGTCACTCGCGACCATCTGGAATGACGCGGGCCGCTTCGCCTACACCACCGGATTTCACCCCAGCAAGCTGCGCGGTGCTTGCGGCAAATGCAAGCTGGGCGGGCTCTGCCGCGGCGGGTGCACGACCATGGCGTATTGGAGCACCGGCACCGTTGCGGAGAATCCCTACTGCCTGCGCGCCCAACGGGAGGCATCGTGATCCGGCGCCCGGTGCCGCGCGTTGCGGTCCTCGAGCTGACGCTCAGGTGCCCCTATCGATGCGAAACGTGTGGTTCGGAAGCGGGTCAAGCACGCAGCAACGAACTCGACGTCGAGGAATGGAACCGAGTCCTCCGAGAGCTTGCCGAGCTCGGTTGCGAACGTGTGACGCTGATGGGTGGCGAACCCCTGGCCCATCCGAACTACTACGACATTGCACGTACCGCAGCTGGGCTCGGGCTACAGGTCGAGATGGTGACCTCGGGCGCCCTGGTCACTGACGAAGTAGCCGCTCGGCTGGCGATGGTTCCCCTCGACTCCGTGACCGTCAGTGTGGACGGCACCGAGCCCGTGCACGACGCCCAGCGCCGCGCGCCCGGAGCTTTCAGGCGCGCGCTCGACGCCATCGAGACGTTCACCAGGCACGGGCTAGCCGTTGGCGTCGGCAGCCAGCTCAATACCCTGACCCTGCCAACGCTCGCGGAGCTCGCTCCCCAGCTCGAGGCAGCCGGGGCACTTGCATGGCAGGTGCAACATACGATGCCGTCGGGTCGCGCGCGACGGACCGATCTCACCTTGCCAGCTTCCGAGACGAATCACCTCCACCAAGTCCTCAGCGACTTGGCGCAGGGCCCCGGGCTCCGCCCCTTCCTCACGGACAATGTCGGCTACCTCACCCAGGATGACGTGCGCTTGCGTACCCCCCCTGGCATGCCCCGCCGGGCCTGGGCGGGGTGCTGGGCGGGCCTCTTTGCGGTCGGCATTACGAGTGATGGGCACGTCAAGGGTTGTCTGTCGATCCCCGACCCGTACGTGGAAGGGAACGTCCGTTCGGAGCCCTTTGCCACGATCTGGAACGATCCCCATCGCTTCAGCTATACCCGCGGCTTTCGCCCCGAATCGCTCCACGGCAGTTGCGCCCACTGCGCCTACGGTCGCCTGTGCCGCGCGGGCTGCACTGCCATGCAACTCACTGTCCACGGTCGACTTGGCACGAGCACGCACTGCTTCCTTGCCCATTCGAGGAGTCCCCAATGAACCTGACGTCTAGCCTTCCCTCTCCCCCCGCCCTGCGGCTCCGTCGCTTCCTCCACGAGCGCGGGCTGCGGCTGAAGCCCTGGGCCACTCAAGAGCAGATCCTCGAGACGTTCCTCGCTCACCTCGCCCACGATCGTCACGAAGACGACTACTGGGACGAGCTCACGAAGCTGGCAGGCGATCTTGCCGAGGAGCTGCGCCAGCGCCGCCCGGGAAGCGCACTCGCGGAGGCCATTGTCGTGGACACCAAGGCCCTCATGCAGGAGCTGCGCTCGGCACTCGCCAAGTCGCGCAGCGAGCGGCAGGGCTACCGCACCTTGAACACGATGCTCACTGGGCCAGCGATGACGCTCCTCTTGCTGGTGACGTTCGTGGGCGTTGGTTGTGGCGGAGACACGGGCGGATCCGACCGGAACGGGGCGACGACTCCACCGACCGGTGGGGCAGGGGCAGGGGGCGCGACGACGACCTTGGCGATGGGCGGTGCCGGTGGCAGCTCGTCGGGCACGGGTGGGATCTCTCTGATTGAGATCCCGAACGGAGGGGCGACAACGGGCTTTGGGGATGATGGCCCCGAGCTTGCAAGCGGGGCGCCCAGTTGGGGGGCGGCTGGCGGTGCTGGCGGTGCTGGCGGTGCCGTCGGTGCTGGTGCTGGTGGCGAACCGGGCTGTATTCCCAGTGAGATGACCTTCCGCGAGATGGTCGAGGCCTGCATCGAAGACTCTGAGGCGCGAGAAGCGTACCTGGCCGCGCTCGAGTCCTCACACCCGGATTGGTCGAACGTACTCAGGGACTACTTTCGGTGTAGGACCTGCGGCGAGGTGCTCGATCACATCGGGCAGTGCTACTCTGGGAGCCGTCAAATGGGGGACGTGAACCCACCTGAGGGATCCGACAGCATCTATGACTTCTGCCCACCGGTCATGGTCTACATCGGCGTCCGCTTCGCGTGAGTTCCGTCGAGTGATGCACCGCGACA
>CAYRKE010000242.1:0-11056 GCA_964424695.1 uncultured Polyangiaceae bacterium
CTAGCGTGGGGCCGGAACGAGCCGTTGTCCTGTCTCGGCGTCTTCGACGGTGATGGCGTCCATGCGACAAGCCTCGGCGGCGGCAACGATGGTTTCCACGTCATCCTCGGAATTCGCACGCACGGTCGTCGTACCGTTCGAGCCGACCTTGAAGGTCCGCTGGGCCACCTCACAGCATGCGCCGTCCCCGAGACAGAGCTTGGGGTTGATCGTGACCTTGAGCTTTCCTTTTGCCAGCATCCCATATCTCCCAGGCTTATCGCGTCGTCTTGAAGTGATACTGGCAGGTCGCGATTCTGGCAACGCAGAGTCCTGAGAATCGTTCCGAGCCGCCAGCGCCTGACCTATGGACGTGAAGCGGATGGGGGCGAGTCTCCGGAGTGACCGGGGGCGCGCCACCACTCACGCATGCTGGTAGGCTGCGGTGTGGATCCGTCGCCGACGGTGTCGGTGGCTCCCGGAACTGAGAGCGCCCCTCCGCTTCGGTCGAGCCCCCCGTCTTCCTCGGAAGAGCTCCTGGTGTACCCGATCCGTTCGCCAGCCTTCGCAAGCTCGCGGAGCCGCCCCGATCTCGGTTGCGGGGACGACTTCGCAGGAGAAATTCCGGGTTCCGCTTGCTGGTCAGTGGTCTTGTTGCTGGTCGGTCGCGACAGAGTGATCCATCTGTGGCTGAACCGCATGTCGCTCTGGCAAGGCCGACCGGCAGTCGAGCGAGCCCGCGGCCGGGACGCAACACCGGGCGGCCTGTTCGGGAGCGTTACCCACTGTCTACGAGCGACCCATCAGCCAGTGGTCCCCTGGGCCGAGTCGAACCTTGCACGTTGGTCGTTTATGAAGGATTCTCCGCCCCGCACAGGGCCTGTCCGGGGTTTCGTGGCTCCGCGTTCGGGCTTGCCGCTATCAAAAACTAAGGAAAGACGATGCTCATGGCCAAGACCTACAAGTTGGCTTTGCTCGGTGGTGACGGAACCGGCCCCGAAGTGGCTGCCGAGGCGAAGAAGGTCATTGACGTTGCTGCGCAACGATTCGGGTTCAAGACCGATTGGACCGCCTTCGACTGGGGGGGCGCCCGTTACCTGCGTACCGGCGAGGTTCTTCCGGATTCGGCGGCGAGCACGCTGCGTCAATTCGACGCCATCATGCTGGGGGCGATTGGGCATCCCGATGTCAAGCCGGGCATCCTGGAGAAGGGGATCCTGCTCAGATTGCGGTTCGAACTCCAGCAGTACATCAATCTTCGTCCCATCAAGCTCTATCCCGGGGTTTGGACACCCATCAAAGACAAGGGACCTGAGGAGATCGACTTCGTCGTCGTCCGCGAGAACAACGAAGGTCTCTACACCGGTTCGGGCGGTTTCTTGAAGAAGGGGACGCCCGAGGAAGTGGCGGTGCAGACCGCCATCCAATCGCGTGCCGGCTGCGACCGTTGTCTGAAGTTTGCATTCGAGCTGACGAAGAAGCGCGCCAGGAAGAACACGCTGACGCTGGTTGGGAAGACCAACGTGCTCACCTACGAGTTCGATTTGTGGGAGCGGGCGTTCCACGAGATGGGCGAGCGAGACTATCCGACGGTCAAGCGCGACTACAATCACGTCGACGCCGCATGCATGTGGTTCGTCAAGAACCCGGAGTGGTATGACGTCATTGTTACCAACAATCTCTTCGGAGACATCATCACCGATCTCGGCGCGATGATTCAGGGCGGTATGGGCATCTCGTCCGGCGGCAACATCAACCCTGAGGGCGTCAGCATGTACGAGCCGATTGGGGGTTCTGCTCCCAAATACACTGGCAAGAACGTGATCAACCCCCTCGCGGCGATCGGGGCCGGCGCAATGCTTCTTGAGTACAGCCTCGGCGAGGTCGACGCAGCGAAGTCAGTCGAGCGCGCGATCATGAAGGCGACCGCTGAGAAGCTCCAGAGCATGGCTGCCGGCAAGATGGGCATGGGAACCACCCAGGTGGGTGATCTCGTCGCTCAGATGGTTGCGGACGGGATCTGAACCCAGCTGCGGTGGGGATGCCTCTGTTGAGGGCTACCGCACGAACGCCAAGCCCGGCGAGTCTCACGGCTCGGCCGGGCTTCACGTTTCGTGTCGGGATGAGGTGACCAGAGCCGACGTGCGAATGCATTGTGCCCGGATTCCGTACATCGGCAGAGAAAGCGGGACGTTCAAAGCAAAGGGGCAGGCTCTCCACGCACTCACGGAGGGCCGTCCTCGTTCGCGGCTGGCACTCGGCTTGGGACATCGAGCAGTTGCCGCCAGTTCGATGACACGGTAGCGGTGGTCCGACCTCTGGCCCGGTACTCGAGCAGATTCTTGCGCGACCACTGTTTCTGATGCGGCAAGGCTGATAGTCTGAGTCCGTGAGTCTTCGGCCTCCAGCAATCGAGCGACGTCGGCACGTGCGGGTTCGGCCAACCGCAGACTACGACGTGGAAGTGTGGATCCTGGATGGCATCGTGGCCGAGCAGGTCGGTGTCGTCGATATCGGTGTCGGCGGCCTCGGTCTCTTGCTGGACGGTGTTCCCGTGCGGATTCTCGAGCAAGGGATCATGCGGCTTCGTATCGTCTTCTCGGACAGCGATCCCTTTGAGGTTGACGCCACGGTGCGGCACGTATCGCCTCGCTGGGGTGTCTGCGGGGTTCAGTTGGACCCGAGCGACGAGAAGGTTGCCCACGCGCTGCAGCACGCCGTGAGCGAGCTACTTGAGCGCGCGTCGTACTAGAGCACCGATCGGTCTGCCTGACGCTGAAAACGCCTGTTTGCGTGCGCCCAGGCTGGGCGAGGCGCGTGCAGACAGACGTTTGGGTCGCTGCTTGCTGTATGATCGGTGCTCTAGTCGCTTGCTCTGGAACGACAGACGACCTGCCTGTCGTTCTGGCGTTGCCCGGATGCCAGCCCCCTGGGGCGCTCTATTTCCTAATGAGCGGTGTGCTCCCTAGCCAGAACACCCAGGACTATCCGAGACGATGGGATACATCGTGACGCTGGTCGCGTAGGTGATTTGGTAGCCCTTGGCGCCGCACGTAGCGCACACATACTGGATGGATTGGCCATCGCCCGAACCGTCTTCGAGGGGTACTGCGCCGGTCTCCCGCCACTCGTGCGCTCGCACCGTCGGGCGCCCCGTTTCACTATCGAGGATGCCCCTGATCGCGTCGACCTTGGCTTCGGCGCCCAGATCGGCACGACCGACGACCTCGCGGAGCCTCACGCACAGTTCCTCATAGTCCTCTTGCATCGACGCTGATACTAGACCATGTCACCTGTGGATGCTGCCTCGGTATGGAGGAAGGCGCGCGCCCGGCCGGGTAGATCACCTTGATAGAGCTGGCATTTCTTGATGGGACTGTCTATCGGACCGGCCCGCCAAGCCAGAAGACGCTGAAGGCATCTCCACCCTCGTCCCGCTCCGCCGGGCGGGCGCGGGTCACCAGAGGGTGGGCCGCCAGATGGGCCCGGACGGCGGCTTTCAGCGCTCCCGTCCCGTGGCCATGAAGCACGAAGCCGCTCGGCTCACCCCGCTGCAGAAGGACGTCCAAGAAGCGGTCCACTTCATCGAGGGCTTCTTCGACGCGCTGCCCGCGCAGGTCCAGAGTGTTCGCGGAGGTTCGAATGGTGTCGAGCGTGGTTGCCTGAGGCATCGCCTCGGCACGTTGGCGCTTCTTCGGTGGAGCCGGCGGTCTGGTCCCGGACGTGGGCGTGGCCTTTCCGAGTATGACGTCTTCGGGGGACGCTCTCAGCTTCAAGGCGCCGACCTGAACCGTGAGCTGGCCTTTGTCCGAGACATCCAGGATCTTCCCGGTGGTTCCGAGCTTGGGAAGACTCACGGTGAGTCCGGGCACGAGCTCAGCAGAGTGGATCGGTCGTGACAGAGGATCGTCGATGTTGCGAAGCGTTTGCTGGACTCTCCCTCCAATGACGATCGGCCTCGCTGCCTCGTCGATCGCGCGCTCGAGCTGACGCAGCTCCGCCTCGCGCAGGGATTCCGCCCTCAGTCTGGCGCGCGCATCACGCACCAGCATGCGAGCCTCCTGGATCTCGCTGGCCAATTCCGCGCCACTCCGCTCCAACTTGGAGCGCTCCTTCTCTCGGACGGTCTTGCGTTCCTGTTCCAGCTCGAGTCGCAGTTGTTCTTGGCGACGCGCATCGGCTTCGGCGGTGAGACGAGCCCGTTCGAGCTTCTGCCGTTCCGCCTCGAGCTCGCGCACCAGCTTCTCCCGATCGAGTGAGTCGACGGGAAGGAGCTCCTTGGCTCGGGCGACGATGGGTTCCGGAATCCCGAATCGCTGCGCAACGATCAAGGCGGTCGAAGGTCCTGGGGCTCCGACTGCCAGCTTGAAGGTTGGCGAGAGGGTCTCGAGGTCGAATCCGACCGATCCGTTCTCAAATGCAGGGTTTCGCGCGGCTAGTTCCTTTAGTCGGTCGTAGTGGGTCGTGACCAAGACAGCAGCGCCCTTGGCGACGAGGTCTTCCAGGATGGCTGCAGCGAGCGCGGACCCCTCCTCGGGATCGGTGCCCGCGGCAACCTCGTCCAACAGGGCGAGGGTGCTGGTTCCAGCGGCTTGAACGATGCCTGCGAGGCTGCCCACGTGGGCGCTGAAGGTCGAGAGCGACATGTCGATCGACTGATTGTCTCCCATGTCACTCAGCACGATATCGAACCAGCCCACCACGGACTCGGGCTCCGCGGGAATTGGCAAACCCGCGTGGGCCATCCAAATCGCAAGACCGATGCACTTCAGCAGGACGGTCTTCCCGCCCGCGTTGGGACCGCTCAATACCAGCGCTGTGCCGCCAGCGAGCTGCACGTCGTTTGGTACGACTCTCGACCCCATGTGAGCGAGCAGCGGATGGCGCACGCCCAGCAGTCTCAGCGTTGTGGTGCTGGACAGTTGGACGGCGCTAGCGCGGCTGAGCTTCGCCCAGCGGGTGATGGCGCCGAGCTCGTCCGCGATGACACATGCCTCCCACGCCTGGCTGACTTCTGCGCCCACCTGGAGAACCTGGCTGCATAGCTCGGCGAGAACCTTGGCCTCTTCCCTTTCGACGGCAGCCTCGGAGATCTGGAGCTGATTGCCGAGCCCCGTGAGCTCCAGGGGTTCGACATACAGTGTCCCCCCTGAGGCACTCGAACCGAGGACGATCCCTTCCACCTTGAGGTGCGAGTCCGATCGTACCGGGAGTACGTAGCGCCCATCCCTCTCCGTATAGAAGTCATCGCGGAGCGAATCGCGATACTTGCTGAGCATGCCCTGCAGTTGGCGCTGGACCACCCTGCGCTGCTCCGCAGCGGCTCGCCGAGCTCGGCCGAGCTCTGGCGACGCGGAGTCGAGCACGGTCCCATCCGAATCGAGCGCTCGCGCCAAGGCGTCTCTCAACTGGTCGAGCGTGGCAGCGCTGTCGATGGCGTCACAGAGGAGTTCGCGCTTGGCGCGATGCGCCTTGGCGTAGCTTCGCAGCTCACTGGCGGCGGCGAGCAGGTCGGCCACGTGACGGAGCTCGAGTCCCGACGCTAGCCCTCCTTTTCGCGTTCTTTCGAGGACTTCGTGAACGTCCGGGAACCCGCGCTGCGGGAGGGGCTCGTCGAGCCCCTCAGCTGCGAGGGCCTGCCGCGTTCGCTCCATGAGTCGACTCGCATGGAGCATGCTTGGGGCGGGCTGAAGTGCGCGGATATGTCGAGCCGCCGCATCGCTCAGGGCGTGGCCCGCGATAACGTCGAGGACCTGATCCCATTCGAGGTGCGCGTGCGTACGCGCCCGGAGGGCCTCGGGCGGTGGAGGCTTTGGTGCGGATTGACTGGGCGACATTGGTTAGGCGGCAGGTGCGCTCTCAGAAGTTGTAGCCTGCTCCGAGCGCGACCACCGCGCCTGTCGTTTGCTCATCGAACCCCGTATCGTAGACCCACTCCCCCTTGCCGACGACGAACAGCCGGCGCGTGACCCTTGCGAGGAGCGACACGTTGGCATGAACCACGGCACGAAGGTCGTCTTCGTCCGAGCAGGCTCGCGCGCTCGTGCCGTCGGTCTGCTCCTCGATCGAGCAGTGGCGGATACGACCCCACCCCGGTCCAATTCCCACTGTCCCGCGGACGACCAGCGGCTTCACGATTCCCCAGTCCTTGCCCAACTCGAACCACACCCCGCCAAGTCGACCGCGGATGATCGTCTCGTCCTTGGTGCCGAAGCGTTCGATCCCCTTGTCGAACGCGAAGCTCTCTGCGGCGAGACCCATGTACAGGCCCCCGTACAGCGTTAGTCCGTAGGTCATTCCCAGCCCGGCCGACCATGGGTTCTCCGAGACGTTTTTGCCGAGGGGAAAACCGTAGCGCCCGGTGACCGCCAGGCCAGTCCTGCCCTGCGTGAAAGGCTCGGCGGCACGGGCCTTGGCAGGGACGAATGCCGACAGCAGCACAGCAATTGGGAGCAACGTTCGGGCTACGCGAAGCATCGAGGGTGAGACGCTACCGCCCCGCTCGGGCAGCGTCCAGGGCGACCAAGCGCCAGGCGTCCCGCGCGGCTCGAGGCCGCAAGGCTTCCGAGCGCGGAAAGTTGGCATTTCGACCGCGCGACC
The DNA here is from genome assembly GCA_964424695.1 of uncultured Polyangiaceae bacterium. Taxonomy (GTDB): domain Bacteria; phylum Myxococcota_A; class Polyangia; order Polyangiales; family Polyangiaceae; genus JAEWRL01. The sequence goes on from CAYRKE010000242.1 coordinate 6,580, forward strand.
AGTCTCATCGATTGGGCGACTGCCTACGCTTGCGCTCGAGCGCTGGGTGCGGTGGGGGGGCTCGCCGGAACCGACGCCGGCCCGCCCGACACTCCAACCGCGTCACCGATCGGGCAATGCCTCAGTTGCTGGCCACGACGACGCAGTCGCGTCCCAGTTCCTTGGCTTGATAGAGGGCCGCATCGGCAGCGCGCACCAGATGCTCCAGCGTATCGGCTGAGTTGGACGGGTAGCTCGCGACCCCAAAGCTTGCTGAGACCTTCACGATTTGCCCTTCGTGCTCGATGGCGAGCTCACGAATCGCGCGCCGGTAGCGCTGTGCGACGGCCTCCGCTCCCTCGGGAGAAGTCTCCGGTAGAATGAGTATCAGTTCCTCGCCTCCGTACCGCGCCGCGATGTCTTGCCCGCGCAGACCGTTGCGGAGTGTCTGCGAAACCGTTCGAAGAACCGCGTCGCCAGCCAAGTGCCCGTACGTGTCATTGATGCGCTTGAAGTGATCGAGATCGAGCAGAATACACGAGAGTGGCCGCTCGTAGCGCAGCGCTCGAAGGAACTCGATCGATGCGACCTCCATGAAGTGCCGGCGGTTGGCTAGCTTGGTGAGGTCGTCGGTGTTGGACAGCTCCTCGAGCTTGCGGTTCTTTTCGCGGAGTTCATTCTGGAGAGCGCGGAGCTTGAGATGTACGCGAACGCGCGCGATGAGCTCCGCATCTTCGAATGGCTTGGTTAGGTAGTCGGAAGCGCCTCCCTCGAGCGCTTTTACCTTCTCGGTGACGGCGCCGGCACCGGTCAGCATGATCACGGGCACTTCGGTGAGGTCAGGGCGGCTCCGCTTCAGCCCCAGGAATTTGAAGCCGTCGAACCCTTCCATCATCAGGTCGCATAGGACGAGATCCACCGCGCCGGTCACCATTCGCTTGAAACCGTCGAGTCCGTTGCTGGCGACCTCGATCTGGTAGCCCTCGACACAGGTTGCCAACGCCGTCCGCGCTGCCCGCGACGCGGACTCCGAGTCATCGATGATGAGAATGGTTGGCGCCAACATAGGATGATGAGCCAAAACGGCGAATCGACGCGGTCCTTAAGATCGGGTCAGGCGGCCAAGCCTCCTGCATTGGGTGCGGGTTGATCGGGGGAGCGGGATGGCATGCGGCCCAAGAGCCAGGTCGGCTCCGCTGGGCTTCCCGGGTCCCTCCTCTCAGAGCCCTGTCGTTCTGGCCGGGCTGGGCACGAAGTCCAGGGGGGCATGGCTTCGCGCACCATGCGCCGGGCTCGGTGTTCTCCTGCATGCAGGCGGCCCGGCGGTGGTTCGTTCGGTCTCCCTTGCGAACCTCGTAAGGCCCCGCCGCGGCTCATCTGCGCACTTCGAGGGGGGCGCATTCCGAGGGGGCGTGGCCGTCTGTCGCGCTCTCGGGGGCTCAGTTGGGCTTGGCCTTGTTGACTTTCCTCCTGTTGGCGTCCGCCGCGTCCGGAGAGACTAGCCTTGCTTGGACGACCTTCACGCGTCTTTCCAGCGAGGTCTTTGTTCTCGGGCCGTGCCCGAGCGCCCGGCTAGTTTCGGAACCCATCGCCCTTATGCGTCGTGGGTGTATTCGCCCTCGTGTTGCAGGCGCGGAGCGAGTCGTCGTGCCGGACGACGTGGTGGAAGGGCTCGCGTCGCCAGTGGCCGGACCCGGTGCTCGGGGAGATGTCGAGCTTGGCAGTGAACTGGTGGCTGACTTATGCTGCCGCGCAGAAGAGGATCCGTATGCAGCCTACTGTAGAACGCAGCAATCATGGAACGAAGAGCGATGGCACCCCCGTTGAGCTATTCACGCTGACCAGCGGCTCGGGATCGAGGCTTCGCCTCAGCAGCTTCGGGGCCACCATTGTCTCGTTGGAGGTCCCCGATCGGGTCGGCAAGGTGGGGGACGTCGTACTCGGCTACGAGGACCTCCGCGGCTATGAGGAGGACGGGTACTATCTCGGCTGCGTGGTTGGTCGCTACGCGAACCGCATTGCGAAGGGACGCTTCACGCTCGACGGCAAGGAGCATGTGCTGCCGGTAAACAACGGTCCCAACCACCTACATGGGGGCCCCGAGGGCTTTCAGCGCAAGGTGTGGAGGGCCGAGAGTTTTGTGCGGGGAGACGCTGTCGGGGTTACCTTCCGGCACACGAGCCCGGATGGAGATGCCGGTTATCCTGGGCAGCTTGAGGCGACGGTGACCTACACGTTGCACACGGACTCGTCGATTCGAATTGAGTACGGCGCTCGTACTAGCCGTCCGACGGTGGTGTGTCTCACTCAGCACGCCTACTTCAACTTGGCTGGGCACCGGCAGCCGAGCGTGTTGGATCACTGGCTCTGGCTCGGCGCTTCGAAGTACACGCCCGTTGATGAGACGATCATCCCGACGGGCGAGCTAGTCGCTGTCGCCGGCACTCCGCTCGATTTCACCACTCCGCGCCGGATCGGTGATCGAATCGACGCTCTTCACGAGCAGCTTCGTCGCGCTGGCGGATATGATCACAACTGGGTGCTGGACGGAACCTGGGGTACGTTGCTCCATGCCGCGCGGCTCTTCTCGCCAGAGTCCGGGCGGGTTCTGGACGTGCTCACTACCGAGCCGGGGATTCAGGTGTACAGCGGTAACTTCCTTGGCGGGAATCTGCGCGGCAAGGAAGGGGCGAATTATCCCAAGCGTTCGGCGATTTGCCTCGAGACTCAGCACTTCCCAGACTCTCCCAACCAGCCAGGTTTTCCGAGCACTGTTCTGCGTCCTGGCGAAGAACTCTCGTCAACGACGTTGCTCCGCTTCTCCGCCGAGGCCTCCATGAACTGGCCCACCGGGTAGACTGGTGCTCGTGCTGGGCGCCGTACTTGGCATTTCTCCAAACCCGGAACGCTACTCCCATCGCGCGGCCCGGCGTCTGATGGAAGCAGGTCATGACGTGCTGGGAGTGAGTCCGTCGTTCCCTTCTGTGCTCAGGGTACCCGTCGTCTCGAGCGTTGGGCATTTACTGTTTGGTGTGCGCACCCTGACTGTCGTCGCGCACGAATTGGGGTGAAGGCCGGCGATCCGAACGAGCTTCGAATGCGACTACAGCATCGTTCGGTGCGCAAATAGTGCGCCCGATTTGTCCAGGTGGCCATTTGGCCGCAAAACCAGCATCTTGATTGTGCGCCCTTTCGTCCGTTTCCGAGTGAAGACTGCTCGCCAGGACGTGTCGTTGCGTTATGTCTTCCGTGTTCGCGCTCTGCGCAGCTGAGTAGACCCATCGCTTGGTGCTGATGGCTCACGCGTACGGCGCTGGAAGAAAGAGACTTTCGCATGGTCAGCTACAAGGAACTCGGTTTCGTCAATACCAAGCAGATGTTCGCGGACGCCATGAAGGGCGGCTACGCGGTGCCTGCCTACAACTTCAACAACATGGAGCAGATCCAGGCCATCATCAATGGCTGCGGCAAGACCAAGTCTCCGGTCATTCTCCAGGTGTCTTCCGGCGCTCGGAAGTACGCAAATCAGACGCTGCTCCGCTACATGGCCGAGGGTGCGGTGAAAATGGCGCGAGACTCCGGTTTCGACATGCCCATCGCGCTTCACCTGGACCACGGCGACACCTACGAACTCTGCGTCAGCTGCATCGAGTCTGGCTTCTCCAGCGTGATGATCGACGGCTCGCACCATCCCTACGACAAGAACATCGAGCTCACCAAGAAGGTCGTCGAGTATGCGCACGCCCACGACGTGACCGTCGAGGGCGAGCTGGGCGTTCTCGCTGGCATCGAGGACGACGTCGTGGCGGCGGCATCGATCTATACCCATCCCGATCAGGTCGAGGACTTCGTGAAGCGCACCGGCGTTGACTCGCTGGCGATCTCTATCGGCACCTCGCACGGGGCCTACAAGTTCAAGCCCGAGCAGTGCACCCGGGATGAGAAGGGCGTGCTCGTGCCTCCTCCGCTCCGCTTCGACATCCTGGAGGAGATCGAGCGCCGCATTCCCGGTTTCCCAATCGTGCTGCACGGCGCAAGCTCGGTGCTTCCTGAGTATGTCGAGATGATCAATTCCAACGGCGGCGCTCTCAAGGCAGCGGTCGGCATCCCGTCCGAGCAGCTTCGCAGGGCGGCGAAGTCGGCAGTGTGCAAGATCAACATCGATTCCGACGGTCGCCTGGTGATGACCGCAATGATTCGGAAGGTATTTGTCTCGTCCCCGGCGGAGTTCGATCCCCGCAAGTACCTCGGGCCGGCCCGGGATGAGCTCACGAAGATGATCATGGACAAGAATCGGACCGTGCTCGGCAGCGCGCACGAATGAGATAGCGAGCTCTTGTCGCAAATCAGAGGGCGGCACCGTTACGTGCCGCCCTCTGCACGTACGCGCGTGACCGGGCGGCATTGTCCGAGCTGGGGTATCCGTTCACGCCTTCCAACCTCCTAGCACGCTGCGCGATCCACCTCGCACACGGGGGACCTCAGGCTCGGGGTCCCA
>CAYRKE010000243.1:0-1612 GCA_964424695.1 uncultured Polyangiaceae bacterium
CGTCAGCGGCAGCCTCAGCGTCAGCGGCAGATCCTGTCTCTGTCCGGATGGGTCTCGCTCGGCTCGATCGGCGATGTGGCGCAGCCTGCAAATGGCTCACCATCGAGGTGGGGCTTGGGTCTTGGGCGCCCCGGAGATCGAGGGGAGCAACTGTGGTCGGGCGAACTGATAGAAGGGGATTGACCGCAAAGTCGCAAAGGCCGCAAAGGATTGCGTTCGCTCCTCCGCCAGCTCCCGGGAGCCCAGTTGAGGTTCCCGCGCACCAGGTTTCGGCTTCGGCGGACTCCGCGGCGTGGCCCGAACGGGATCTCCGCGCGCTTCGATGGCTCGAGACCGGATTCCACGAGTTCATGCAGTCGGTGAAGCGCCGCCTGGACGCTGCCGTCGCGTGTACGGCGATCGAAGCTTCGAGCGCTCGCCGGATGCCCTACCTGGCGAAAGGGCCAGTGCAGGCGAAGAGGTTAGCGTTAGAAACGGGCTGTTTCGGAGCGCTGCCCTGGCGGGGTATGTCTCTTCGGCTGGATGTACTCCTCCAAGCAAGCTAGGCTAGCGACGATGACTGTCGCCGAGATCCTCCAAGCACTCAGGGCGTTGCCCGCCGAAGAACGTCGGGCGCTGGCGCTCGCGCTGCTACGAGACAACGTTCCCGCGAACGCCGAGGGAACGTCTCCCGTGGACACCTCGCACAGGTGGCCCATTTTCACAGCGCCGCTCGCTCAGGAGCATCAGACGGACGCGCTTGACCATCGCCAGATCCGCGAGGGTCGGATCGATGAGTTCGTTGAGCTGAGCCTCCATGCGCATCGCCTTTGATACCTCCATCCTCGTTGCAGCCGCGGTTGCCGCCCATCCCTGACATGCAGCCGCTGTTGCGCTGTTGTCTGGGGTCGAAGACGGCGAGCACGAGGGGTTCTTCTCGACACATGCCCTGGCCGAGCTCTACTCGGTGCTGACCAAGCTTCCTCTCGAGCCCAGAATCTCACCCAACGACGCGCTCGCCCTCCAGCAAGCCCTGCGAGGCTTCCTTCGCGTCGTTCCCTGCGACTCCAACGTCTACGATGTCGCCATGCAACGCTGTGCCGAGCGCGGCCTTACCTCGGGAGTCATCTTCGACGCGCTACACCTGTGTGCTGCTGAGGAGATCCGGTCCGATGTGCTCGTCACGTTCAACGTGAAGGACTTCGAGCGGCTTTCAGTGTCCACCAGTCCACGGATCATCGAGAAGCTGTAGCGCAGCCGAGCCGGTTGCTTGTGGGGCCAGCGCTCTGCCTGGGTCATGGGGCGCAGCCTGCAATGGCTCACCATCGAGGTGGGTCTTGGGTCTTGGGCGCCCCGGAGGTACGGGCGCGCCTGGCGTCGAGCATGAGAGCGATGGCTCAGGCGTGTCGTGACGTGAGGGCTCGCTGCACCGCGCCTGCGCTCACTGATTGCGCCGACCCGGTCTTGGGCAGTCTCGCCGCGAACTGATGGAAGGGGATTGGCCGCAAAGCCACGCTCCGTCGGCCACTTGCCCGACGCATGGGTCTGCGTTGCACACCTCAGCAACGGGCTCATTTCCAGATCGAGCATCCGACTGCACCGCGGGCTTCGTTGGTGTCCTACCGGAGCCCCC
>CAYRKE010000243.1:1712-4080 GCA_964424695.1 uncultured Polyangiaceae bacterium
CTCCCCGGAGCCCCCAAACGTTAAGGGGGGCATCGCTAGGAGCTCCCAGGAGCCCCTCGAGGATAGCGCTCGCTCCTCCGGTAGCTCCCGGGAGCCATAGTCCCGGTTCCCGCGCACCAGGTTTCGGCTTCGGCGGACTCCGCGGCGTGGCCCAGACGGGATCACCGCGCCCGCCCATGGCTCGAGACCAGATTTCCCGAGTTCATGCAGTCGGTGAAGCGTCGCGTGGACGCTGGCCATGGCGTGTACGGCCAGCGAAGATCCGAGTGCTCGCCGGATGCCCTACTCGACGAGCTCGAGCAGGAAGCCCCCGATGCGGCTGGTCGGGGCTTCGCTCTGTGGGAGCGAATCGAGCGGCTCTAGAGCCGTCTCGAGTCCCAAGAGCGCTCCGGATAGTGTGCTCCGGTCCGGTTCTCACCGTTCGACCGTCCCAGTCGCAGTCGCCGTACCCGCTGCGCAAGCCGCTTCGCCCACGAGGGGTGCCCCGAGGACTGGAGCGGCGATAGCGACGAACCCTGCGGTTCGGCGAGGCTCTCATCGCGCTGGTCGAATTGCCCAGGGTCTTGGGTCCCATTGATGCGCAGCGCGTAACCGGGGGCGATTAGCGGCGGGTGGAGCAACGAGCTCCACCCACAATGCCTTCAAGCAGATTTCGAGGGGCCATCTACGGAATGAATCCCGACACCTGGTTGTAGCTGTTGTTTCCCCAGCAGGCCACGACACCCACGTCGTCCAGGGCGCACGTGTGTTGGTAGCCCACCGCAACCTGCACGACCGTTCCGAGGTTCGGTGGCACCGAGGTCTGGCCGTAGTCGTTGCTTCCCCAGCAGGCGACGACACCCGCGTCGTCCAGGGCGCACATGTTCTGGTAGCCCGCCGCGACCTGTACGACCGTTCCGAGGCTCGCTGGCACCGAGATCTGGCTGTAGCCGTCCCATCCCCAGCAGGTGACAGCTCCCGCGTCGTCCAGGGCGCAGGTGTGACCCCAGCCCGCCGCAACCTGTACGACGGTTCCGAGGCCCGCTGGCACCGAGGTCTGGCCGTAGTCGTTGCTTCCCCAGCAGGTCACAACGCCCCGGTCGTCCAGCGCGCACGTATGATACCAGCCAGGCGCAACCTGCACGACCGTTCCCAGGCCCACTGGCACTGTGCTCAGGCCGTCGGAGTTGCTTCCCCAGCAGGTCACGAGGCCCCCGTCGTCCAGTGCGCACGTGTGAGACAAGCCCGCTGCAACCTGCACGACCGTTCCGAGGCTCGCTGGGACCGTGGTCCGACCCTCGCCGTCGTCACCCCAGCAGGAGACGACGCCCGCCTCGTCCAGGGCGCACGTGTGTAGGTAGCCCGCCGTGACCTGCACGACCGTTCCGAGGCTCGCGGGCACCGTGGCCTTGCCGTGGGAGTTGCTCCCCCAGCAGGAGACGACTCCCCTGTCGTCCAGGATGCACGTGTGATCGTAGCCTGCCGCAACCTGGACCGCATTCACACACGGCGTCGACGGGTCACGGTCCGGATCGTGGAAGCACTCCTGGGCGGGCTCTGTCCCGCCTGGGCAGTATTCCCCGGGAGAACAAGCCTCGCAAGTCGCACTCGGTGGCTGGGTCTGCTGCTCACCGGGCGCGCACATCGTCAGGTAGGCTTGGCACTGTCGGTCACTGGCCGCCGTAGGCGCCGCCGACTCCCACTGGTTCGCCGTGCAGGCCGTCAGGGGTTGGCATACGCGGTCGGTGGTCGAAGTTGGAGCCGCTGACTCCCACTGGTCCGCGGTGCAGACCGTCAGGGGCTGGCACTCTCGGTCGGTCGTCGCGGCGGGTGCGACGGACTCCCATTGATTCGCGGTGCACTGTGTCAGCGCCGCGCAAGCCCTATCGCTCGTCGCGGTAGCCGCTCTCGATTCGTACTGTTCTCCTGTGCACTGTGTCAACGGCGTGCACACGCGGTCGTTCGTTGAACCTGGTGCTACAGATTCCCACTCTTCTGGCGTGCACTGTGTCAGCGCCGCGCAGAGTCGGTCGCTGGTGGCGGTCGGCGCCTCAGCCTCGTACTCGTCAGCCGCGCATTCGGTCAGTGGCACGCACTCACCACCGAGGCAGGCACTCCCACTGAGGCAGAGCTGCTCGCCGTAGCACATCCTCGATGTAGAGGCAGTCACCTCGGCAGCCATCGTCGCTCACCGTATTTCCATCGTCGCAGAGCTCACCGTACCCGACTCGTCCGTCGCCACATCCCGTGACGATGCAGCTGTTCTCGCAGCCGTCCGAGTCGTCGCCGTTGCCGTCGTCGCATTCCTCTCCCGGATCGATCGTTCCATTGCCACAGTCGTCAGCGTTCCCCGCGCCGCCGGAGGCGAAGTTGGAGCCGCCGGAGGCGA
>CAYRKE010000243.1:4180-6708 GCA_964424695.1 uncultured Polyangiaceae bacterium
GCCGCCGGAGGCGAAGTTGGAGCCGCCGGAGGCGATGCTGGTGGAGCCGCCGGAGGCGATGCTGGTGGAGCCGCCGGAGGCGATGCTGGTGGAGCCGCCGGAGGCGAAGTTGCTGAAGCCGCCGGAGGGGTAGCTGTTGGAGCCGCCGCTGCCATTGCTGGTCGAGCCCACACCGGCACCGGGTTCGTCGGCTCTCCCGCCGCCCCCCTCGTCGGTGCTCGAATCCGCTCGACCCGCATCATTCACTGATGCAGAGGCGCTAGAGCCGGCACTGTGTGCACCCTGCTCACTCGTCGTTCCTCCGCCACCTCCGCAGGCGAGCGCGAGCGCGGCAAGAATAGGGGCACATCGGGCTGTCGAATGCATCATCATGGGGCTTTTCCAGGGTGGAGCGACCGAATGCGCCGCGCCGCGCCGGTGCGTGACCAGGGCAGGGGATCGCCACACTGGAAACGGCCCACCTTGATGAAACTGAACCCCGACTGAGTGCTTCAGCCCCCGGTGCGATGTCTGGATGGGCGGGTGAGCGCAGTATCAATGCGCTGCGCTCGCACAAGCGAAGGCCCCCGGGACTCTCTGGCTCGACTGCCCGCCGGAGCCTTCGAGGCGACCTCGTGCTACATCGGTCGCAGGCTGGCGCTGTCCTATCGAGGTGCCTTCTTTGCCCGCTTGTTCTTGTTGATGAAGAACCACTTGCTCCAGCGCTTGCCACGGCTCTTGCTCGCGCTCTTCGCCGCGGGCTCCGCTGTGGCGTCGCGATTCGGCTGGGATACCGGCGCTCCCGCCCTGGGGGCGCGCTTCCGGGCTTTGGGAGCAGCGGTCGCCTTGGCCGCTGCCTTCTTTCGAGCTGGTTGCTTGAGGGGCTTGCGCTCTGTCCGGGTCATGGGGATCGGCACGGTTGGTGCGCCGTTCTGCCAACCAGCGGGCGTGAGCGATGCGCGCTCGTAGCTGATCTCCTTGCCGTCCTTCTCGAAAGACGCTTCGCTGACCGTCACGAGGCCGGAGCGGCAGAGACCAGCCAAGACGTGTTCGAAGGAGCGGCGGTCGAGCTCTTCCATGGGGCAGGTCTCGCGGTAAAGGCGGCCGGTGGCGAGCTCGTGGTTCGTGGCGAGGATCGAGAGGATCCGCGCGATGGCGGCTTCCTCGCCCGGGCTTGGTTCGCGATACTCGGTAGCGATGGCGGATTGGGGTGAGCAGACGTCGCAGAGCCCGCACGGTGTGCCGGAGTCTTCCTGATCGCCGAAATGGCGCACCAGGTGGACCATGCGGCAATCGTGGGACTCGGCGAAACGACCCATGAGGCGAAGCTGTTCCGCCTTGTGGGCCCGCTGGGTTAGGTAGGGCTTGGCCCAACCCTTGGCACCCCGGATGATCTCGTCGTCTGGGGTCGTGACCATGCCACCGTGCACCCCCAGCTGCCCCAGGGCCTTGTCGAATACGTCGGGATCCACCAGGACCTTGGTGCGGAGCTTCTCCCGTGCCACGGGCTTCTTGGTGAGCTTGGCGTAGATGGCTTCGAGGACCGCTACGTCCGGGTAGTCGCGCTCATGGAAGAACTCGTGGGTCTTCCGATCGGCATAGGAGTGCATGAGGATGGCCGTGGCCGGGCTCCCATCGCGCCCGGCGCGGCCGATCTCCTGGTAGTAGCTCTCGAGACTCCCAGGCAGCGCGGCATGGATGATGGTGCGCACGTCGGCCTTGTCGATGCCCATGCCGAACGCCACCGTGGCCACCACGATCTCGAGCCGCCCTTCCAGGAATGCCGTCTGGATTCGCTCCCGCTCCTGGGCATCCATCCCAGCATGGTAGGCTGCGGCGAGCCTCTTCCCGAGGGCTGCGGCGAGGTCTTCCGCATCCTTGCGGGTTGCAGCGTAGACGATGGCGGGGCGGCGGCCGCTCTGCCCCAGCAGCGTGCCAATGGCCGCTTCCCGCTCACTGGGGCTCATCTCGACCACCTCGATGGCGATGTTGGTGCGACGGAACCCGTGAATGAAACGGGCCGCGGCGGTGAGGCCCAACTGATCCGCAATGTCGTCTTGTACTAGTGGGGTTGCCGTGGCGGTGAGCGCAACGATGGGCGCGGGGCGAAGCGCTGGGAGCCGCTGCCCCAGCAAGCGGTAGTCAGGCCGGAAATCGTGCCCCCACTGCGAGATGCAGTGGGCCTCGTCGACCGCCACCAGGGTGGGAGGTCGCCTCGCCAAGAGCTCCGCAAAACCAGGGACCCGGAGCCGCTCGGGAGCGATGAAGAGGAAGTCCAGGCGCCCGGCGAGGTACTCGATACACGCCTGCCGGGACTCGGGCCGCCCGCGGCCGGAGTGGATGCGCTCGGCGCGGTGACCTTGCGCCACCAGCTTCGACACCTGGTCTTCCATCAGGGCGATGAGGGGGCTCACGACCAGCGTGGTGCCTGCCCGAGCGAGGCCCGGCAGCTGATAGCACAGGGATTTGCCGGCGCCGGTCGGCATGACCAGCAGGACATCGCGACCTTCGGTGGCAGCGCGACACACCGTCTCCTGATGGGGCCGAAA
>CAYRKE010000243.1:6808-11053 GCA_964424695.1 uncultured Polyangiaceae bacterium
GCGGCGGGGGAATGGGGGACCGCAGCGTGGCTGGCACGGGTGCGGCCTCGGCACCGCCCCCGACCCGTCGTACCACCTCCGTCACGTAGGCCTCGATGCCGGCCATGAAACTCCGCAGATCCCCTTGACCGCGCTGCATGCGCTTGAGCTTGGCCTCCCACTCGCCGGTCATTGCCGGGCTCTTCACCTCGGGGTGGACGACCGAAATGAGTCCAATACCCTTCGCCGTTGCCTCGAGGGATTTGCCCGAACGGAGCATGTATTCACGGCGCAGCAGGGTCTCGATGATCTGAGCCCGCGTGGCAGGCGTACCGAGCCCAAGGTCGCGCATCGCGTCGGAGAGCTCCTTCTCCTCCAGGCTCTGCCCAGCGTTTTCCATGGCCGTGAGCAGGGTGGCTTCGGTGAAGCGCCGTGGGGGGCGGGTACGCTTGGGCACGGCGGTCGCGTCCACCACCGTGGCTGCGAGTCCCCGGCGCAGCCCGGCTGGGAGCGTCGGACTGGTGCCAGCACCGGACTCTTCCGAGTCGTTGGCACCCGCGTTGGCGCGCCGGCGACCGCGTTTGGGCGGACGCTGGCCCTCTCCGAGGTCCAGCACCTTCCAGCCCACCTGATCGACGGCCGTGCCCCGGCTCTCGTAGTGGTCGACGATGGGAGGGGACTCTGCCGAGGAAATGGCCGTGATGACCGTCGTCACCGAGTACACGTGGTCGGCGTGCCAGCACTGAAGGAGGCGCCGACACACGAGATCATAGATCTTCTCTTCGTCGTCGCTGAGGCTGCCTCGGCGGGTGGGCGCGACGGTGGGGATGATGGCGTGGTGATCGGTTACGCGGGTATCGTCGACGAATCGCCGACCTAGGGGCACGGCTCCCGAGCCCGGGGCGATCCGATCTGGGTATCGAGCCGCGATGGTGTTTACCACCGCGTCCAGGGTTCTGGCGACGTCCTGCGAGAGGTGGCGACTATCCGTTCTCGGGTAGCTCAAGAGCTTGTGGCGCTCATAGAGCGACTGGGCCACGTTGAGGGTCTTCTGCGCGCTCATCCCGAAGAGCCGGTTGGCGTGGCGCTGCAGCTCCGTGAGATCGTAGAGTAGCGCTGGCGGGAGCTTATGGGCCACCGCCTGAACGGATTCGATCCTGGCCGTTCCCGCGCGCGCTCGGGCGACAATCCTTCCGGCTTCTTCACCGTCGGGCGGGAGACGCCGGAGCTTCGCCGACTCGCTGGCGTCGTCGCCGGGAGCTGGGCCGCGCTGGACGCTTGTGGTGCCTGGAGTCGGGGTGCGCCTGGTGCTGGTCGTGCGTGGGTTCGGGCCGCGCGAGGCGTCTGCTGCGCTCGGAGCCGGGCCGCCGCGCTGGGCGTCTGCTGCGCTCGGAGCCGGGCGGACCCAGGTGCCCTCGTAGGTGGAGCTCGAGGGTGCGCCGTTCAGGTGAGGGGAGAACGTCGCGACCACCTCGAGGTAGTCCTCGGGAACGAAGTTTTGGATCGCGAGCTCTCGTTCCACCACGATGGCCAGGGTCGGCGTCTGGACCCGGCCCACCGAGATGTCCGACGCCAGCGTGAGGCTGTAGGCTCGCGAGAGATTCATCCCCACGAGCCAGTCGGCACGGCTCCGACCCTTGGCTGCGTCCGCGAGGGCGTCGTAGTCCGAGCTGCTCTTCAGGTTGCGGAAGCCGGCCCGGATGGCGTCAGGCGTGAGCGACGAGATCCACAGCCGACTCACCGGTTTTTGGCACCCGGCGGCCTCATAGATGTAGCGGAAGATCAGTTCCCCCTCGCGTCCCGCGTCGGTGGCGCAGATGACGCTCTGGACCGCCTTGCTATGCAGGATCCGGCGCACCACCGAGAACTGGTCCCTGGTCTCGGGTACGACGACCAGGGGAAAGTCTCGCGGCAACATGGGAAGGGTGTCGAGGCTCCAACGCTTCCAGGTTGGTTCGATCTCGTGGGGCTCGGCAAGGGCGACGAGGTGGCCAATGGCCCACGTCACGATGTAGCCACCCCCTTCGAGCATGCCACTCCCCTGCTTCGTTGCGCCGAGCACGGCGGCAATGTCCCGGGCGACCGAGGGTTTTTCTGCGACGACTGCGACAGTCACGGGTGGCCACGTTCCGCTGGCATGCTGGAACCCGCCGAGCCTTGCGCAACTCGCCGCGCAGGGCAAGCCTCCGGACCAAGGGTCCAAAGAACGCGAATCCATTGCCGGCTGCCGCAACTCGGGGCGCCGCTGGCCATTCGGCGGATCAGGATGGTAAAACTCTGCTCAGGACCATGGAACAACGGCGTCTACACGCTACCGTCATCGGCCATGTGCAGGGCGTCGGCTACCGCATGTTCGTCATCGAGGAAGCGCGGCGTCTCGACCTGACGGGTTGGGTTCGCAATCGGAGCGACGGCACCGTGGAGGTCGTCGCCGAGGGACTGCCCTCGGATCTGGATGAGCTCCTAACGTCGCTGCGCAGTGGCCCCCACCACGGGTACGTCTCGGATATCGAGTCGAGCACGGTGCCCGCGACCGGTGAGTACAAGCAGTTCTGGTTCCTCGAGACGTACTGACTCTCCTCCGAGTCGAACTCCTGAGTGGCCACGCCGCTGTGGGCTGACCTAGCAAGCAAGCGGTTCGCCTACAGGAGCCGAAGCTCGGTGACGTGCTGCGGGGCGCTCGTGGCCAAGTGGGTGTTGGGCGCTTACCTCTGGATGGTGAGCTCGACTGGTCTCCACTTGCCTCTTCCAGTCGAAGATGCCGAGCGTGAAATACTGGACGGATGAGCAAGTGACAGGGTTTGACCGACCTCATGAGATTCTCCTCCCCGTTCTTGTTCTGGGCTGGTAGATCGAGGACGCCAGCACCTGTCTAGACGCATACTACTCTGTGCTGCGCTGTGGTTATCCCAGGATTCAGAGGACCATGATGCACGTCGAGCCCGGATTGCCGTTTGGAGTCGCGAAATGACCCAGGCCATGTGGTTCAGCAGCGGGGGAGAGCGCGTTCGAGGAGCGTTCGAGGCAGCGTTGGACTGGTGCCAGGAGTGCTGCCTTGTGAGCCGGGCGCCGGGGCCGGCAGAACGGGATGATGGGTTCTGGGCGCTCGTGAAGCTCCACGGTCGTCAGGTGAGGGCAGCCATTCTTTCGCATCTCGACGCCGGAGAGCCGGAGGTCCTGCACGAGCTCCAGGCATCCGGGCGGCTGCGACGGTTCGTGGTGGCTCAGGAGGCGGCGGGCCACTTCGCCTGGTTCGAGCGGGAAGGCGAACTCCGGCTGCTGGTGGCTCCCGGGCGGCTCTGTGCGGACACCCTCGCGAATGGTGGCCTGTGGATATTCTGGCAGGGCACCCGGGAGGCTCTGCCCGAGGGACTGGCTGGATGCATCGAGGTCGCGTTGGCTGCCTCGGTGCCAGTGGACCCCGGAGATAGTCTCGGTAGCGTCGAGTTCCAGTCGGCTCCGGTCACCTACGCTCGCCCGATCCCTTCGGTGCGCGAGGTGCTCGGCATTCGGAGCTCCAGGGATCTCTTCGAGCTCGACGCAGAGGCACAGGATCTCGCCCTCTGGAGCACCCTGATCGGCGAGGGTCCGGTGGATCTCGAGCAAGCCGTTCGCCTGGCGGCCGAGCGCCTGCGCGCCCAAGGCTTTCTCGACTACCAGGTGCTACGTCAGGACGGGCGCGTCCACGCTGCCCTCGAGGAGCGTCTGCTGGCGGCCCGCCGCAACACGAGCCTCTTCGACAGGCCTCGCAACGGGTTCGTGCGAGCCGTCGAACCCGATCTCGCGGCGCTCACGGCCGAGCAGTGGCGAGACTGTATCATGGGCAGCCTCGAAGAAGGCGAGCGGGTCGATCGCGACCAAGCGGTGCGGCAAGGCTTCGAGTACGCTCAGGGGATCTACGGCGTCGAGGCGCAGCGCCTTCGCGGGGGCGGCCGCGCCGACCAGGCTCTCCGGAGCGCCATCAATAGCGCCATCCGCCAGGGGTACCTCGAGCGCGACGGCGCGGCTTACCTGATCCGCGTCGCGTGTTCGGCGGCGCCCGCGCTTCGCGGCATTGTCGAAGCCGACACCGCAGCAAGCCCAGGCGAGCATGTCCCGGCATCCGAGGAGCAGGCGTACGAGGCTGATGGCCCGTCGAGTGCCAACGGCGGTTCCCCTGTTCGAACCGAGGCGGAGCCAGCACCACCATGGGGAGCCGCTCCGGAACCCGTGGCCGCCGACTATGAGTCGGGCTAGACGTCAACTGTTCGCGTCCCTTTTTCTTTG
>CAYRKE010000244.1:0-11006 GCA_964424695.1 uncultured Polyangiaceae bacterium
CGCAGACTCAGTCGCGCGACGTTGACATGAAGATCCGAAGCACATACCAGAGCATCAGCGCGACAGAAGCGAAGAGCTGTAGCGCAGCGCCAACGTGCCGATCCGTGGGGTAGTGGTGGATGACGTTGCTGGTGTCGTACAGGATGGCCCCACCGGCGAGGCCGACCATGGCCACACTGAAGAATGTCCCGAGATTGAAGCCGAAAATCACACCTGCAATGATCAGCACCAACGCCACGATGAAGCCCCAACGGAGCAGGCCACCGAGGAAGGAGAAGTCCTTGCGGGTCTGAAACGCCACTGCAGTAAGCCCGGCGAACCCAATGAACGTCACCAGCGAGGCACTCTGGATGGCGCCAGGCGCCACCGTTTGCGCGGCAAACAGCAGCGGCACGAAGATGATGGCCTGACCCACGACGTAGGCCGCGAGCGCCGCGTACTGAGCCCCCTTCGAGGTGGCAGAGTGCGCCGCGTGGGTGGCGAGCCAGCTCACCACCATGAACGCGCCGAGTACGACGAGCCAGCTCGTCCCCAGCATCGCCTGCGCGATCGGCAGCGCCAGATTGAGCTGGAACAGCGCGATCTCAATGAGGGCGAACGCCAGAATGGCTCCGAAGAGATGTACGTAGGTACGAACGATGAACTGCGCTCGTTCGCTAACCGCCGCTTCGGCAGCGACGTGCCGATAACCTGAATGCTGATATCCCTGTGTCATGTGACCTTCTCCGAGGAATCCATGGTGGCTTTCTGCCCCGAGTCAAGCGTTGCCGAGTCAGGCTAGCACGGTCGTCCGGCGTCGCATCACCCCCGGATTATCGACCGGCCACCCCGTAGTAGTGGGGCGGTGTCTTGTTGGTGAACCGGGCTTGGTGAACCAATATTCCTGCCCGCGCTGGATTGACACCCCTGCTCGCGCGTGGTCGAAGTCCTTTCGGCGTGGTGGCATCAGTGACAGTTGGAGTCGGAAGCCTGGCGGAATTCGAACTGCCACCGATCCCCGGCCCGGACGCGGTGGTGCTTGGCCAAGCTCTCGGCCTGTCTCCGACGCTCGCACACTGGCTCGAACGACACGGCCTGTCCGATCCGGCGCGGGCGCATCGCTTCCTGGAGCCCAAGCTCGCGCACCTCACCCCACCCGACAGCATGGCCGATCGAGGCGCGGCCGCCGCTCGCTTGGCGAAGGCTGTGCGGGACGGGGAGTCGATCTGCGTCTTTGGGGACTACGACTGCGACGGCATCACCGCCACCGCCATCATGACCGAGGTGCTGCGGGAGCTCGGAGGTACGGTAACCCCCCTGCTGGCAAGCCGCTTCAGGGGTGGGTACGGCGTGTCCGGCGACGCGGTGACGCGGATTCTGGCGACCGGAGCGCGCCTCGTGCTCACGTGCGACTGCGGCAGCTCGGATCACGAGAGCCTCGAGCGACTGTCGACAGCAGGGCTCGAGGTCATCGTCATCGACCACCACCTGGTCCCCGAGCAACCCTTGCCGGCATTCGCCTTCCTCAATCCGCACCGCCCGGACTGCGGCTTCCCATTCAAAGGGCTCGCGTCCTGTGGGCTCGCGTTGTCAGTCGGATCGGCTCTGCGCGCCGACCTCGGCGTGGCACTCGACATGCGGCGCTGGCTCGACTTGGTGGCCATCGGCACCATCGCGGACGTCGCTCCCCTGTGCGGAGACAACCGTTCCCTCGTTCGCGCCGGGCTCGCCAGCTTGTCCAAGGGCGAGCGCCCGGGAATTCACGCACTCCTGACACTGGCGAAGCATGAACCCGGCGAGCCTCTGAGCGCTGAGGACGTCGCGTTTCGATTGGCGCCGCGCCTGAATGCTCCGGGGCGCCTCGGGAGCCCTGACCTCGCGCTCGAGCTGCTGCTCGCCAGAGACAGGGTGACAGCAGCCGGGCTCGCGACTCGCCTGGAAGAACAGCAGACCGCGAGAAGGGCGCTTCAGGAACGCATCATCGACGAAGCCTGCGAGGAGATCGACCGAGAAGGGTACGCCGAGCGTCCCGGTATCGTCGTGGGGCGCGACGGGTGGAACCACGGCATCGTCGGAATCGCCGCGGGGCGCATCGCCGAACGCCACGGTAAACCGGTGATCGTGATCGGTTTCGACAAGGGATACGGCCGCGGCTCGGTGCGGGGGCCCCGCAACGCGCGGCTGTTCGACGCAGTAAAAGCCACGAGCGTGGCGCTGATACGGTTCGGTGGCCACCAAGCCGCGGCAGGACTCGAGGTCCGTGAGGAGAACCTCGGGGAACTGCGAGCACGTTTCGAGCAGGCTTGCTCGGAATTGCGCCAGGGCACGGATCGACCTGACGGCTACGCCGGCCTATTGCGAATGCACCCCAATGACGATCCGTGGCGCGTCTTGGAGGATCTGTGTCGACTCGAGCCCTGCGGCGAAGGCAACCCAGCCCCTCGAATCGCGCTCGACGCCAGCGTCATGGATGCCCGCTCGGTCCGTGGCGGGCACCTCAAGCTCGAGCTCTCCGTCCGTGGACACCGCATCAGCGGCTTCGGGCTCAACATGGGAAGCCTCGCCGAAGAGCTCGGCAACCAAGCCACGGTGATCGGAACGCTCCGTCGAGATCGCTGGCGAGGCGGCCAGGCAGTCGAGATCCGAACAGATACCATCCTGAGGTAACGCCATGGCATCGAAGTCGTCAGCCCGGCTGCCCCAGGAACCAGAACGCTTGGAGCCGCTCGTCGAAATCAGCCGGTGGCTCTCGAAAACGCTGAGCGGGCTCGAGTTCGCCCCTCCGGTGACCCATGTCTATGATCCCTTGGTGTATGCTCGGGCGCCGCACGAAGCGTATTTGAGACGATACGGAAAGGGCACCAAGCGTGCGCTTCTCCTGGGGATGAACCCGGGGCCCTTCGGCATGGCGCAGACGGGTGTCCCCTTCGGCGACGTCGAGATGGTGCGTGATTGGCTCGGAATCCAAGGGCGCGTGAACCGGCCAACGCGCGAGCACCCCAAGCGACCCATCACCGGGTTCGAGTGTCGGCGCTCCGAAGTCAGTGGAAGCCGCCTCTGGGGCTTCATGCGGGAGGCCTTCGGCGAGCCCGAGCGTCTCTTCGAGCACCTGTTCGTGGTCAACTACTGTCCCCTCGTATTCATGGAGGAAAGCGGCAAGAACCACACACCCGACAAGCTTCCGGCTGGGGAGCGGGAACCGGTGTATGCCGCCTGCGATGAAGCGCTTCGCCGCGTAGCCCGTACTCTGGGAGCCACTCATGTCATCGGGATCGGGGCGTTCGCGGAAAAAAGGGCGGCAGCCGCACTGGCGGGAATGGATGTGACCATCGCGACCCTCCTCCACCCAAGCCCCGCGAACCCCCGCGCCAACCGGGGCTGGCACGAAGAAGCCCGGCGCGTTCTGGGAGCGCTCGGGCTGCTCCCCTGATTCGCCCGCTCGGAGATATCGTCGCTGGCACCTTGCCGGACGTTGGTCTAACCTTGGCGACAGAATCGATGGCATCGGAGTTCATTCGCTTCGTCGGCGTCAAGAAGGCGTTTGGTCCCAAGGTCGTGTACCGGGGCCTCGACCTCGAGATCCGCAAGGGCGAAGCCCTCACCATCGTCGGCGGTTCCGGGGTCGGCAAGAGCGTCATGCTCAAGATGTTGATCGGGCTGCTGCGTGCGGACGAAGGCCACATCTTCTTCGATGGAGAAGACGTCACCAAGATGAATGACGGGCAGCTCGCCGTGGTGCGTCAGCGCATCGCCATGCTGTTCCAGAGCGGAGCGCTGTTCGATTCCCTCACGGTGGGCCAGAACGTCGCCTACGGGCTAGAGGAACACTTCCGAAACAGGATGTCGCGCGACGAAATCGCGGAGCGCGTCGCCTGGGCGCTCGGCGTCGTCGATCTGCCGGGGATCGAATCGATGTGGCCTGCGGATCTCTCCGGAGGCATGCGCAAACGGGTTGGGCTGGCCCGGGCCATCGCGGTCAGGCCAGAAGTCGTGCTCTACGACGAGCCCACTACTGGGCTCGATCCCATCAACACGGCGCGAGTCAACCATCTGATCATGGGCCTCAAGGCGCGGCTCAACATCACGAGCGTGGTCGTAACCCACGACATGAAGAGCGCCTTCACCGTGAGTGACAGGCTGGCGATGGTCCACGGCGGCCGCATCATCCACGAGGCCCCCGTCGCAGAGTTCCAGCGCGCCAGTGATCCGAGGATCCGCGACTTCATCGAAGGTCGAGCGCCAAAGAACGAGGACGTCGAGACACTGCTCCAGGCGTAGTCCTACTGCCCAAAGCTTGTCTGGAAGGATGCCAGCCGATCTCGGCTTCCGGCTTCGTTTGGCTGCGCTTCCGGTGCTCGCGTACCCTGCACCCATCCTGTGCCGGCGCGCTGCCGGGCGTCGGAGGGCCGCCAGTGACTCGCCAGTACATCAGCCTGCATCGAGGGCCGCCCGCGGGAACGTGCGCGCTCGGGCGCCACTCGACGGAACCAGCGCAGACCGGCCGCGATGCCTGTCGTCGCGGTACCGCGCCGCTATCGCGGTCTGCACGGCAACCCCGATGGGCGCCGTCTCGACGGCCCGCAGTCGCGCCCCTCCGTGGACAGATCCCCCGCACGAGAGCCGCGATGTCGTTCGGCCAAGAGACCGAGGTGACTCCCCCAAGCTCGGTGGTAGAACCGGGCCCGCTCATGGCTCTGGCGCGCGAAGCAAAGGTTGGGGTTTTCATGCTTGCAGGCCTGGCTGTCCTCGGCGGGATGGTCTTCATGATCGGCCAAGAGCGAAACATGTTCGCCCCTAAGCTCCGGTACCAGACGACCTTCGACAACGTCGAGGGCCTGCAGCGCGGGTCTCCGGTTCGCATGGGCGGCGTGGACGTCGGGGTCGTGGCCACCGTCGGCCACTCCAAGGATCCCAGCGATCCGCGGCTCTACGTCACTCTGGAGATCGTGGAGGACGAGGCGCGGCGCATCCGCCTCGACAGCGTGGCTACCATCGAGGGCAAGGGCCTGCTGGGGGACAAACTCGTCGCCCTGTCCCCTGGCACGGTAGGCAAGCCGCGGATCGAACCGGGAGGCGTCATTCCGTCGAGTCAATCCCAAGACCTGACGCGGGCCATTGCGCAGGTTGGAACCATGGCCGCGAAAGCCGAGCGGATCCTCACCAACCTCGAACATTCCACCAATGCGCTGGCAGACGATGGGCTGCACAAGGACATCAAAGCAGGCGTGGCATCCCTGGAAGGGATCTTTGGCAGCATCAATCGCGGCGACGGCTATCTCGGCAAGCTCGTCAAAGACAGAGCCGAGGCAGAGCGGCTATCGCGAGTCGTCGACGGTCTCGACCGCGCAACCCAGGAACTAACCACCACGATCGATGGACTCAATCGGATCGTAGCCCGGGTGAACGAGGGTCCCGGCTTCGCGCACGAGGTACTCTACGGGCAGGGGCCAACCGAGACCCTCGAATCCTTCGGCAACGCTGCCGACGAGGTGGCCGTCACGCTGAAGGGGATCCGCGAGGGCAACGGGCTGCTGCGAGGAGTCATCTACGGAGACGAGGGGTCGGCGCACCTGGCCGAGAACCTGGAGGTCATCAGCACCGACGTGCGTGGCATCGTGGCCGACATCCGCGCAGGAAAGGGCACGCTTGGCGCGCTGCTCGTCGACCCGTCGGTGTACGAGGACGTGAAGATCCTCCTGGGCAACGTGAGCCGAAACAAGGCCCTCCGCGCGCTGGTACGCTATTCGGTCGAGCAGGGGGAGCAGTCCCGTCCCGTCGAAATCACGGCCCCGAACCCTAAGCCACCGGCGCCTTCCCCCAAGAAATAGCTAGCTGGCGCAGGGCAGGTTCGCTGACAGGCCCAAAGGCCCGTTCTATACTGCGCAGGCAATGCGATTCCTGGAACGTGCAACGCGCACGCTGGTCGTCCTGTGTGTCTTTGGTCTGGCGTCTTACCTCGCCATCCAACACGGGACCGGAGGGCTATGGCGGGGTCTCGAAGCGGCCCACGCTGTCGGTGCTCCGGGGTCCCCCAAAGCCCCCTACGATCTCACGGAGCTGGCTGCGGTCAACGAGACGCTACAGACAATCCGCAAGCAGTATGTCGACCCCAAGCGCGTGCTCCCACGCACCATGTTCCTGAGCGCCCTCAATCAGATCCAGAAGGAGGTCGCTCAGGTCATCATCCTGCACGCCGAGAAGTCGCGCACCGTCACGGTCAAGGTCGAAACCGAAGAACGAGAGTTCCGAGTCGACACGGTCCAAGGGCTCTGGGACGTCTCTGCTCGGCTGCGAGAAGTGTTCGTGTTTCTGCAGGAGAACCTGCGCGGCACCGACGTAGACCTGCGAGAGGTGGAGTACGCCGCGTGCAACGGCATGCTGCGGACCCTCGACCCGCACAGCGTCTTCCTGACGCCCGAAGCCTACCGCGAGATGAACCTGTCCACTTCGGGCCATTTCGGCGGACTCGGTATCGTCATCTCGATTCGCGATCAGATGCTGACGATCATGCGGCCCATGCCGGACACCCCGGCAGGCCGAGCTGGGCTCAAGCGGCTCGATCGGATCGTCAAGATCAACAACGAGTCAACGCTCAACATGCCACTCGACAACGCGGTGGATCGCTTGCGCGGGAAGGCGGGGTCCAAGGTGACGGTCTGGGTCCATCGAGATGGCCCCGAGGGTTGGACAGGTGCCCGCGCCTTCGAGCTAGTACGCGAGGAGATCAGTATCGCTTCGGTCGACTCCCGCCCGCTGACTGGGGGCATCGGCTATGTTCGTTTGAAGGGCTTCCAGAGCACCACCTCGGACGAGCTCGATGACGCTCTCGCCTCGCTGAAAGCCAAGGGGCGACTCCAGGGGCTCGTGCTCGATCTCCGCGAGAATCCCGGGGGACTACTCGACCAGGCGACCCAGGTCGCCGACAAGTTCATCGCCGAGGGGGTGTTGGTCGCAACCGAAGGTGGCAACGAGGGGCGCGAAGAGAAGGAAGCGACCCGGCGCGGGACGGAACCCGACTACCCAATCGTCGTCTTGGCCAACTCTTCCTCGGCCAGCGCGAGCGAGATCGTGGCGGGTGCCCTCAAGAATCAGGACCGCGCCATCGTGGTCGGCCAGACCACGTTCGGGAAGGGCACCGTGCAGCTGGTGTTCCCGCGCATCACTCCGGAAGGGGCGGCCCTCAAGCTGACCATTGCCCAGTACCTGACGCCAGGTGACGTCTCCATCCAAGGGGTCGGAGTCACACCGGACATCGCCCTCGATCCCATGACCGCCGATCCGGTGGAGATGGACCTATTCAGCTCGGAACGCCCGATCCGCGAACGCGATCTGTCGGAGAGTCTGACGGCGCGAGCGAAACGCAACACGGATCGTCCCACCTTCACGCTGCGATACAACCTCAAGGAAGTCGATCGAGCCGCGATGCGGGACCGGGGGGGCGAGCTGGACGACGAGTTCACGACGGACTTCCCCATCAAGTTCGCGCGCGATCTCGCGGAACGTATCGCCCCTGGAAACCGCAAGGCCCAGCTTCGTCAGGCCAAGGAGTTCCTGGACGAGACCCAGAAGCAGGAGATCGAAGCCGTCAGCCGAGATCTCGCCGCCCTCGGAATCGACTGGAGCGCCCCGCCCAAGGACGTCACGGGTGGCCCAACGAACAAGGACTACGAGGTCCACGTCGCCACGAATCGGAAGGATGATACCGCCACCGCAGGGGAGCCACTCTCGCTGAAGGTCAGCGTCACCAACAAGGCCAAGGCCCCCATCTATCAGCTCCGCGCCATCACCAAGAGCGACAGCGGCTACTATGACGAGAAGGAGATCGTCTTCGGCCGAATCAACGGCGGCGAAACGAAGACCCTTGAGGTACCGCTCGGTTGGTGCGAGGTTGAGGGGAGGCGGCCCGGGACAACGACTCCCGTGCCAGACAACGCCAAACGAACCTGCAAGCTTCCCTCGGATGCCGTCACCCGTCAGGACATCGTGCGGGTTCGCTTCCACGCCGAGGGCGGCGAGCCGCCTCCCGACGCCGAGCTGCGCCCCACGGTTAACAGCCTCGAGCGCCCCATCTTCGCCTACACGTACCAGCTAGTGGACAATCGCCCCGGCGATGGTGACGGCCAGTTGGCGCGAGGCGAAGGCGCCACCGTCTACCTCACCGTCAAGAACGTGGGCAAGGGACGCAGCTACGAAACACAGACGAACCTCCGCAACCTGACCGGTGATGGCCTGCTGCTCCATGCCGGCAGGTTCGACGTCTCCAACATGATGCCCGGCGACGTGCGGCAGGTGGAGCTAACCTTCGACGTTCTGAACTCGCTTGCCGAGAACACCGTTCAGCTGGAGGTGAGCGTCGTCGACCGCGACCTGCGGGTGGGTGCCACGGAGAAGCTGGTCTTCCCAGTGGTGAAGGGCGGATTCTTCGTGCAGAAGGCGACCGGCAGGGTCTCGACCCCCTCGGATGGCGTGCCAGTTCGAGCGCAGCCCCTAGAGAGCGCACGCATCATCGGCAAGCTGGCACACGCGAGCATCCTCAATCGGCTCGGCGTCTTCGGAGATTTCGTCAAGGTCGAGCTCTCCGGTAACCGGTTCGGCTTCATCCCGAAGTGGGACGCCCGAGAGGCACCGACTGGCACGCTGAAGACGGCCTTCGAGCCGCTCTTCGAGCATTCGCCACCCATGCTCGAGGTCAAGCCGGCGCAGCTATCCACCCGGAGCTCCAAGGTGCGGATCGAGGGGTTTGCGAGCGACGCCGATCGAGTACAGGATGCCTACATCTTCGTGGGCTCGAGGAAGGTCTTCTACCAATCCAACCGCAAGAGCTCGACACCGACCCGGCTCGACTTCTCGGTGGATGCAGAACTCACCCCCGGTATCAACGTCATCACGGTGGTGGCTCGCCAAGACGAGAACACCGCGACCCATCACACCTTGGTCGTTCGGCGTGACGGGCCCAAGGGTGAGCCCCTGCCGACGCCCGACAGCGAGCTCTTCGGCGCGGATTGGGATTTTGCCGAGGGCAAGTAAACCTACCCTGCGCGCGCAGGAACCGTTCGGGGATTTGCGTCAAAGCGCCCCAGCGTCGCGGGTGCACCCGCATCCCCTGACGGCTCCACGCATGCGGCCGAGAGGTCCCATGTCGTGAACGTGATTGGCTTCGACGATGGTCCCTTCGAGCGCGAGCACCGTGGCCGCGTCTTGCTGGTGGGCGCCGTGTGCTCGGGGACCCGGCTCGATGGCATCGTTAGCGGTTTCGTCCAGCGAGACGGCACGGACTCGACGCGGCGGATGGTGGAGCTCATCCGGGCAAGCCAATTCGGCGGGAACGTGCAGGCAGTGCTGCTCCAGGGCATCGCTGTCGGTGGGTTCAACGTGGTGGATATTCGTGGCCTCGCTGAGCTCCTTGGGGTGGGGGTGCTCGTCACGACACGGCGCAGGCCCAACGTGGCTGCCGTCCAACGGGCGCTGTTCAGCGACGACCCTCCAGGGAGACCCCGCGTCCGCGGCGCCATGCGGAAGTGGCGGTTGATTCAGGCCGCCGGGGAGCTCGAACGACTTGGCCCGTCGCGCCGAGCGCTTCGTCGTGGCGCCGCCACGGGGCTCCCCGCGCGTGACCAACACCTGTGGATCCAGCGCGCCGGTCTCACCCTCGAACAGGCGCGAGCCCTGGTGCTCGCCACCACGCTCCACGGCAACATCCCGGAACCGCTCCGGGTAGCTCACCTGATCGCCGGCGGCATCGTCGCCGGAAAGAGCCGCGGCCGAGCCTGAGCCCGAGCAGTCCGACCGCCAGCGCGGTCGCGGGCGCGCCTGAACCCGAGCGAGCCGCTCGCTGGAGCGGTCGCGGCCGAGCCTGAGCCCGAGCAGTCCGACCGCCAGCGCGGTCGCGGGCGCCCCCCTGCGACGAGACGAGCCGCGGGGGGGCGTGGTGAGCCCGAACGGCTCTGCCTAGCTTTTCAGCTCTCCGACCACCACGACGTAGTTCTTGCCGCTCTTCTTCGCGCACTTGGGGCAAGTCGTGTACCACATGTATTGCTTCTGGATTTCCTGGTGGTCTCGCTTGGCCTGCTCAGCGAAGTCTTGGCACCACTTGCCCGTGTCCTGAAAGGGACCTTCATAAACCCGGCTGAGATAACGACCGGTGAGCTCCACCATGTCGGCGCCAGGAACGTCGCGGTCCACGGCCAGGTACACGTCCATATTCCACTTGGACGTGTGATCGGAAAGACAGAGCCAATCCGGACACGATGCACCCACGCCCTCGATCTGGGTCATGAGGCGCTTCATCGTCGAGCCGAACCCGACCGGCATGTAGAACAGCGTGCGGACCTTCCCCTTGATGAACTTCTTGTGGTCAAATTCGGTGATCTTGTCCCGCCAGGCATCCGCGTTGAAGGGCGGACAGCATTCCGTGGTCATGGGGACCTCCTCATTGGGCAGCATGGGCGCTGAATGCATCGCACCGGTGGGGCACGTTCGCCCTGCCGGCACCGCGATTCATGCTACCGCCACCAGGGCACCCTCACCAGCGACAGGTCGCTCCCACGTTGCGTCGGGATGCGAGCAGGCCTCGGGCTCGGGCTCCAGCGCTGTACCCATTGGGCGTCGGCAGTCCCCCCCTTTGCGGTCTTGGCGCCTTGGCGGTTGGCGCTCCGAATCCGCCGCGTCACGAGCCTGCCGCCCTCGGCCGCTCCCCTATCCTCCCACCGCCGTCACTTTGCCGCCCTCGGTCTCCAGTTCCTCCCAGGTGAGCCGCGCCTCCCACGGAAGCTCGCGTCCACTCGGGGTTCGATCGAAGAGCACCACATAGGTCGCCGTTTCGGGGCCGCCCACAGTCGCTCGGTACCGTGAGACCTGTTTCAGCGCTTCCTCCAGGGTCTTCGCTCGCCCCTTGTTCGCGCGCACCAGCTTGATCTCGAGAATGAAACGTTCACCCGCGTACTCCACGAGCAGGTCCATCCGCCCGCGCCCTGCCGCGTACTCCCGCGTGATGCTCCCTCCGCCGTTCAGCACCCTCTGTAAGAACG
>CAYRKE010000245.1:0-10995 GCA_964424695.1 uncultured Polyangiaceae bacterium
TGACCAGGATGACGCAGACCGGAATGGGCAAGGGGACGCGTGCGAACCGGTGCCAGTGGCGGAGTGCCAGCTCGAAACGCTCGACGGACGGCACTTCGCCATGTTCAGCTACGATAGCGTCGAACCCGAGCATGCTCGCGTTCAGCGGGGCGCCCTGAACGGTTTCGACCGAGCCGAAGCGAATCTCGGGCAACCCGTGCTCTTTCGGCGCGACGGTGAGGAGGTCCCGTTTGCCGTCGAGTACGACGGGCAACCGCTCACCTGGACGCTGTTCGGAAACACGGCTACGGTCGACTCAGCGACTGGTGTATGTCCACTGGTCCCAGGTAGCCCGCTCTGCAGTGAGAAGGTCGGCGGTCTGGCTTGCTGCGAGTCTCTGCTGAATTGCGATTCGGCCAACGACATCGTGCTCTACGCGAGCGAGCGCCTGGCACTTGCTGATCGCGTCCAGATCGTTGGCGACGACGGCGTTGTGCCGGGGAAGGTAGTGAGCCTCGCCCCCAGTGGCATCTCACTCGGGGTTGGGAGCAGCGTCGGCGATCTGATCAGCTCTGGCCCGGTGGTGCTTGCGGACCAAGCACGCCTTCTCGGAACCGTACTCACGGGGAGCGTGATCGATCCCGGTGAGAACAACGTCATCGTCGGGCCTGTTGCAGACGAGGCCGACATAGTTGCTCCCAGCTTGTCGGGCCTCGGCGGCTCGTTTCCTGGAGTTGGAGGCGTCGATATCCTGGTGGAGCGTGGGGTAACGAGGGTGCTCGAGCCCGGCTCCTACGGTGCACTGGACGTGCGCGGTGGAGGTCTCCTCAGATTGCGTTCGGGACGCTACGCCTTCTCCACGATCCTCATGCACCATGACTCACTGCTCGAAGTCGACACGACGCTTGGCGCGGTCATCGTCCACGCGGAAGGAGCCGTCTCTTGGGCGGCTGATCCGGCTGGATCCTACGATCTGGCCAAGTTCGCACTGGTTCACCATTCGAGTGGGGACATCGTGGTCGAAGCCCCATTTGGTGGAACGTTGATCTCGGCTGAGGGTGGCGTCAGCCTGCGCACGGCTGGGATACCGTACTACGGTTCCTTCTTTGCGCGACGCATCGAAGTCCACCCTGATGTCGTGATTGTTCACCGGCGGCCAGTGACTCCGGGAGAGGGGACAATCGAGTCGGTGCCGCCTGCGGGCGATGTCACGGCAAGCCTCAGCCTGTCAAACGACTGGGGATCCGGCTACTGTGCGTCGCTTGCGTTGACCAATGGTGCTACCGCTTCCACGGTGGGGTGGTCGGCAATCCTGGAGGTTCCCGGTGCGAGTGTCTACACGAGTTGGGGCGGCGCCTTCTCTGGCGCGACGGGCACGTTCATGGTGGAGCCCCTTTCGTGGACTGCGACCATCGCCCCGGGCGCGACACTGGCGGGGGTGGGCTTCTGCGCGAATCGAAGCGTGAGTGGCGCGAAGCCTTCTCTCGCCAGCGTGTCGGGTGACTACTAGCCGCTTCGCTATCAGCGGGTAGGGAAGGGTTCGGCGCGGTCAGCCCAGACGGATGCGACCGCGCCGAACCCAAGCGCCGCCCAGGGAGTGGCCGCTCCCGCCGCCCGAGGACGCGGTCTATCTAGCTTGGCGCGGCGATCAGCACATGCCGCGAGCCACGTCATTGGGCTCCGCGGCTAGCGCTGGGCGAGGGAGACGCGGGCCCGATTGCGCGCGCGAGCCGGAACCGGAGGCTTGCTCCCCATCTCTCGAAGGTTCCGACGACCTCCCGTTCTCGCCCCAAACCCAAGTCCACCGGGCAGGACGGCTTCTCACAGTCCATCCGTGTCCCGCAGGTAAGAGGGAGCCCCTGGACGTCGACGACGGGGATGGCGACGGGATGCCTAGAGGATTCGCTGGCGAAACTTCCCCGCAGGACGACCATGTCCCGACACGTATTGCAGCAATCTGCAGGCTTGCCCGCTCGCCTGGGGCAGAGCTTCAGTTGGCAGGCTGGGGCAACGTCGAGACTCACGCCTCGGAGCATCACCAGCCGAGCCACGAAGTCCTCGCGGATGTTCGGAAAATCCGCGCCCCATTTGGGGATTCCGATTGCATCCACCAAACGACTGGGGTCCGCGATGGCACAGCGCCGACCTGGTGCTGGCCCATCCACGCGGATGCACTTCTGCCCTTCACCGCAGGCCCTATCGGACTCACAAGTCGTCAGCATCGAAGCCACTGACGCACTGGGGACAGCTCTGACCCACGAGGGGGCAGGGGCGGGAGTGGGCCTATCCGTGGGATCGGCGTGGCAACCGGCCATCAGCAGCCCTACGGCGAGGATGCTCCGGACTCGGACTGCAGATACGTGAAGTGGGGCGGGCATTGGCAGAATAGACAGGGAAGACATCGCGGTTCGAATCAGGCGCTGCGCCAGGCTACGTGGAAATCTCGTGGGCCACGCCGTTCTCGGCGGGTTGCTCGACGACGGAGCTGGCGCTCTGAGGCATCGCTGACGACCCGCAAGACGCGCGACCGGACGCTCCTTGACCCTAAGCCGACGCCGCGCGTCCGACCAGATCCTTCCCAAGTTTGCGGGCGCGCTGACAATCTATGGGCAGCGCTTCGGTACGGCGGCGCGCCTTGTGCCCACTGTCGAAGGCGGTCGCCTCGACCTTGGCGTAGTCATCGAACTGGCAGGTATCGAAGGCGTAGAGTGACGGCGCAAGAGGGCAACGGAGTGTGCGACCAATCGCCGATTCCATCGCGCTCAGCGTGGGCTCATAGCGGTGCGCCTCTGCGCCGGGCGCGTCAACATTCATGGTGTAGATAAACGCGGTCGGCAGCGCCCTCATTCGTAGCGAGGAAAACTGCTCGTCGTAGCGCAAGTATTGGAAGAGGAACCGCTCGAGGAACGAGCGCATCTCACCGGTGACCATCGCGTAGTAGATGGGTGAGCCGAGAATCAGTACGTCAGCCTCCTCGAGCTGCCGCAGCAGTGGCCTCAGTTGGTCGCTGGCGGCACAGGCGCCATAACTCTTTCCCGTCCGCAGCTTGCAGGCAAAGCAACTTCGACAACCCTTGTAGTCGAGATCGTACAAGTGCACGAGCTCCGTCTCGGCGCCAGCCTCAGAGGCGCCCGCGAGGGCCGCCTCGAGCAGCGTGGCCGTATTCCAATTCCTTCGGGGGCTCCCGTTGATGCCGATGGCTTTCATGCCGACAGGTCATGCCAGCTCAGGGGCGTCTCCGCAATCGGACTGGCGCAGGTCTTTCCCGGTCATGAGTGCCCGTGGGGCCAAGGCAGCTTAACGTTTGCCGCAGGCGGGAGCGCGGGGGCTCAGCGCGCATCTGTGCAGCATGGGGTGACAGGGGCCGGCCGCCGCGCTTGCCTTTGGTGGGAGCGTGAGCGACTGTCGTGCCATGGCTGGGCCAGGCATAAGCTGAGCATACTTCACCTTTCGGATCTGCATGAAAGGGTCTCTCTCCCCTGGATGGCCGAGGAGCGGCGCACCAGGATCCGACTTGGGCAGGCGAAGCGCCACCGCGTGTTGGGACAGGCCCTTGAAGCCATCATCAACGATGTGCTGGGCGAGGGGCCTCTCGATGCCCTCTGTTTCACCGGGGATGTGGCGGATTGGGGGTTGCCCGAAGAGTACGCCGCAGCGCGGCGTCGCATCGAGCGTCTCCTCGGGCAACTGCGCCTGCCGCGAGAGCGATTCCTGGCAGTGCCGGGCAACCACGACGTGTGTCGAAGCGTCCAGCCGGAGGCCTGGAGTACAGTTCGCGAAGTGGCGCTCGAGGACCCCCTCGCTGTCTCGAATTGGTTGGGCGGGCTCGGCGCGCCGCGCGGGGTCCCGGAGGAATACCGGGACGCCATCTTGCAGCGAGGGGCAGCATTCTGGGATTGGGTTCGTTCGATCCGCGGTGATGATGCGCTGGATCCACGGAATAGTCCCCATGGGCGCCTCGGGTATCGCTACACCCTGCCCTTGCCCAGCCTGGAGTTTCCTATCCATCTGATGGGTCTCGACTCGGCCTGGCTCGCCGGGGGAGACGATGACGCGGGCAGGCTCTTGCTGCTCGATTCGCAGTTGGACCTGCTTTGCCGCTCGGAGGGCGGTCTGGAGCTGGACGGCTGTCGCATTGCGCTCGTTCATCACCCACTGCACGCGTTGTTCGAGGAGCAGCGTGCCCACGACCGTTTGGCGGCGACCGCGGATCTGCTCCTTCACGGCCATCAGCACGACCCCATCGCGGGAAACCTCGCCACCCCGGATCGCTCCCTGTGCCGATTGGCGGCTGGATCCCTGTACGAGGGGGACCGCGAGGACCACTGGCACAATGCCTTTCAGCGGATCGACATCTTCCTCGACGCGCGCGGCCGCCCCCTGCGCTACGGGGTGACCTTCTATGCCTGGGCCGAGCGCGGGCATTGGCACCGCAGCGGAGCCATCTACCGAGCCGCGCCGAATGGAAGGCTGGAGCTCGAGGTGGCTGCGGCAGCGGCCGGGTCAGCGGCAGCGGCAGGGGCAGCGGCTGAGGCGGGGGCAGCGGCTGAGGCGGGGTCCGCGGCAGGGGCAGGGGCAGGGGCAGGGTCAGCGGCTGGAACAGAAGGGGTCAGAGGCGGGAGCCGGGAGGGCACTTCGGCAACGGTGTTTCTGGCGTACAGTCCTCGAGATGCAGCCTACCTACCGCGACGCGCTGCGCCGGGCTGCGGGCAAGCTGGACAAGGCGGCGGATGCGGCGGTGTGGGTCGAGGCGAAGGTGAGCCCTGGAGAGCCTTGGGGGGAGGAGATCCGGCAGCAAATGATTGGGGCGCGCCTGGTGCTGGTGCTCGTGAGCCCGGATCTATTGGAGGCGCGGTGGTGTATCGGCGAGCTCTTGCGGGCGTTCGAGCTTCGCAACGAGCGGTGCATCGACTTGGTGCCCGTCGTGGTGCGGCCCTGTGCCTGGCGCGAGACAGCGCTGGGAATCGCGCAGGCCCTGCCCGCAGGGGGCGCGCCCATCGAGAACTGGCCCGATGCGATGGGGGCCTGGAGCGACGTCGTGGACGAGTTGGCACGTCTATGGGGCGGCGAGCGCAGGCAGCCGGCATTCCCCTCTCGGGAGGAGCTGGTCCGGCGCTATGCGGAGATCTTGGAGGCCGATCGACGCTTGATGCTCCTGGCGCCGTGGCGCACCGGGCAGGAGGAGCTGGCTCAGGAGACGGCCCGCTCGAGCTTTGGTGACGCCATCACCACGCTGCGCATCCCGCCGCTCGACGAGATGACCCCCAGGACTTATTCGCCGAGCTCTCCGGAGAACCCTCGGTGACTTCGGCAGCAGACTTCCGCCAGTGGTTGATGCGCCGCAGCCAGCGGGGGGGCACGCGGCACGTGGTGGTGCTGCCCCATTTCGGCGGACCGCGGGACTTGGTGCGACAGGGCGGCCGCGTGATGCGAGGGGTGTTCGAGGAGCGGACCACCTTCTCGCTGCTCGTGTTCGGCATGGCGCGCTGCGCCGAGCTCTTGGGCCAGGTCCAGGACTTCTCGCTCTTTTCGGGCATCATGACCGAGCATGTTCCGGGCATGGATCTGAGCCAGACTGGCCTACTGCTCGAGCGGCTGGGCGCGAGCCGCGACCACGCGGCCGCGGTGCAGGTGGCTGCGGGAGGCCACCCTGACTGGACGGCGCTCACGGCAGGCGACGTGCGGAAGGGGCGGCTCGAGGGGCTTTCGCGCCGGCTCGCGGAAGGAAAGCTCTTCGGGGTGCTGAGTGATCGCTTGATGCGCCTGGAGCGTGACCGTCATGGTCGCGACCACGCCGCCAGTACGCTGGAGAAGCTCCTCGCAGGCCAGCGCGTGCTGCGGTTGAGCGAGGCCCGCGATGATCTCACCCTGCCCGAGGTGCGCTTGTATTACGACGGCGTGCTCGTGGAGCAAGACGAGCGCACGGTGTTCCGGTGCGAGGCAGCGCGCCTGGCCGCAGAGCGAGTGCTGGAGCTCTGGAGGCAGCAGGCATGACCCCGCGCTTGCCCTGGAAGGCCCTCTCCTTGGCGCTGTGGTGCCTCGCGGTGGTGCTCTTCACCCGCGGGGCCTTGGCAGATGCTGGCGCTCTTGGCGCAGTCACGGCGGGCGGTGCGGGCGGGGGCGTGCTGGTGCCTGAAGGCGAGCCCGAGGCGATTCTGGGCGTGATTTGGAAAGACGGAGCCACGACGTTTGGGGATGCGCCACGAGTCGGAGCCGAAGCTCGCAGTGTGTCGTGGAGTGCGGACGGCAAGATCTTGGCTTCGTCGGGGCGCTTTGACGAAACCCTTCGCTTGTTGGAGTGCGAGTCAGGGTTTCGTGTCGTGATGGTCTGCTGGGCAGGGGATGATGGGTGGGTGAGTTGGCGCGCGTCGCCACCAGAGGGACATCGCGTGCTTCGCGGCGAGAGCGGGAGCTTGCTTCGCCATCGAAACCCGGACGGCTCCCTTTCTCCCGTGGTGCCGGCTGCTGGCCAGCGGCCGCGCCTGAGCGCCCGAGTCGAGGTGACCCAGCCGGCTCAGCTTGGGGTCATGGGAGAGGCCGTGGTCACGGTTCACAATGCCGCCGATGCCACGCCAGCGCTCTGGGTTGAGGTGCAACCGACCCCGGGCTCAGCCCACGCTCCAGCTTCTTCGCTCGTGTTTCGGCCGCCTGCGACCACCTTGCGCATCGAGCCTGGGGAAAGCGTGCGCATCCCGGTGGAGTACGTCCAGGCTGTTCGGAGCAACCCGCGGCCCCTGCGCGAGAAAGCGGTGCTGGCCCTGCGCCACGCCCACGACCAGGGCAAAGCCATCCAGCTTTCGGTGG
This sequence comes from uncultured Polyangiaceae bacterium, assembly GCA_964424695.1. Lineage (GTDB taxonomy): Bacteria > Myxococcota_A > Polyangia > Polyangiales > Polyangiaceae > JAEWRL01. The sequence goes on from CAYRKE010000245.1 coordinate 6,784, forward strand.
AGTTGCCCGTCCAAGCGCCGGACATCGCGCTGTCTGCCAAGCCGCCCGAGCGCGACGGCGACAGCATGGCCGTGCCCGTGACCTTGACGAACCGCGGCGATCAAGCAACCGGGAGAAAGCTGGCGGTCTCCGCCGAGTTCGTGCTTCCAAGCGAGCCCGCGTCCCGCGGGGACGGCGCCTCTGCGCCCGAACGCATCGTCAAATCCGATTTTCAGACGGTCTACGAGGAAGGTCTCTTGCCCAAGAAGAGCGCGGAGTTCTCCCTCAAGGTGCCCCAGGAAGCGGCGAACGCCGGACGTTTTCGCGTTCGCCTCCTGGTGACCGAGGGCATGGCCGCGGACATGCCCCAAGAGTCATCTCTGCCCGGCATGGTGAGCACCTGGACTGTCGAGTCGCCCCTGCTCACTCCGCGCTGGGTCTGGTGGGTCTATGCGGCGTTGGCGCTTGGGCTCGCGGTGGTGGGGCTTGCGGCGTATGTGGTGAGGGTTTACCGGCATCCCGTGGTGGTCGCGGTTGCCAGTGAGCCGGCGTCGCTGCTCCGCCGCCCGCTCCGAGATCTTCCGAATGCCTCGAGAGCCCTCGAACGCGCGCGGCGCCTCGACGGGGTGCTGGGAGGGCTGGGCATTGGCCAGAAGCGCTGGCAGCAAACCCTGGGCGTCGCTCGCGAGCCGCAGAAAGCCGCGAGCGCGCTTGTCGACGTCGTCGGCGCGGAGCTGGGCCAAGAGCTCGAAGGCGCTCGCGCCTGGCGGGCGAGGCTCCACGGTCTGCGCCTCCGGTTTGGGCCTGAGGTTGGGGTCGCGGCCCTCGAAGGTGCGCGGGTGGAGCCGGGCGAGGCCCAGCGCTTGGTGGAAGCCCTGCGCAGCGCTGGCGCCGCCGCCGCGTTGCTCATTGACCTCACGGACGCTGAGAACGGCGCCGAGGTGTTCGGGGGAGTGGCGCGCTTCAGCGGCGTCGTGCTCTCTTCGGGAGGGCTCCGGGACGTCCTGCTTGCGGCCCATCCGCTGCGCGCCCTCGATGGCGTGATCGCCCGGCAGCGGCCGGTTCGCGAGATCTCGCCCTATCGAACGGCAGGTGGCGTGGACGAGGCCGCGGTCTTCGTGGGGCGAAGCGAAGAGCTCCGAAAGCTCGCCGACCGGGACCTGCATAGTTGCGTGCTGGTGGGCGCTCGTCAGATGGGCAAATCCTCGCTGCTCAAAGCCGCGGCGCGGCGCCTCGCAACTCGGCAGGACGTGCAGGTCCGCTACCGCGTTCTGGCGAGCGATGATCTTCCGGGGGAACTCGCAGCCGCCCTGGGGGAGCCGCGGCCCGAGAGCATCGCGGCGTTCCAAGCCATGGTGCGGGGCACGGCGGTGAAGCCCAACGTATGGCTCATCGACGAAGCCGACCAATTCGTCGAGAGCGATTTCGCCAAACCTCTCCCCGAGCGGGGAGCCGTGGCTTGGGCACTGCGTGCCCTGGCCGAGGAGGGCACCACCTACTTCGTGTTGTCTGGATTCTGGGCTCTCTTTCGCACAGCCGTCTTCGAAGCAGGCAGCCCCATCCGCAACTTCGGGGAGCTCATCCGCCTCGGGCCCCTCGACGCCGACGCAGCCCGCCAGCTGGTGCGGGAGCCCATGCTCTCCCTGGGGATCACCGTGGAGGATGTGGCGATCGAGGCCATCCTTCGCGAGACAGGCTGCCGCGCGAATCTCGTCGTGCTGGCGTGCCAAGGCTTGGTGGAGCGTTTGGCAGCCGACCAACGGGAGGTCACGCTCTCCGACTTGCAGGAGGTCTGGAAGGACCACCTGTCGCTGCGTGACGCCCTGGCCTACTGGAAGAAAGAGGCGCCGCTCGACCGGGCGCTGGTCCACGCTGCCCTATCGCTGGATCGCCCCACGCGCCGCGACATCGAGCAGCGCCTCCGCGAAGTGGGGATTGCCCCCATCCCCTCTGAGCTCGAGCAATCCTTCGAGCGGCTCGAGCTCGGCTATGTTCTGCTTCCCGAAGCAGATCCCAGTGGCGGAGCCGACCGATGGCTCTGCCCTGTTCCGCTAATCCCCTATTTCGAATCGCGCCTCATGTCGTGGGATGAACACCTCACCCACGACGCCGAGCAGATACGCTTCGCAGGGCAGCCAAACGAGGGATCCAGCTGACTGGCTTACGCGGCGCTGCCAGGAGCGCCCCATCCGCCCCTCGAATCCTGCACTGGTGGTAACGCCGCATGCTGGTCCGAATCGAACGCGAGGCAGCGCCCCAGCGGGATCCAGACGGATGCGCAGGTGCAGCCAGGCGTGGATGGCACCGTCGAAGCCAAGTCCATCCTACGTTCATGACGGTGCGTGCGAGAGGTTTGAGTAGCACGAGAACAATTCTGCCAGACCTGGTGGGTTCAGCTTCCCTTCCAGCCCTGCGGCCTACCCCGCTCCGATCAGGCTTTCGGAGCCTGACTGTCTTTGCCACAGGATGCGCGTTTCCGATCTTGCCTCCACGAGGGAAGGATGCGACTCGTACAGCACGTAGTTCGCGGGCACAGGGGACTCAAGCCCCGCCGTCGTTGCCATTTCGGATTCGGGTCTTGCCATTTGGGCCACGAGTTCAGACTACCGCATCCCTATGTTCTCGAGCCTCCCATCAGAGATACGCACGCCGCGTGGCTGGTACCGCGTCAGGGTGGCACGGGGCATCGAGACCCAGAAACAACGCCGCGCGTCACGCGAGGAGATCGAGCGCATCAGGCTCTTCCTGTCGTCGCGTCTCGAGGAGCATTCAGCCATGGGTGGTGCAGGCCTGCATCTCGGGGGCGTACTTCGACACAAGCAAGTGCTTCCTGCTCCCCACGGTGCTGCCCACCATCAAGCGCATCAAGGCTCTCTACGACAAATACCCGCTGAGCACGCTGCTCGTCGTGGGGCACACCGACGCCGAGGGCGATCCGGCCGAGAACGAGGTCCTGAGCCTCGAGCGAGCGGACGCGATGGCCGCGTTCCTGAAGGACGACGTCGATGCGTGGCTCGCATGGTACGAGTCGGGCGACCCGAAGAAGCGCTGGGGCGCGAGCGAAGACAAGCTGATGATCCGCTCGATGCCTGACTATTCGAGCAAGCCTCCCGAACAGGACCGGGTGAAATGGTACCAAGAGACCCGCGGCCTCGAGCCGGACGGCATCTCTGGCCCGCTGACGCGCAAAGTGCTCGTCAAAGAATACATGGACCACGACGATACCTCTCTCCCAGCCGGTGTCGCCATCCTCACCCATGGCTGTGGGAGCAACTTCCCGGTACCCGAGCCCGCGCTGGCGGACCAGGCCTCGTGGGACCGCCACTCGGAGATTGAAGACCGGCGCGTCGAGCTCTTCTTCTTTGACCAGAGCCTCGGAGTACAGCCCCCTCCGCCCGGCCCCATCTCGGCCGCCGGAATGCCCGAGTACCCCGAGTGGCAAGCGCGGACCCGGGAGTTCGTCAACCTGACGGCACAGGGAGTGACCAAAGAAGTCACCCTCCTCGAGATGCACGACGCGCTCTTCCGCAGCAACAGCGCCGTGCTCTTGCCCGAAGGTGAGGACCCAACGGCGACCCAAGACGACCATCTGAGCCTGACCACGGTGGGCCTCGTGGCCACCATTCTCCGCTACACTGAAGAGCACCCCCAGAAGAAGCTCCTCATTGCGGGCCATTGCGACACGACGAACACGGCAGAGTTCAATCAGCCCTTGAGCGAGGAGCGAGCAGGGGTAACCCTGGCCCTCCTCGAAGGCGACCGGAACGCCTTCATCGCCCTCTGCGACCAGCGCCACGACGAAGTCGACGTGACCCAGATCTTCGACTGGACCACCGACGTCTTTGGCTTCACCTGCAAGCCCACGACGCTCGACGCCCCCCCCAGCGACACCCGCTATGTCCAGTTCCGCACCTCGTACAACCAATGGGTCGAGGCGTGGGACCCCACGACCGAGCCGGATCCGAGGGGGCCGGGCAAGATATCGCAGTGGGGGAGACTCGATACGTCGATCTGGGGCGCGATATTCGACTTGTACGAGTACAACCTGAGAGAGGAACTGGGCGAAGACGCTGCGGGGGTAGCAGAACTTCGGGAGAAGCTCCAGCAGCAATGGGTCGACCCATCGCGGAAGGCGCTGGGGTTCAGTGAGCACCATCCCGTCGACAACCTAGGACGCGATGGGTACCGCTCTCAGGCGAACCGGCGCGTCGAGGTGTTGTTCTTCGACGAGGG
>CAYRKE010000246.1:0-10911 GCA_964424695.1 uncultured Polyangiaceae bacterium
GAGCGCCGAGCACTGAGCGCCGATAGTGGTGGGCGTCCGCGCGCGGGGGGGGACGCGGATGTCCCCCCCCTAAAGCTTGTCCGTTAGGTTACGCTGCGCGTTTCCCACGACGCTGGTGCGGACCCTGTGACGGTATTTGCATCCCATGGGTCTGCTCTGGCGGAACCAACCAGTACGGTTAGGAGAGACAACGGAATGAAGCGAAGCACTCAGGTAGCGAGTACATTGTTGATTCTGGTGGCGGGGCCGGCTTGTGGCGGCGTGGACGGTCGCACGGATTTCGAAGACGAGACTGAGACGGCGGCGGTTAGCGAGGCGTGCTTGCTGGAACGTCCGGAGGCCAGTGGGCGCCCGTTGGCGGTGACCTGTGACCGCCTGGCAGATTTCCTCCGCTATCCTGACACCGTGTTCGCTTCTTCCGTTGGTGTGGCGGAAGGCGAGCTGGTGCGGCCAGGTCAGACGATTCCGGCTCACTGCGTGCTCACCGGCAAGATGCTCGAGCGTGTGAGTCCAATTGACGGAAGCGTCTACTCGATTGGGTTCGAGATGCGTCTCCCTCTGAAGTGGAATCGTCGCTTCTTCTATCAGGCCAACGGTGGGATGGATGGGGAGGTCGCTACGGCCGCTGGCGATACTAGCGGCGGCGGTCCACTCACTAGCGCTCTGGCACAGAGCTTTGCGGTCATCAGCTCCGACGCTGGCCACAACGCTCTCCAGAATCCGTCCTTCGGTCTCGACCCCCAGGCGCGCCTCGATTATGGCTATCAGGCTGTGGGCAAGCTCACGGGTATGGCCAAGAGTGTGATCCGGGCAGCCTACGGTCAGCGGCCGAAATACTCATACATTGGCGGCTGCTCCAACGGCGGGCGCCACACGATGGTGGCAGCGTCACGCTATGCAGCTCAGTACGATGGGTATCTGGTCGGTTCTCCTGGTTTCAACCTGCCGAAGGCGGCGGTCGCGAGCCTCTACGGTGCACAACAGTACGCCTCGCTTGCAGCGCCAGGCGCGGTGTTCACGGACGGTCCGTTCGCGGGACTACCCGATATCTCCGGGGCGTTCACTCAGGCGGAGCGGCAGCTGGTCGTGAACCAGGTGCTCGAGCAATGCGACGCGCTCGACGGCCTTTCGGACGGGATGGTGCAGAACGCGGTGGAGTGCCAGAGTAGTTTCAGTCTGGACCGCGACGTGCCGACCTGCGTCGGAGAGCGTGACGGCACCTGTCTGAGTGCGGCGCAGAAGGTGGCTATCGGCAACGTGTTTGCTGGCGCCAAGACCAGCTCCGGGGTCCCCATCTATTCGAGCTTCCCGTTCGATACTGGCCTCGTAGCGGGCGACGTGCTGTTCTGGGACTTCGTGTCGCCACTGATCTTGGATTCGAGCGTAGTCGGCTTTGTCTTTGGCACGCCGCCGGCCGATCCTGTCACCTTCATTCCTCCGCTATTTGCCCTGATGGGGAACGTGGATCTCATGGCAACCTCCCTCAGCGCGACGAATGATACTTACACTGAGTCGGCAGAATCCTTCATGGTGCCCCCGGATCTTCGCTTCGAGTCGATGCGGAGGCATGGTGGTCGCATGATGGTCTATCACGGGGTCAGCGATCCGATCTTCTCGGCGGATGACACCAGGAAGTGGTACGACGAGCTCAACCAGCGTGGCACCGCCGGGAACAACGCGCGGCTCTACCTGGTGCCCGGCATGAGCCACTGCGCGGGCGGTCCAGCGACCGATCAGTTCGACCTCCTGACACCGCTGGTGCGCTGGGTCGAACAAGGCGATGCGCCGCGCCGCGTGGTGGCGAGCGCGCGCGGCTTCACCAATCCGGGCGGACCAAACTACGATCTGCCACCGTCCTGGTCGTCCGAACGAACGCGGCCGCTGTGCGCTTATCCCAAGGTCGCGGTGTACCGAGGCGGTGACGTCGAGAGTGCCGACAGCTTCGTTTGTGCGCCTCCCGGGGATCCGCGCTTCTAGCGCTCGCGAACTACGTGGTGATCTGGCCCCGGTCGACGCGGTCTGCGGTTGACCGGGGCGGGGGGCACCCTCGAGAGTCTGAGCCGAGGATCCACGGACGGAGGGAGGCCGTCTTGGTGCACAGGTATTGTGGGGACGGTCTCGTGTGTTCCGACATCGACGGATGCTCGACGGGTGCCGCAGACTGCAGCCCAGACGCAATCTGTACCAACACGCGGGATGGCTACGCTCGTGCCTGCAGGCCCGGCTTCGTCGGCGACGGGGTCCAATGCGTGGAAGATGCGAGGCGTGTCGAATGCGTGACCAACAGGCAGGCGGCTGCTCAATCTGCTACGTCAAGCCCACGGTCCTTCTGCGGCAGCCCCCTCCCCAGCGATTCTCCCGGTGGTGACCGCTTCTGCGGCGTTTCCTCCGCCGTTGTACATCCAGCCCCAGCCTGAACCCAACTCACCCGCGCTATACAGCCGCGGTATGGGTTCGCCGAACGGGTCGACGACCCGGCACCGCTCGTTTCGCCGTGGTCCACCTTGGGTGTTGTACATGAGAGGGTGGATCGGGATCGCATAGAACGGCGCGGTGGTCACGGCCTGAAGCGTCGAAGCCGAGCGCCCAAAGTCTTGGTCTTGGCCTGCGGCGCAGAACTCGTTGTATCTCTCCACGGTTGCGACCAGCGTGTCCGGGTCGGCACCGATTTCGGCTGCGAGCGCCTCCAAGGTCTGACCCTGCTTGATCCATCCACTGTCGATTTCGGCGCTGTTGTCCGCACTCCAGGTGTGGTTGCCGTGTCTTCCGTACCAACCCATAAGGCCGCCAGTAAGCCCACCGTCGCGACGCGTCGTATCGTCGAACACGCCGTAGCAGGGGATCCGACTGAAGGCCTGTTTTAGTCCGTCAAAGAAGAAGAGGTACTCTTTGTGCCCGAATCCATGGCGCTCGCTGCGCTTCTCGTTCATGAATCGCGAGCCGAACTTATCGACGAGAATGCAGCCATCGGGGACGTACAGCGAAATCGGTATCGACTTCGGGTCACTCGGGTCGGGTACGAAACAGCCGACGTGGGCGAGCGCGTTGTTCATGTGCCAGAGCGCAGCGCCCGCCTTCTGAGCCATTCTGATACCGTCGCCGGTATTACCAGGAGTGCCTTGAGAGTACACCGGCCATGCAGGCAGGTGCTGCGCCTGAAGAGCGTGGTCGAACTCGAAGCCCCCGCAGGCCAAGATGACCGCTCGCCGAGCCTTGATGTTGATGGTCTGATCTCCGGCCCTGGCGACCACGCCCTTGATCTCTCGGGTGGAGGGATCCTGAATCAGATCGACTGCTGGCGTTTCGTACATCACATCGATCTGACGGCTGGAGACCGCGTCCCTCAGGGGCTGCCAGAGATTGCTGCCGGACCCGTTCCTCCAAGTGCGCACAGCGTCTGAGCCCGGGAGCTCGGGATACTCCGGCTGGAACACTCCGAGCGCCGATGCGCTGATGCCCAACGTTCCTAGCCAGTCATTGAGCGCGTACATCCCCTCTGCGAGCGCCCCAATGTAGAGGTCGTCGGTCGCTCCCATGCAAAGGGCAGTAATGTATGTGACGCCGCCTTCCACGGAGGTCGGAGTCCACCACATGTTTCCAGAGATGATGCTGTTTCCGCCTTCTTCTGCCTCCGACATCTTCTCCAGCACGAGCACCTCCGCTCCGGCGTCAGCGGCGCTCACGGCAGCAGCCAGTCCCGCGAACCCGGTTCCCAGAATGACGACATCGACCTCTCGCTCCCACTCGGTGGGGAGCGTGGCCGGCGTCTGACACTCGGACACTGGCGGGCACTCTGTCGGCGTCGGGCACTCTGTCGGCGTCGGGCACTCTGTCGGCGTCGGGCAGGTCGCGTCGCCGCCAGAAGCGGTGCCGCCGGCTGGCAGTGTCGTCGATGTTCCTCCCGAACCTGCCGTTGCGACTCCACCGGTCTGCTGCGATGACGGACTCCCGCCCGAGCCCCCCATCGCGACCCCACCGGTCTGCTGCGATGGCGAGGCTCCTGCCGACCCTCCGGAGCTGGGACACACGGTGGTGGCGCTGGTGCCTCCGCCCGTGCTCATGAGGCCGCTTCCACCTCCGGTGCCCGAAGCTGTGGGAGGGCAGCTCCCTCCTGCACCGCCGGTGGTCGGCGGTTTCTGACCATCACAGTTGCAGTCGTCGTTGGAGCATCCGAGGAGAGCCCCACTAGCGGCGGCGCCCGTCGCCGCCACGCCTACATGGATCAAGAAGTCTCGCCGACTCTGCTTCGCCATCGCATGCCTTTCGTTGAGGACGGCACCGAGCGAGTCCGAGTAGATCACTCTCCGTCACGAAAACCAATGCCAATGTGATGGTCGTCGCGCACCGGTCGATCGCCATGAGGTGCCGCTCGGGCGCCCCGAACGACTCCACGCTTGTCTGGGGCGCAGCTCCATCGGAGGATTGCGACTCTGCTTCAGGTGCAGTGACGTCGCCCGCGACTGGAGGGACCACTCCGGCAGAGGTCTGTTGAAATCGTAAGAATCTGACCAGCGGGGGAGCATTATCTCCCCCCCCCAAGCCGACCCCCGACCTCGGGCGGGCCGCAGCTGGGTCACGCTCGAGACCATCTTGGTGGAATGCCGCCACAGGCTCTGCCACTCGAACGCGATTCCCCACGGACCAGTGCGTCTCAGTGTTTCCCATCGTGACAATAAAGTCGTGAGTGGACACGCTGTTGCTTTCTGGGTCGGGTCTTCTGTGCGGACGAGAGCGAGGTCAGCGTGCTCCGTCGCGGGGAGACTCAGACTTCGTTCCCGAAGTGACGGCGCACCAGCGGACCTCGGTGTGCGAGAGGCTCGAGCCTGCGCGGAAAAGCCCGTTCGATTCACTACTGGGGAGAGCATTCTCTCCCCGCTGCGGTGCACCATTCCCCTACAGGGGGGAAGCCTCGCACTCCTCATGTCGGAGTCGTCCGAGCTTCCGCGACCCCTGCGTATCGCCGAGGGAGCTTTCTGCATCGGCTCGACGTGGTCCTCGACGGCGGCCTTGCAGATCTTGGTGCTCAAGGAAACGATCCGTGCTTGTATTGTTGTGGTCGGTGCATCGCGCAACGTGTGCAGGCGTTGGTCGCGGTCGCCAATTATAGGAGAATCGCATGTTCGGTCCGATCAAGGGTTCCGGAACCATCCTTCTTTTGCTGCCGGTTGTTGTCGCAAGCTGCGGAGACGATGGGAGCTCCTCGACGGCAGCGGGTGGCGGTATGGCGAGCGGCGGAAGCACCCTGACGTCCGGAGGCGGCCAGGCCAACCCGTCCGGGATGGGAGTAGGCGGTACGACTGGGGGCACGGGTGGCCTCCTTGGGCACACTGGAGGCGCTGCACAGGCGAGCGGCGGACGAGCAGCCACGACCGGCGGCACAGGCTCGGGTCCGGTCAGTACCGGCGGCGCGCCAGCGAGTGGTGGACGATCAATGACGACCGGCGGTACCGGCTCGGGTCCGGGCACCAGCGGCGGCGCACCCGCAAGCGGCGGAACGTTGGTCAGCGGCGGCACTGCACCGATAACCGGCGGCACAGGCTCGGGCTCCACCCCCACTGGTGGAGCGAGCCAGGGGACGGGGGAGACCGGCGGCGCCGCAGCGGGCGGCGCTGGCGGGGACCCGAGCGGCACGGGCGCAACAGGGGGACAGGCTGCTACGGGCGGCACGGTCGAGTCGGGCGGGAGCGCGCATTCAGTGGCGGGCGCAGGCGGCACGGCTGGTGGTGGCGGCGAAGCCCCGCTCGCTTGCGACACGAGCTGGGACACCTATCCTTCCAAGGGCGACGCCCTCGTGCTCACGCCGCCCATGGGCTGGAACAGCTGGAACGTCTTTCACGAGAACATCAATGAGGGGCAGATCCGCGAGATTGCCGACGCCGTGGTGAGCTCGGGGATGCGGGATGCTGGCTTCGTCTACATCAATCTCGACGACAAGTGGATGGACGACGACGGTCGCGATTCGATGGGTAACCTCGCTGCGGACGACGGGCGATTCCCCAGCGGCATCGCAGACTTGGCCGACTACATGCACGAGCGCGGCCTCAAGCTCGGGCTCTACGGGGATCGCGGAACAGAAACGTGCGCCAATCGCGGCACCACCAGGGAGAGCGGGAGTTACGGTCACGAGGAACAGGACGCACAGGCCTTTGCTTCCTGGGGTGTCGACTACCTGAAGTACGACAACTGCGCGATCGCTCCAGGCAGGGACAGTGACCAAGCTCAGCAAGAGGACTACGAGCGAATGGCCGAGGCGTTGCGAAACTCCGGGAGAACAATCGTGTTCAGCATCTGCGCGTGGGACGCCAAACCCTGGATGCCCAATGTCGGGCATCTGTGGCGAAGTACCAACGATATCGGCCTTTGCTTCAGCGGATGCTCAGAGTGGTATCGGAACATCGACCAGATCATCGATGAGAACAATGAGACCGCCGATTGGGCTGGCCCCGGCCATTGGAATGACCCTGACATGCTGGAGGTCGGCAACGGACTGCCGCACAATGAGGACGTTGCCCACTTCAGCCTCTGGGCGATTATGGCCGCGCCCCTCATCACGGGAAACGATCTGCGAACCATGTCCGACGAGGTTCGCGCCATCTACACCAACGAGGAGGTCATTGCTGTGAATCAGGACCCTGCGGGGTTCCAGGGAACGCGAGTCGCGGACGATGGCGACCTCGAGGTTTGGATGAAGCCGCTCTGCCATCGCGAAGGCCCCGAAAAGGCAGTGTTGCTGCTCAACCGCGGCGCTAACACCGCGACGGTGTCGGTTGACTTCTCTGACATCGGCTTGTCGAGCCCTGCGAGTGTTCGGGACCTCTGGGCTCACGAGGACCTCGGAGAGCACACGGATACGTTCTCCGCCGAGGTCCCCTCGCACAGCGTGGTGATGGTGAAGATTGTCGAGACGAGCGGCTCGTAGCAGCGGTTGCACGAGTCCGGTGGTGGGGCGTGCATGGTGCGCCACGGCGCATGCACGGCCCACCGCGACGAGCGACTGCCGCGGATCGGTGGTGTAGTGCTAGTCACCAATGGTGTGAGGTCGGAGCCTCCTCGGTGTCGCGGAGGTATCCCCTCTTACATCCGTCGCGGTCGGCGTAGAGCCGCAGGTGTAGGAAACCGGGTGCCGGCCCGCGGAGCAGGCGCTCAGGCTGCTCTGCATTCGAGGCGACAGGAATCATTTGCTGGGAGACAATTGGGAGCATGCCCCAGCGCTCAGTGCGTGACGCCCCCAACGCCCCGCTGCCCTTCGATTGCAGTGCCGTTCTCGATGCGACCATTGACGCGCTAGTCGTGCACGACATCCATGGTCGAATCGTGCACGTCAACCAGTGCGCGTGTGCCATGTACGGGTACCAGCGTCACGAGTTCTCGTCTCTCTCGGTTGGGGACTTGAGCGCGAACGCCCCACCCTATTCCGAGGTGGAAGCCATTGCGCACGCCCGGAATGCTTTGCAGATGGGGACTCACGAATTCCTGTGGTACAGTCGGCGCAAGAATGGTGCCCTGTTTTGGTGCGAGGTGACCCTGCGCCGCCACAGCGAGGGCGACAGCCACTTCGTCATTGCTGTGATTCGGGACATTACGCAGAGGAAACGGATAGCGGACGCACTTCGCGAAAGCGAGGAGAAGCTATCGAAGATCTTCCATGGTAGTTCGAACGCGATCGCGCTGACCGAGCTGGCATCGGGGCGCATCGTCGACGTCAACAAGACCTGGATTGTCGCTAGCGGCATTTCCCGCGAGGTGGCTCTGGGCAAGACCGCGCTCGAGCTCGGTCTGTGGACGAATCCGGTCGAGCGCGACGCCTGCCACCAGGAGTTGAGGGAGACCGGTCATGCTTGCCAGCGCGAGGTCGTTCTGTCCATGGCCAGCGGCCAGCAACCGACGCTCCTTTCGGCCGAGACCCTCACGCTGTCGAGTGGCACCTTCGCGCTCTGGGAGTTCCGGGACGTTTCGGCGCTCCGACAGTCGGAGGCCGCCACGCGTGAGCGTGAGGCACGGCTGCGTGCGATCAGCGAACACTTCGACTCCGGCATGATCTACCAGCTGATTGCCACCAAGGACGGAGGTCGTCGATTCACCTACGTCAGCGATTCGGTTCGCACGCTGTATGGTGCGTCCCCCGAGGACATCATCGCGGATCCATCGCTCGTCTTCCGCCGTCACCACCCGGACGACCTGCAGCTCCTGCAGCATGCGGAGGCCAAGGCCTTTGCCGACCTGACCACCTTCCGTTCCCAGTTGCGAGTGATCGACCCCTCGGGCCAGGTGCGCTGGTCGTCCGTCGTCGCTACGCCAAAGGTCCAGCCCGACGGCTCGGTCCTGTGGGACGGCATCGAGTTCATCATCACCGACCTGAAGCGCGCGGAGGAAGAGCGCGCAAGCCTGGAGAGGCAACTGCAACACGCTCAACGCATGGAATCGGTGGGGCGCCTGGCGGGTGGCTTGGCTCACGATTTCAACAATATGCTTGGCGTGATCCTGGGCCAGCTCGAATTGGCCCAGGCGGATCTTCCCGAGGACCATCCCGTGCGCGCCAACCTGGAGGACATCGAGAAGGCGGCGCAGCGGTCGAAGGAGCTGACCTCTCAGCTGTTGGCGTTCGCGCGCAGGCAGGCTATCGTCCCACGCGTGCTGGACTTGAACGACGTCGTGGCTGGCACGCTGACGATCCTGCAGCGCATGATCGGCGAAGACGTTCGTCTGGCGTGGCGCCCAGAGGGCAAGCTATGGCCGGTGAAGATGGACGCTTCGCAGTTGGACCAGATTCTCACCAACTTATGCGTGAACGCGCGCGACGCTGGCGCAGGCTCCGTGAGCATCGAGGCCGTCAACCAAGTCATCCATGATGCTCCCATCCCCGCTCACCCCGATCTCTCCTGTGGCGACTACTTGCGCCTGAGCGTAACCGACGATGGCAGCGGGATGGATCGGGACACCCAAGCGCACCTCTTCGAGCCTTTCTTCACCACCAAAGGCGTGGGGGTGGGCACGGGCCTCGGGCTTTCCACTGTCTACGGTATCGTCCGACAGAGCGGGGGCGCCATATCGGTCCACAGCGAGTCCGGCAAGGGCACGGTTTTCACGATCCACCTGCCCCGCTACCGGGGCACGGAGGTCCCTGCACAGGAAACCCAGGGCGCGCGGCAGCCGCGCCCCGGGACTGAGACCATCCTTCTCATTGAGGACGAACCCAGCCTCCTCGGCATGCTCTCTGCACTCCTCCGACGCTTCGGATACGTTGTGTTGCCCACATCCGATCCCCACGAGGCCCTTCAGTTGGCGAAGCAGCACGCCGGCCGCATTCAGCTCGTGATCTCTGACGTGATCATGCCCGGCATGAACGGTCGCGAGCTTGGCCGACGCATTGACACCATCCTGCCCGGTGTGCCTCGCCTGTTCATGTCGGGCTACACCGCCAATATCCTCGACGGGCAACTCTCCTCGGCCAATGGTGTGGGGTTCGTGCAGAAGCCTTTCACAGCCGCCGAGTTGACGAAGAGGGTGCGTGAGCTCATCGACGCGTCCATCCCACCCCGCGATGCGAGAGTCCGCCGGTCGTCGGAGGTGCCGGAGCCGTTGCAGGGGAAGCTGCCGAGCGAGTGAGCCAGAAGCCCAGAATCACCTGGGGTCTGTCGCACAGCCATGTGCCCCCGAATGCCACAGCGCGTCCTCGTAACTGGCGTATCACCCAGTGGGGGCGAAGGCCTCGGTTCCCTCGGGCCAGTCCTCTTCGCGACGGTAGCTGGCATCGTGCTTGGTCATGGATCGAGGCCCGATGGACTTCTCTCGCCAACGCCGATTGGGCGGTGACGCGTCGAGCCAGTGATGGCTCACCTCCCGGGTGTCGACATGGACGTACTGGGTGCGTCGGTGCGTGTAGACCCCTACGCCGGCTCGAGGTGTTTTTCGGAGATACTGCGCGAGCTCCACTGCCTTGACTTCCGGTAGCTTGAAGTCGATGGCCTTGCCCGCAGCGTGCTGTCCGCCGCCGCGAGTGCCCCGAGGCGCCCGGTAAGCCGAGATGACTTGGACCGTCTCGGCGTGAAAGTGGTAGGCAGCGCGGAACAGGAGTTGAAGCGTGCGGCGATCGAGCTGGGTGGACAAGGGAAGCTCGGGGTCGCGCGCGTCGCAGAGGAGATGGTCCAGCTGGCGAGCCACCGTTTCGTCGACGTGCCCCTGGGCGTCGTACAGCCGCACGTTCAGGGCCTCTCGCGTGTTGACGTTGACGACACGAAGCGCCGGTAGAGCCAGGAACGGCGAATCCGCGCTACCCGCTTGGCGGAGCGGCCGCGAGCTCGAGGCTCCGCGAACCGAGCGCAGTACTCCACCTCTGGATGCGGGGGCGGCGGCTTGCGCGCCGGATCTGTTGGTCTGGGCCACCCCCACGACGATCACGACGGTGACGACCGCGCCCAGGCCCCAGGCGAAACGCAGCATCGGCCGCGAGCGGAAAACGCGGAGAACTCGAGCTTGCCAGGCACTGCCGTTGCTTGCCGGTGCCACCGGGAGCATGGAGCTCATAAGACAGCAAGCAGTCTCGCACATCGGGCTTCTTTCAGCACGAACCTCACGCTGCTCGGGAATCGGGCGTGACTGGCGTCTTCAGAATGGCCCGGGAGATCCTGCGTGCCTGGATCAGTCTTGGGACACTGGACCGGTTGTTAGTAGGAAACAGGGTGTGGACGCGCATGCAGCATGGCGACTCGGAGCACTTCTGCTCTCGACTTCGTCACCGGGTTGCGCTGCGCACTGCTGCAGGGCACCGAGCCTGTGCTGGCTTCTAAATCAGCGGTCACAAATCTCGGACAGTGGAAGGAGTGGCATCAAGTGGCGCATCCCTTTGGGGTGGGGCACCGCTTGCGGGGCGGGGTCTTAGGAAGACCCCGGAAAGGAGAGGGAATCTTGTTC
>CAYRKE010000247.1:0-10907 GCA_964424695.1 uncultured Polyangiaceae bacterium
GCGCGGTGGGCTCGACGTCGGCAGCCGAGCCGTGCGTTTCGCGTCCAAGACGCGGCACGACACCCCGTGGTGGGGGGGGCCGTGCCCCCGGAGACGGCGAACGGAACGCTCCGTGCAAGGCCGCAACTCGACTGCGCAGAGCCAGCGTCTGGCCATCAGGGGGCGTGCTCCATTGAGGCTTCAACGGTTCCTGGATCGCCGCGTGCTTGATCAGCGAACGCTTTCAGCGCCGACCTTGTCGTGTCGAAAGGACTGATTCCAAGAGAACTGTCGCCCCACCCCTCCCCGGCGGGCCATGTACCAAGCCGGCCACCGACGCGCCATGCCACACGGCCCCCAAAGGGAGACGAACGTGACCCCGCTTGTGCCTGACGCCGCTGGCTTGCCCGTGTCGCTCCGTCGCTACTGCGCCGACCCGATCAGATCGAGCTCGGCGATGGTCGTCCAATCGTAGTCGTTGATCTCGCCCAGCGCCACGAAGCGGATGTAGCGCCCAGCGGTTGGCGTGAATGCCACCCGAGTCTCGCTCCGACTGGTTCCGAAGGTCCCCGTCTTGATGGGCGTCCCCCAGTTCGTCGGATCCTGACTGATGTAGAACTCGTAGTTCGTCACCATCCCGTGATCGTCAGCATCCTGACGCGGCAAGTAGCGCAGCCCCTCAATGTCGTACACCGCGCCGAGATCGATCTGGATCTCGTGCGGATGTCCGATGTCCGTGCCCTCCCACTGCGTGTGCCAGTAGGTGGAGCTCGAGTCATCGAAGGCGTTGGTTGCAGCGCCGTCCTCGCCCTCGGTCTCTTCGCTATCGACGTACAGCAGCGTCCAGTTCGTCTGCGGGATGAACTCGTCTTGGACGGCCCACTCACCCGTCGTCAGGTTGAGCTGCCAGGTGTCGTAGTAGTCCAGCGAAAGGCTCGCGCCGTCTACTCGCAGGGGGAGCCAGATGTACTTGGAGGAGGCTAGATCAGGATCCTGCCAGCGATCCCCGGCGTAGATGTAGGTCGTGGCCCGGGTGCCACGCACTGGGATCACGTAGGTCGATTGCGTGTCGTAGGTTGTGCTGTTCCCGAGCTTGGCAATCGAGCTCCATCCGCCGGTCATCGAGGTGGACGATGCGTAGCCTCCCTGATTGGGATCCCAGCCCGTGCACTCCGAAGTGATGAGGAAATAATGGCCGTTGTCTTTGAATACGGCAGGGGCTTCGCGCTTCTGCCCCTCCCAGAGCATCAGCGCTTGTCGCTGGATGTCGAGGTAGTCGGGAGCAAGCTCGTAGACCATGAGATCGGCGTTCTCGTTGGCGGCCGAAATGAAGTACGCAGTACCGTCGTCGTCCTTGAACAGCGTATCGTCGCGCGACATGTTGCTGTTCGGTCTGAACGAGCTCACGTAGGTGTAGTCCCCGTCAATAGTGTCGCTCTGGAACACGCCGGCCTCCGCCTCGGCGTAATTCTGCCCCTCCCAGTGCACCCACATGACGTACTTGTGCGTGGTGTCGTTATAGATCACCTTGGGCCGCTCGATGATGCGGTCTGCTGCGCTGAGATCGGAGGCCGTGTCTCGGGTGATGATGGCGTTGCGGAACTCCCAAGTGACGAGGTCCTTCGAGGCGTAGCAGTTGACTGCACGGAAATTGCCGGAATTGGCCGACTTGTCTTCCCCGATCCAGTACCAGGTGTCTCCCTCTTGAAGGAAGCCGCCACCATGGGCCTCAATGCGGTTGCCATCGGTGTCGAGCCAAAAACCGCCGTTGTGAATGGTGACGATGACGTCGTCGACGGCTCCGCCCCCCGCGCCGGAACTTGCGCCACCTGTGCCGCCGCTGTCCCCCGAATCAGACCCGCCCGAGTTCGCGCGACCACCTGTGGCGCCGCCCTCCGAACCCGATCCTCCCGAGCTCGAGCGGCCGCCGGTGGCCCCACCCCCCACCCCATCCGTTCCCCCAAAACTTGCACGGCCGCCCGTTGATGGCGACCCGGTGCCCCCCAGTCCCCCCGACTCACCCACGCCAGTGGCGCCACCCGCTGCGGTCGAGCCCCCGGTGTGAGCTCCGCCGCCAACAGCCGCGGAGCCCGTGCCGCCCGCTGCGGTCTGACCCCCCGTTGCACCTGGAACGCTCGCCCCTCCCGCGCCCGACGGGCGTCCGCCCGATGCCTGACTTCCGCCACTGGGATCCAGCGCACCTCCCGACCCGCCAGCGCGACCACCAAGCCCCGATCCGCCTGCGCCGGGCGCCACCGAACCCCCGCCTGTCCCGGTGTTTTCCGCGGCGCGCCCCCCTACGCTGGACCCACCGTCGATGCCCGAGGCGCCGGCCGCGTCGGCTCCCGGCGCGCGCGAGGCACTCTCGCTCGAATCCTCACTGCCGCAACCGAGCACGAGCGCCGCCGCAGCTCCCAACAGAAACTTCGTCCCAATGCTTGTGTTTGTCATCGGTGCCTGGATCCGCCAACGGACATGAGTGGAGTCTCGAGCACGACACGCCACCTCTCGCACAGGTTGAGGCTTCAGCAACACCCGAGAGCAGCACGTGGGCGAGACTCGAAACTCTACGGCGACAGGGCCAGGAAGGCCACCCGGCATCGAGTCTCCTCTGGACTACTCAGGCGGTCGGCACTCTATTTGGATCTCGTCCAATTCCCGCGGGTAGCGCGATTCAAATTCTTCACGGGTCACGGAAAGAGTGAGATCGCTCTCCGCTTCCGCAAAGCGACGCCCCTCGGAAGTGAGATCGGGGGTGTGACCGAGCTTCGCGAAGAGCCGCTGCGACGCGAGGTTCTCGGGGATGATGGCGACATGGACGACCTGTAGGCCAACTACCCGAAACGCGAAGGCATGGAGCATGATCCCGAAACGCGTGCCGAGCCCCTGGCCCTGCGCAGCCCGCTCGGCGATCAGAATCGCTGCTTCGCCGCGGCCAGCGTCAATGTGACGGAGGTCTGCATCGCCGGCCAGGATGCCATCCCGCTCCAACAGTAGGGGCCGGGCGCCGATCCGAAGCGCCCCTGCATAGTACTCGATGACGTCAGCGGGCGACATCACCCCCGAATTCGACATCATGGCAGCATTGTATGACTCGGAGTAGGCCCGGGAGAGCGACGCAGCATGGTGAGCGACCTGGGCTTCGGTGGGTTCGTAGGCCACGAGCAGATCCGCCCTGGACCACACGAGCCGATAGCGCTGACGGTGCATGGCCGCGCAATCTAGACCAGGATGGCAGCGCGTGCCACGCATCCAGCGGCCCCAGCCAATCCAGGCTGGTGCCACGTCCTTGACGTGGAAATCATGCCTGGTCGCCCCTGATCCGGCGCGCCATCTGTACGACGCAGGCGCACCCGGAAAGCCGCTCTGCCTCGAACGAAGTCAGCGGCAAGCCTGGACGCGACGACGGGATTTCGCCGCGGCGCGAGGCTGTCGGCGTCGGAAGGCTATGGAGATCATTACCATCTGCGAGGTGCGCAATTGCAGTATGGCGCGACGACGCCCAAGACTCCTGCCATGTAGCTCGTACACCTTCACACGAAACGCAGCCTCGAACTCGGGTCTCCACCGGATGTAGCAGCTCGACGCACCGTGGTCTTCGACCTGGTGGAACGCTAGCCAAGCCTGAACGAGGACAACGAGACTGGAGTGCACCCACTGCACGCCGCAGTGCGCGCAGCCTGACGCGACGCTTTTTGATGCCCGGCGAGCCTCCAAGGGGTGGTAGTGTGAGGAGTCGCTTCAAGGGCGCTCCGCGCCGGGAGATGGAGCATGGGTCGGGCGAGATTCGAGAACCGCGGACTGACGCGCGATGGATACCTCGAGTCGGGCCGCGTGCGCATCACGGATCTCGAGCAGGATCTTGCTGCCCCCTTCAGTGGGCTATTCAGGCATATGGCGGATGCGTGCACCTATTGCCGCATGCTGGTCATCCCCGGAAGGCCCCTCGATTACACGTATCTCGCTGTCAATGTCGCATTCGAGAAGCTGACAGGCCTCTCCAAGGTCGTCGGCCGGAACGCGAGCGAGGTTCTACCGGGCATTGCCGAGAGCGATCCGGTGCTCCTACGCCTGTGCGCAAGGGTCTCTGAGACCGGCATCCCAGAGAAGGCCGAGATCTTCGTTGCTGCCATGAAGCATTGGCTCTCGGTGTCCACCTACTCCCGCGAGCCAGGATACTTCGTCGCCATGTTCGGGGTGATCACCGAACGTAAACGCGCCGAAGAGGAGCTCGTTCGGAGCAACGCGAAGCTCGCGGCAACGCTCGCCAGCATCACAGACGCCGTCATGGTAACCGATGCGGAGGGGCGCCTCGTCGAATTCAATGACGCATTCGCAGCCATTCATCGCATCAAGCGCGACGTCGCGTGTGGCAGACCGATCCCCAGTTACCTCGACGGGATGGAGTTCTTCTCCGACAGCGGCGAGCCAGCATCGTTCGATACATGGGCTGTCCCCAGGGCACTGCACGGGGAGAAAGCCAGCAACGTGGAATTCGGAGTAAAGTTCAGAGACACCGGCGAATTCAAGATCGTAACCTACAGTTTCGGCCCGATCCGTGACGGTTCAGGCAAGCTCACCGGATCGGTCGTGGTGGGGCGGGACGTCACAGAGCAGAAGCAGGCTGAACTGCGCCTACGAGAAAGCGCCTCCCGATTCCGAGCGATCCTCGACGCCTCTCCCGTGCCGATGTTCCTGCACGACCGGCGCGAAAGAATCACCTTCTTGAACCGGGCCTTCGCGGAAACCCTGGGCTATTCGATCTTCGATACGCCTACGCTCGAGCGCTTCTGGGAGCTGGGTTGTCCTGACGCGGACTATCGCCAGTGGACGATGGGCACCTGGTACGCCGAAGTCGACCGGACCCAGCGCACGAGCTATCCCCAGGTGCATCAGGAGGTTGCACTGAGGTGCAAGGATGGCACGAGCCGCACCGTTCTGGTTACCGTGGCGCAGTTGGACAATTCTCCCGACGGCGAACGGATCGCTGCCCTCTACGACATCACGGAGCGGCGGTGTTCAGAGCGGGAACGGGCTGACCTCGAAGCCCAGCTCCAACAGGCCCAGAAGATGGAATCCGTGGGACGGCTTGCTGGCGGTGTGGCGCATGACTTCAACAATATGCTCGGAGCAATCCTCGGACACGCGGAGTCCGCGATGGAATCCCTCTCGCCCACTGAACCAACCTACAGCGACCTCGTGGAAATCCGGAAGGCGGCGCAGCGCTCGACAGAACTCACCCGTCAACTCCTTACCTTTGCGCGCAAGCAGAGGATCTCGACCAAGGTCCTGAATCCGAATCAGACCATCGGCGGAATGCTGAAGATGCTGAAACGGCTCATCGGCGAGGACATTGCACTCGAGTGGCGACCCCACCCCGAGCTCTGGTCCGTCAAGATAGATCCTTCGCAACTGGATCAGATCCTCGCCAATCTGTGCATCAACGCCCGAGACGCCATCAACGACGGTGGATCGATTAGGATCGAGACGCACAACCGAACGGTAGACGAAGGCTACTGCGCGACGCACGCCGAGGCGACGGCCGGCGACTACGTGGAGCTCGCTGTCATCGACACGGGCTGCGGCATGAACGAGGAAACGTTGTCTCACGCGTTCGAACCGTTCTTCACGACCAAGGATGGCGGCAGAGGCACTGGGCTTGGGCTTGCCACCGTCTATGGCATCGCCAAGCAGAATAGCGGCTTCATCGGCGTCTGCACCGAGCTTGGGCGCGGAACGACCTTCAGAGTGTACATTCCTCGCCACGTGGGTAGCGAGGAGCCGAACTCCGAAGCCACGATGAATCCCCTTGTCGGCGGCGACGAAACGATTCTGGTCGTCGAAGACGAGCCGTCGATCCTGCGTGTCGCCTCGCGGGTGCTGGAGCGGCTCGGGTACCACGTCATCGCGGCAGCCAGCCCCAGCGAAGCCCTTCAAGTGGCTCGTGACTTTGGAGGCGAGATCCACCTGCTGGTGTCTGACGTGGTCATGCCGGACATGAACGGTCGCGAACTAGCCCAGCGCCTCTCGTCGTTCTTCCCAACCCTGCGTCAGCTGTATATGTCAGGATACACCGCGGACGTCATCGCTCAACACGGCGTCCTGGAGGCTGGCGTCTACTTCATCCAGAAACCGTTCGCGAGAAAGGAGCTCGCACTCATGGTGCGCGCTGCGCTGGACGGCACGACTGGCGACCGACCGAGTAGGGTTCATGCGCGTCCATGAGGCACGGGGCGGATCGCGGCCGGTCCTCCAAGCAAGGCGTGAACCGATACCCCAAGTCGCAGCTGTTGCACCGCTTTCGATGGAGTCCCGGGCGTTCGTGTCAGGGGCGCCGCTCATGCTATTCGAATTGCACGCCGGTATCGATATAGTAGGTCTCTTCTTGGGCGGGGTCGGCGGGTTCCCAACTCTTGATCACTCCTTCGGCGATGATGGCCTCGCCCGAGGGAGACGTGAGCCGGATCGAGACTGGTAGTTCGAAGGGACCGACGCCTTGGGGAAGAACCCACGACCCGTAGCGTTCCTGTGGTCGTGAGCTGGTGTAATTCGCGTCGCGACCGAGCGCCACCCATTCGCCGGAAGGGAGCTGGGCCTCGACCGACATGACGGAGCCGAGCCCCGCGCTATTGACCACGCTGAGCGAGAACCAATAGGCCCCTCCGTTGGGGTGGAGCCAGATGTACGTGTTGCCGACTACGGGACACGGAACGCGCCGGTACTTGGTGGGGATGACCCCGTCGAGGACGCTCCCCGTGGGATCCCCGGTCTGCAGCCTCGACATGGCGATCGGAGAGAGATCGAAGTGGACACTCTCGTTGGGAAGGGGATCGTGGTCCGCCGGTGGGTCCGGCGGACCTGGAGGCAGGGGACAACCATAAGCAAAGTCGTCCACTTCGCCGCAGTGATCGCGCCCCGAGCCACAACACCACTTGGAGTTGGCTGCGCAGGGACACGAGTCGTTGACCTGAAGGACCACGGGAAGCGTGTAGCCATCGTCGCCCGGCGCGTACTCGGTGCCGTCGGGGCGAACCCGAATCAGCTCGAAGCATTCCCCACAGCTCAGGTAGTTGTCCAGGTCTCCGGGGAGGCTGGGCCAGAACTGCGAGTAGTAGTTGCCCTGCGGGGCTGCGTAGTTGCCGCGAAGCGTGACTCCCTCGGGGTCGGCGCACAGATCGGGGTAGGCGGTGCAGAAAGCGTCGCACTTCGCCTGAAGGTCGGAATCGAAGTCCACTTCCGTGGTGCACAGGCTGTACAGACCATAAGCGCAGGCCCCCGACGCCGTGAACCCAAACCACGTGGAACGCGAATAGTGCCAGGGCTCATCGGCGGCAAGCGCGTGCACCTCTGGCCACTTCCCGGACTTGCAGGCCTTGCTGTTCACGGTCACGCAGGTTTCCGAGTCAACCCCGCACTCCGTACAAGCCTCGCTCATATTATCGTCACTGCAGTACTGGGCGCAGCACACGTTGTCGACCAGTGCCCAGGCGCCACAATCCTCTGGATCGGCCTCGGGATAGGGCGCCTGCTCGCGGTCAATGATGCCCCCGGTTTCGGTTCCACCCGAGGAGACCGAACCCGAGGCGCCCCCTCCGCCACCAGTCACCACCGTCTGCCCGCCTGCGGCCGCGGTCCCCCCACTGCCGGCCGTCGCCGCATCGCCGCCGCTCGCAGTCCCGCCCGACTCAGTTCCTCCCAGAGCCTGGTCGCCCCCGGTCCCACCTGAGGAGCCTGATCCCGACCACGTCCCGCCCGATGGGCTGCCTCCGGACTCCGTCCCCCCCGAATCGCTCTGAAGACCCCCCGTAGAGGGAGCGTCTCCGCCGGTGCCCAGGATCACGTTGCTGGTCCCCCCGGTCCCCGCCGAGGTCGTCGCGCCACCGCTGCCCGGGGTGGCCCCCCCGGTGCCGGAAGCTGCTCCCCCAGACGCTGCCGAGGTTCCTCCGATGCCCAATGCGGCACTGGTTCCCCCGGTCGCCCCACCAGCGGACTCGGACTCGCCGCTAGTGCACCCCGCCAGGAATGACACCACGGCCAAGAGCGGCCCGACAGGAAAGCTGAAGGTGAACAAGTAACGCATTGCAAGTACCTCGAATAAGGGCACTCACCGTACCACCGAATGGGGACACAGGCCGCTCGAGCCACCCCGAAGCCGCCAGGGCGTCTCGCCGGGCAGCGACGTCGCAGGGCTCAAGATCCCTGCCGCGGGATGGCGGCGGTCAAGCTCCGCTGGGCTTTCCGCTGGGCTTTCCGCTGGGCTTTCCGCTGGGCGGGCTCAGGGCTCGATGCCGTAGGCCAACCGCACCGTGCAGCTGGCCGTCAGCTGGCCCTGCTCGAACGGCACCGGCATGGGAGCAACCATCGCCATCGGCTGCGCCCCGTAGGGTACTCCAGGCCCACCGGCACCGGCACCGCAGTTCTGTTCCACGATGCTGAGCACCCGCGAGAGCCTGACCTCGCTGAGCCTAGCGATCTCACGAGCTCGCCGCTTGGCGTCTTCGACCGCCGCGCGCCGAGCCACGTCGAGCCAACCAGCAGGCTCCTGCCACCCGAACTCCACTCCGTACGCCACGTTGGCCCCAGCACTGAACGCTGCCGCCATGACCTCACCCACGCGACCCGCCTGACGTATCCGCGCGGTAACCGACATCGAAACGCTGTAGCCCTGCAGAGCTCGGGGCACTTCGGGCTGCGGCGCTGCTGGCAAGACGAGGCTCGCTCCTGCCGGCGACGCAGGCTGAGATGGAAACCCATGCTCGGACATCGACCTGCGGCGTGAGCTAGGCTCCTCCGGGGGCCTCGGCGCGCTCACGGGGGCTTCGGAGGGCGCGCCAGTAACGGGTTCGAAAAACCCGGGCGGTGGCTCCTCAAGCCCCACGTTGACTTGGCTCGTCTGTAGATCGCTTGGCGCCACGCCAGCGGCCGCCATCGCCTCCACGACCCGCGCGAGCGCTCGACTCGCATCCGCGAGCGCTCGCTCCACGTCCGTACTACGCTTCTGGACTCCCACGGTGACAGTGACGAGATCCGGCGCTCCTTTCGCCTCGCCGACCCCAGTAACGACGACGACGTGACTGGGCTCCATCCCCATGGCTGGTACCGCGACGGGCGGCGGTGATGCGCAACCTGCAACGCCCAAGAGTAGACCGACCGCCCACCAACATCCCACGCTGGATCTCATTGCGGCTTCCTTGAGGTCAGAGCAACGGACCGACCCCAGCCCAGACGATAATCGATTCGCGCAACCTTGTCGCCCCCGACCTCGGCCCGACTGACTTGGTCGTCAGTCCACTGGCACCACGGAGCAGAGCCGCTTGGCGTCCCGATCGGGCGCGGGGACGCCTCCCCCTCGCGGCAGACGGCCCCGTTCGAAGCGTCAGAACTCAGCCGCAGCAACCAGCAGGCGGCAACGCGCCGTAGTCACAGTCACAGCACACGTTCTGGCAGCAGCAGGCACGATACGCCTCGGGCTCGATGATGCCGTACTCGCACTCGCAGCAGATTGTGCTGCACTCGATGACGGTCTCGCCCGCGCCCCCGGCCACGTTGGCTGAACCGCCAACTCCGGCTTGACCACCGCCGCCCGAAGTACCGCCTTCAGGAGCGATGACTCCGTAGTCCGGGTACACCATGGGCTGTCCCCCACTGCCACCTTCTGGCGGGATCACCCCGTAGTCGGGGACCGCCATGGGCTGCCCCGCAGCGCCCGCCACGGACATAGCCTGACCGCCCTTGCCCCCCTCGGGAGTCATGACGCCGTAGTCGGGATACACCATGGGCTCGCCGCCACTGCCCCCAGCGTGCGTCGTCACGCCACCCGTACCGCCGGTATTCGTCGATCGGCCGCCGGTGCCGCCCGTGGACGTCACTTGACCGCCCGTGCCTCCCGACGGAATCATTACGCCGTAGTCGAGTTGTGGCGTGGGCTCCCCGCCAGTGCCCCCCGTGGACGTCACTTGACCGCCCGTGCCTCCCGACGGAATCATTACGCCATAGTCGAGTTGTGGCGTGGGCTCCCCACCCGTGCCCCCCTCCGACTGGCCTCCGGTCTCTTCGGGAGCCCATACGCCGTAGTCGAGAGTCGCGTTGGGATAGCCCCCAGAGCCAATGACGCCTGCATCCGCATCGGTACTGACCGAGGAACCAGTGCCAGCCGCTGCCTTCGCCTCGCTGCCGTCCCCCCCTTTGCCGCCGCAGCCCCCGATCGACAGCATGAGAGCCGCAGCCGCTGCCTGTGCTGACATCGGCCAAACCCGTTGACGCGTCGCCTCGGACAAGCCGGCAACCTGGAAGTAGCACATGGGATCACTGCCCACCTCACCGGTAAACGCGTAGGCGACGCAGGTGGCACCTCCCCTACAGAGCGTCGCATGGCTGCACTTCGCGCACGCTCCCTTGAGATTTCCGAGCTGGAAATCACGATTGTACGCGAATGCCCCGGGCCGAAACCAGATCGACTCGAGCGACTCCTGGTGCAGGTTTCCCTCGACGAAGCGGTCGGATTCCCCGCTCCGAGGTTGAAGCGACAGGCAGCCCTTGACCCCGCCGTCTGCCTGGATGCCAATCGCGCGCACCCCAGCGTAGCAGCCCGTCCAATGCCGTGGGCCCCCGTTCTGACCTCGGAGCACGCGCTCCTCGGGGCTGTAGAAGCCAACCGAGTCCCCAATCCGCACCCCGGGTCCGCGGCGCCCCGCGAGGCTTCCGAGTAGGGGCATCAGAACCAAGAGATCCGCGGGTCGCAGGGTGAGATCGTCTCGATGGGTCTGATTGCCCATGGGCTTGCCGAGCTGCACGCGAAATCGCTGCGCCCCAAGTTGCTTGGTGAGCTCCCACGTGTCGATGATCTCGGCGATGTTCTTGCGGTTCACCGTCAACATGACATCCACCCAGATCCCCGACGCAACCAGGGTTCGGATCGTGTCCACGGT
>CAYRKE010000248.1:0-10904 GCA_964424695.1 uncultured Polyangiaceae bacterium
AGGTGCGCTCCACTCCAGTGCACTCGCGCACTGCGTGCGCGCCGTAGCCTTGGGCTGCGGACGTAGCCCTCCGTGGACTCCGTCCAGCAAGCTGGACTCCGTCCGCTTCGGGTTTCGCGAAAGTTGGCCAGAAGAGCGATCCCCGCGGCCGGGTTGCCTGAGAGTCTTCGGCAATGGGACCAGAACACCTGCGGCTGCGGGGGCGTTCAGCTCGTGGGGGCGACGTGCGTCGGCTCGGCAGTGCCTTGGGCCCAGGAGCCGGGCCTCGACTACGGAGGCCCGCTGTTGCGGGGTCGTTTTCTGGGACGGTCGACTCCATGAGGGCAGTGCGACCGAACGGCCAAGAGGACTTGGTGGCGCCTGGAGGGCAATCCGCTGCTCCACCACTCGACGCGCAAGCCCGGAGCATCCCTTCGATGGTACGATGACGCGACTGAGGCGACTGCGTGGAAGCGAAAGCAAGGTGCGTTGACTCAGGTTCTGTCAGCAGTTACGGCGGAGACACGCGACGTGCTCGTGGCGATCAGTACTCAGCGGACGGTTCATCGGTATTGGCATCTAGGCGCGAAGACTGATATCGGAGCAGTGGTTCCTTGCTGGGTGCCGGCCGTGCCGGCGTTTTGGGGGGTACTTGGAATAACGAGAAGCTTACGCCATGCGCGATGACGAAGAACCACGCAGCACGCCGGTCGACCCGGTGCAATCGCGTTCCGGCTGGGTTCGTGTCGGAACCACCGAACGTTGGGAAGGGCCGGACGGGGCGGAACTCGAGATACAGGTGTCGCTGGAGGATTCCCCGCTAGACAGCACTCCCCTGCTTATCGACACCGTCGGCGAGCCTCTGTCCGTGGAGCGGAAGGTTGTCGCGAGTTCCGAGGAAAGCGTCGTCCCCTTCGAGATGCCAATTGCCGCGCGTTCCCTGCGCGGAACGGCACTCGGCCTGGCGGTCGCCGTCGCGTCCCTATTCGTCACGTTGGCGTTGGTTTGGGGGGGCGGCGGATCGGAGTCCGGGCCCGACTCCGACCCGCAAGGGCCCGCCGGGGCAGCGCTGTCGGTTGCTCGGGTAGGGGGAGAGATCCACGAACAGGCGCGCGGCGCGGTGCCCAGCGGTGCCGCCGTAGGGGAGGACGGCGACGAGGTTGACGAGGTTTTGGACATCGACGAGGACCTTCCCGGGGACGCCAGGAGCGCGACGATCACGGGGGGGACGATGGCGAGGCTTCAGGGAGTCACGACCGGCCAAGTCTTGCCGTCGGGCGCCGAGCGGCAGCGCACGGTCGGGGTTGGCGCCGCGGATGAGTCGATGGTTGTCACCCGCGCGCGCGAGGGGCACTCGCCAGTGGAGACTGCGTCTGCCGCCGAGGCAGTCGGCGGCGCAGCCCGGGCCGATGCGTCGGGGTCGGTGTCGATTCTTCAGTCGGGCAGTGGCTCGGCCGCCACGGCAAGCGTGAAGGGACGGAGAAGCCTCCGATCCGATACCCACGTTCTTCTGGAGCAGCAATCGCCCTACTGATGATCAAGAGGGGTCGACGATCTCATGCGAGAGCTCACTTCACGCTTCGATGCCGGCCGCGGCAGATGGACATGCGGCGAGCCAGGTCCTCAGAGCGTCAGGCAACCCTGGGCGCGACGTTCGGGAGCGCTCGGTGCAAGCCAATGGATGGTCGCGAGCTTCTGTTGTCTGGTCGCGCTGGGTTCGGGAGAGGGGGTGGCCGACGCTAAATCGCCCACCGACTCGGGTTCGGAGCGAGTCTCAGTCGAGGTCAGGGATCGGGCTCGAGAGCTCTGGACCCAGGGGGTCGCCGCTTCGGAAGCTGGCGACTTCCAGGGAGCTCTCGACGCCTTTCAACGCGCGTATTCTCTCATTCCGCACCCGGCGACGTTGCGGAACCTGGGGCTCATGGAGCTCGAGACGGGGCGTTTCGTCGACGCTGCGCGGCACCTGGCGGCATATCTCCAGAGCGGGCTCACGGATTCGCCCGAGGTCGTTCGAGGCATCGAGGAGAAGCTCGAGAGCGCGGAGCGCATGGTGGGGCGGCTCGTCCTGAGGATCCGCCCGCGTCGCTCAGTGGTCATTGTGGACGGGGAGCAGGTACCAGAGTCGCTACGCCAGGACACCTGGCATGTGTCACCGGGCCGGCACATCGTCGAGGCCCGACTGGAGGGCGGGCGTTCCGCAACTCGCGAGGTGGTGGTGCCCGTTGCAGAGTCGCGAGAGGTCGCCATCGACCTGAGCGCGCCGCCCAAGAATACCAGGGTCCGCGCAGCTCGCCGCCGGTCAGCGCCGCCGGTGCCCGAGCCGTCCAAGTCAGAGAGCGAGCCGAACTGGTCGGAGGCGAAGTTCTGGACCGTCGTGGGGACGAGCTCTCTGGCGCTCGCCTCGCTTGGGGTTGGGATCTACGGAAGCATTCGATTCGAGACCTTGTCTGACGACGCGGACGCGCTTCGGGCTGACGCGCGAAGGAGTCTGGACGGCGCGAATCCGTGTGCCTCCGAGGCCGGGGCTGCGGCTCGAGTCTGCACGCGTCTCGAGAACACGACCGACCACAAGGACCAGGCGGGCCTAATGGCCAACCTCGGCTGGATAGGCGCGGGCGTGTTTGGGGTGACGGCAGCCGCGACATGGTTGTTATGGCCGGACCAACCTGCCAGTGCTGCTCAAGGCGGTTCGCCGCTCTTTGCCGTCTGGGGGGGGCCGGGGGAGGCGGGCGCCGCGCTTTCTGGAAGCTTCTAGATCGAGACGACAGCGGCCAGGATACCGCCGCCGGGGCACTGCCGGCGCTTCCATGGAGCGGCTCCGTTCATCCCGAAGCGATCAGAAACGCCGCAATCGCATCCATGAGTGACTCAAAGCGGTGGCGGGTGAAGTGCGCACCGCTGGTCATCCAGTCGACGTGCCGCGCTGGCTTTTCGTCGTCGTGGAAGTGCCCGAGCACGTCCAAGTGATCCCCCTCGCCGCACCAAAGCAGCCTGCCCCACAGCATGCTGAGTGTCGGAACGACGCCGTCGTTCGACTTCGGCGTCACCTTCTCGCTCGTGCACCAGGCAAGCATCGCGGCCTGCTCGGCGGTCGCGTTCGCATACGGATACATCCTAGGGTTCTTGGCGGCAAACTGGTAGAAGGTGGCGTAGAGCGCTGCAGTCATTGCGGCATATGGATGCCAGAGCCTCCGAGCAAAGCGCATCGGCTGGGGGAAGGGTGACGCCGTCGCGACGCACCCGTAGGGGACGTGAGGACTGTCCTCGGCGGCGGCGTTGAGGAGGTCGGTCGCCTCTGGAGTGATCTGGAGAATCCCACCTTGATCCGAGCGGACGCTGCCGAGAAACCGCAGAATCTCGCGCCTGCCCCGTTCGTCGACGAAGCGGAGCATCAATTCGGTACCGCGGCGCACCAGCTTGGCGTCTCCTCCAACGATGGACTCGACGCCGCCGAGGCCGCTCAGCACTCGGGAGAAGAGCGCGAGTGACGGGTCCCCGACGGAAAGGGAGACCACCGTGAGCAAGCTGGCAAACCAGAGCAGCCTGGTTCCAGAGACGGTGGTGAAGTAGGTCGCGAGCGGGGTCCCGTAGTGCGGGCAATTCATGGTCACGACACTCGAGACCCGCGGCGTCCAGGCGAGGTGGCTTGGTTCCACACCCAGGTTCCTGGTCGGTGACAGGACGAGCCGTGCGTCTAGACCGCCGGTGGAGTGTCCGATGAGATGGATGGAGCTCGTTGCATCAACAGTGTCGTTGACGCGCTGCGCCAGGATCGCAGCGCGGTGCTTGAGCGACGAGGTTGGCGGAGTAGGCACGACCTCGGTGGTGAGGGGCAAGCCGGCGTCGTCGAAGCGTTTAGCCAGTGCCTCGCGGACGTGGTGGAAGTAGTCGTACCCCGCCAGGCTTCCAAACCCGAACATTCCCGGGATCAGGTAGACGTAGTGGCGGCGTTTCATGCCGAGCCCCAACGGTAACAGCTCCGGTGCCCACGCGCCCAGCGTCTCGAGCTCCGCTGGGTCGAACTGCGGGCCTGCCCGGATCTGCCTCGCCTGATGGCCCATCAGGAGGCCGAGAAGGGGCGGGGGGCCAATGCCATGGCGCGATGCACTTTCCGTCAATGCCTCTTCGCGGACCGGACAGGTGAGCGGTTCGGCGCGGAACACTCCCGGCAGCGGCCGTCGGGGGAGCGCCCAGGATGGGACCCCACGCCAGCGCGACGCGGCATGAGCCTGCGCATCGGTGGCGCCGCCCTGTGTCGGGCCGCACGTCGGTCGCGCCCACTGCCTGAGTCTGCGCGTCGGTGACGCGGGCCCGGGTCAGGCCTCGCGCCAGCCTTGACGTGCCGCATATCTGCGAAACGGTGGCTCGTGCCCACGGGACCAGTAGATGGCCAGCGCGGTGCGGGTGGGGAGGCGTTCTCACGAGCTCCGGTGGCGTTCCTCGTTCGACGTGGCAGAGTGTGCCACGCGATGCACGAGTACTCCCTGGTCCTTTCGCTTCTCGAACGCGTCGAAGGAGTCGTTCGGGAGCACAACGCGACTCGGGTCAAAGGGCTGCGGCTCCAGGTCGGGAAGCTGTCCGGGGTCGAGCCAGAGCTACTCGTTTCTGCATACGAGATCGCTCGCGAAGGGACGCTCTGCGCCGAGGCGGAACTGGAGATCCAGTGCGTTGAGCCGCGCTGGACTTGTCCTCGCTGCGGGGTCGAGCTCGGAATGCAGCAAATGCTCCGTTGTGAGGCGTGCCAGGAGGGGGGATCCCTCGTGGCGGGTGGTGAGATCCTTCTGACCAGTCTGGACTTGGAGGTGCCGTGATGTGCGAGGCATGTGGGTGCGGAGATCCTGCGGTGGTGGCTGTCGAGGTTCACGAGAGCCTTCTTGCCGGCAATGATCGCGCGGCGATGCACAATCGAGAGCACTTCCGGGAAGCCGGGGTGCTTGCGATCAACCTCATGGGATCACCGGGCTCGGGCAAGACGGCGATCCTCGAGGCTACCGCACACGCATGGAAGGATGTCAGGCTCTGTGCCATGAGCGGTGACCTGGCGACGGACAACGACGCGGCGCGACTTCAGAGGGCAGGCATCGAGTCGCGAGCCATCACCACCGGTCAAGCGTGCCACCTCGATGCAGCGATGGTGCACCACTCCCTCCATCACTTGGATTGGCGAAGCGCCGAGGTGCTGTTCGTCGAGAACGTGGGCAATCTCGTGTGTCCGGCGATCTACGATCTGGGCCAGGATGCGAACGTCGTTGCCCTCAGCGTGACCGAAGGCGAAGACAAACCGCTCAAGTACCCAGTGATGTTCCAGAGGGCGGAACTGGTTCTCCTCACGAAGGTGGACCTGCTCCCGCATCTTCCCGGTGTTGATGTGGACAAGATCCGGGAAGCGCTGCAGCGCGTTGCGCCTCGGGCCGAATTGATCCGGGTGTCGGCAACGACTGGCGTGGGCGTCGGGGAGTGGGTGGATTGGCTGCGTCGTCGGTCTGCCGCCGCCCGCGGCGGGGCTTCCGCCTAGGCCAGCGCTACTGTCGGAGACTTGTCCGAGAGACGCCCGCCGATCTCGGCTTCCAGCGTCGTTTCGCCGTGCTTCTGGTGCTCACGTACCCCACGCGCGCTCCGCTCCAGTGCACGCGCGTACTGCGTGCGCGCCGCAGCCTTAGGCTGCGGAGGTAGCCCTCGGTGGATTCCGTTCGCTCCGGGTCTCGCACAACTTCGCCAAAAACCGAGCCGCTCGGGCGGGCTGCCTGAGCGGCTTCGGCAGCAGAACCATCCCCGGGACTAGCAGATGCGCGGCAGCTGTTCTCCGGTCAGCATGTCCACGATTCGGGTCGCTCCGATGCGGCTTCTGATCTGAACGATTCCGGGAGGCCCATCCGTGACCTCTCCGATGATGGCGGCATCGCTCCCGAGAGGGTGAGCCCGCCAAGCTTCAAGGGCGGCGTCGGCCGCCTGCGGGGCAACGATCGCGATGCATTTCCCCTCGTTGGCAACGTAGAGCGGATCGAAGCCGAGCAACTCGCACGCGGCGTGGACCTGCTCGCGGACGGGCAAGTCACGCTCACTCAGCAATACGCCCACCCGGGCGGCCGCGGCGATCTCGTTGAGGGAACTGGCGACGCCGCCTCGCGTCGGGTCCCGTAGGACGTGGAGTGAGGGTCCGATCCGCTCGAAGAGCGTCTCGACGAGGGGCACGAGGCACGCCGTATCGCTCTCGATCGTGGTGTCGAACCGGAGCCCTTCCCGCACACTCATGATGGCGATTCCGTGGTCGGCGAGCGTGCCACTGACCAGGATCTTGTCTCCTGGCCGTGCCCGCTCCGGCCCCACCTCGCGACCCGGAGGCACGAGGCCAATGCCGGATGTGTTGACGTAGAGGCCGTCCCCTTTGCCGCGATCGACGACCTTGGTGTCTCCGGTGACGATGTGCACGCCCGCCCCAGCGGCAGCATCCCTCATGGCTGAGACGATGCGCCAAAGGTCAGACATCGGTAGCCCCTCTTCCAGGACGAGGCCGACTGAGAGCGCGATCGGCGTCGCGCCACACATGGCTACGTCGTTCAGCGTTCCGTGGACCGCGAGCGTACCGATATTGCCGCCCGGGAAGAAGAGCGGGCGGACAACGTAGCTATCAGTGGAGAACGCAAGCCGTACGCCCCCGACGTCGAGCACCGCTCCGTCGTGGAGCCTTTCGAGAGCTGGGTTCGAGAACGCGGGCACGAGCATTCTCTCGATCAGCATCTGGCTCATGCGCCCACCACCCCCGTGGGCGAGCTGGACAGTTGGGTATTCTGCGAGGGGAATCGGGCAGACTCCCCGCGAGAAATCAGGCTTGTCGTCGTGAGGCATTGTCTTTCTCTCTCAACCCCCCGCCGCCTTGGCAACGCGGCCGTAGCGGAAGTATGCCGCGCACGCCCCCTCGGACGAAACCATTGGAGCTCCTAGGGGGTGATCGGGGGTGCAACGGCTCCCGAAGGCTGGGCACTCAGTGGGACGGCGAACGCCGCGAAGCACCTTTCCGGCAATGCACTCTGCCGATTCTGCGGCTTCGACGGCACCGAGGTCGAAGCGCTTCTCGGCGTCGTGCGCGGCGAAAGCGTCTCGCAGGCACAGACCGCTCTTGGGGATGGTCCCAATGCCCCGCCACTTACGATCGCAGATGTCGAAGACCTCGTGGACGATCTTCTGGGCGGCGAGGTTACCATCGCGCTGCACGGCGCGAGTGTACTGGTTTTCGACCTCCACCCTGCCGTCTTCGAGTGCTCGGACCAGGAGGTGGATCCCCTGGAGTAGATCGAGCGGCTCGAACCCTGTGACGACGATTGGGACGTGGTACTTGGCCGCAATGGGTTCGTATTCTCGGTACCCCATCACGGTACACACGTGTCCTGCGGCGAGGAATCCCTGGACTTGGTTGTCCTCACTCGAGAGGATCGCCTCGATCGCTGGTGGGACGAGGACATGTGACGACAGCAGCGAGAAGTTGGTGATCCCCTGTTTGCGAGCCTGCCAGACGGCCATGGCGTTGGCGGGCGCCGTCGTCTCGAAGCCAACGGCGAAGAACACGACGTCGCGGTCCGGGTGACGCTGGGCGAGGGCCAGCGCGTCAAGCGGAGAATACACCATGCGCACGTCGCCACCTTCGGATTTGGCTCCGAGCAGATCCGTCGTCGAACCCGGCACGCGCAGCATGTCTCCGAACGAGGCGAGGATGCTGCGCGGTTGGCGGGCGATAGCGACGGCCCGGTCGATGAGTTCAATCGGCGTAACGCAAACGGGGCAGCCTGGACCATGAACGAGGGTGAGCTGCTCGGGCAGGAGCTGGTCGATCCCGAATTTGATCAGATTGTGGGTCTGCCCACCGCACATCTCCATGAGCGTCCACGGTCGGGACGTCGAACCGGAGATTGCCTTGGCGAAGCGGCGGGCTTCGTCTTCTCCGCGGTACTCGTCGACAAACCTCATGGGGTTTCGCTCTCGGGTCCTGCAGACGACGCGCTTCCCGTGGGGGAGGCCTGTGCCGGGGGGCTGCCCGACTCGTGAGGCGGGGCATCGCCGAGCCCTGCCAGCTCATCCATCTCCGCGAGATAGCGGAAGAGCTCCGCTGCGTGGTCCTCGTCGAGTCTGTTGATGGCGAACCCGGCATGTACGAGCACATAGTCTCCCAGACTCACGTCGGGGGTGTATGCCAGACATACCTCTTTGGCGAGGCCCCCGAAGCTCACCTTGCCCATGAGCAGTTCGGGATTGCTTCCGTCGATTTCCACCACCCTACCGGGGATGCCCAGACACATGACTCACTTCCTAGTACAGGTTCACGCTCGGTTGCAGTACACAGTGATTAGCGCAGGCGTGCGGCGGTTGCCGCCGCGATTGCGGCCTGTCCAACCGCGACACCGCCATCGTTCGGTGGGATGTCGTGGTGGATGTAGACCCGAGCCCCCACACCCTCCAATTCCCGGACGGTGAGCTCTGTCAGCAGTCGGTTCTGGAAGCAGCCTCCACTCAACACGACTGTCTGCATGCCGGAGCTGCCGAGGAGGGAGGCGACGGCTCGGGCGAGCGTTCGGTGGAAACGGTTGGCGATGGTATCGCGCGCTGCTCCCCCGCGAAGGTCGTCAAGCACGGCCCGCAGTAGGGGACGCCAGTCCAGGATCCAGGGGGCAGGTGGCAGAATTCCCAACGGCCGACCATCGGGAACAGGACCTTCCAGTTGTGCTTCGAGGCGGGCTTTCAGCGAGAGATCGCCAGCAATGATTGGGACTGGATACGGGGCACCAGGACCCGGCGCGGCTGGTTGCCATGACTCGGCAAGATGCTCCAAGCGGATCGCCGCCTCCGCCTCGTAAGAGACCCTTGTTCCCAAGTCGAGCAATGCCGCCACGGCGTCGAACAGTCGCCCCGCGCTCGTCGTGAGTGGACTACGGACACCCGACGCCAGCATTTGCTCGAGGACTTCGAGCTCGGCATTCGAGTAGCCATCCACCGCCGCGGTGCCGCGTGCACCCTCGATGCTTCCGAGGGCAGCGTGTACCGCGCCGAGCGCGGAACGCGCCGGCTCACGCGCCGCAACCTCCCCCCCCGGCAAGCGGAAGGGCATGAGGTGTCCAATTCGGATGTAGCCCCGGGCCGCGCCGTAGAGGAATTCGCCGCCCCAGATGGTGCCGTCTGGCCCATGTCCGGTGCCGTCCCAGATCACCCCGGCCACTGGCGTGTCGGGATCCAGGCCGTTGTCGAGCATGCAACCGACGAGATGAGCATGGTGATGTTGCACGGGAACCGCGGTGGCGCCGTACTCTCGTGCCGCCCGCTGAGCGGCTCGTGTGGACGCATAGTCCGGGTGCAGATCATGGGCCACCACCTCGGGCGTCATTTGGTAGAGGTCGGGCAAGTCGCGTGCGACGCGCTCGTGCGCCTGCAGTGCCTGTGCGGTGGTGAGATCACCGATGTGCTGACTCACGAAGACGCGGTGCCCTGACCCGAGCGCGACCGTGTTCTTCTGGTGAGCACCAAACGCCAAGACCGGCGGCATGGGTCTGGCCGCGCGGAGCGGGAGTGGCGCGAATCCGCGCGCGCGCCGGAGGATCTGCAGCTGTCCGCAGCAGAACTGGACCACGCTGTCGTCCACATGCCGTTCGATCGGGCGGTCGTGTAGGAGAAATAGGTCGGCTATCTCACTGAGTCTGGACTTCGCTTCGGCGTTGTCGATGCAGATGGGTTCGTCGCTCAGATTGCCGCTGGTGGCTACGACACTCTGGCCGAAGGCCCCGAGCAGCATGTGGTGCAGCGGCGAGTAGGGGAGCATCAAGCCGATGAGGGGCGAGTCAGGGGCCACGCTCGGCGCGATGGGCGCATCCTCCCTGCGGGGCAGGAGCACGATGGGGGCAGCCTGCGACTTGAGAGCCTCGCTGGCCTGCTCGTCGATGTGCGCAATACGACGTGCTGCGGTGAGGGAGGGAACCATCAGCGCCAGCGGCTTGCGCCAGCGATGTTTGCGCTCGCGCAGTCGTGCCACGGCGCGTTCCTGATTCGCGTCGACCACGAGCTGGAAGCCGCCAATCCCCTTCAGAGCAAGGATTCGACCCGCGTGCAGGGCACGCACGGCGCCCTGGATGACGGCACTCGGGTCGGTGGCCTGTCGGACGTGGCCTTCCTCCAGCCAGATGCGCGGCCCACACTGCGGGCAGGCGTTGGGCTGCGCATGAAAACGGCGATCTCTTGGGTCTTCGTACTCCGCGGCGCAGGCGGGGCACATCGTGAACCCCCGCATCGTCGTGCTGGGCCGATCGTAGGGGAGCTTGCGAATGATGGAGAACCGCGGGCCACACAACGTGCAGTTCACGAAGGGGTACCCGAAGCGCCGGTCGTCAGGACTCCGCAGCTCATCCAGGCAGGCCGGGCATGTGGCGAGTTCGGGGAGCACCAGGGCGCGGCAAGCACCGCTCTCCCGACTCCCGACGATCTCGAAGCCGACACTCCCGACCGGCTCGAGCTGGACCGCATCCACACGGTCCAGCTCGGCGAACCGCGGACGGTCGCTTACCAAGCGCTGCCGGAACTCAGCGATCGCGGGACTGCTGCCCTCGACCTCGAGCTCTACGCCGCTCGGAGTGTTGCACACGTAGCCCGTCAGGCCGAGCTCGTGCGCGAGCCCGTGAACGAACGGTCGAAAACCCAATCCCTGGACCGTTCCCTCGATCTGGAGTCGAACCCTGAAAGACACAGTCCTATGGCTCATGGCGCATTGGCCTCCGAGGCACAAGCAAGAACGCTTTCGGTCAAGGGGGCCGTGGCCGGCCCGTTACTCGTGCGAGAGCGATCACATGCCGTCGCGCCTCCACGCGGGACGAGCTAGTTCTACTGCGAGAGGTTCGCAGAAAGCCCGCCCGGCAAGCCTGGTTGATGGCGAAGCGGGACCGAGCACCGGA
>CAYRKE010000249.1:0-5915 GCA_964424695.1 uncultured Polyangiaceae bacterium
ACTTCCGCCGCTCCGGGCCTCGTTCCCAGCGCCAATTCGACAAATCTGAGCAAGGCCTGCAGGTGTTTGGCGACCTGCGGTTACCTACTCTGCATCCCTGCTTCTCACGTTCGCTGACCATCCGTCCGAAACGCGTCAGGTGGCTCTGCAAAGGACGTTGCCATTGAGTCGTACTGCCATCGGTATAGCAACAACGGTATTGGCTTGTTTGACCGTAACCCTGCCCGGTCGCGCAGCCACTGTCGTCAAGACACCGGGCGAGCATCCTCACTACTCGGTCGAACTCGAGCCCCATCTGGTGCTGGATTGGGCTGGTGCCCCGGGACCGGACGACGAGGGTTTCGGCGCTGGCCTGCGTGCGTCGATCCCGCTATTTCACAATGGCCCGATCAGCACCATCAACAACAACATGGCGATCACCTTCGGGTTCGATTGGTCGCGAGGCTCGCATCACTGTGGACCTTGGCGTGATCCACGGCACGCCTGGGTCGAGGATTGCGACATCGACTCCTTCTGGTTCCCCGTCGCTCTGCAATGGAACTTCTTTCTGACCGACGTCATCAGCGTCTTCGGAGAACCCGGGCTTGCCATTGCTCACCACCGTTGGGATCAAGGGCTAGGCTGCTGGGCACCAGGTTATTGTGACCCTGACGGCCACGACACGCGAATACGCCCGGTCTTCTGGGCTGGGGCTCGTTTCATGCTGAGCGACACCATCGGCATCACCGTTCGCCTCGGAACCCCGTCCGTCACGGCAGGCGTGTCGTTGCTGCTCTGAAGTCCCCCCCCCGCTACTCCATGGATCAGGACACCGTCTCATGAGCCTACCGAATCTGGTTCGCTTCGCCATCGTGTTTATGGTTGTACTCATTGTTGGCGGCTGCGACGACGACACACCTCCCTACGGCTCCGACGGCATTGGTGCCTACTGCTCCGTAGACTACGAATGCGGCACTGGCTTCTGCTGCATGAGCCCAGCCTGTGGCCATGGAACGTGCACGTACCACTGCGCCCACGACGCCGACTGCCCCTATGGGGATCGCTGCGAAGGCGGCGCTTGCTTCTGGAGTTGCCGTGGCAACGCCGATTGTGCCCCGGCACAACACTGCACCCCGAAGGGTGTCTGTCAGTATTGAGCTGGTGATGTCCTGCTGGCTGCCGATGGCCACGGAGCGTCGCCGACCTGGAACGGGTCTCGCAAGCCGCTTTGCCCGCGTCTACGGAGGCTGACCCGTCTCGGTCGTCATGGCTTTTCCTGACCAGTCTGGCAGGCTCGTCTTCGCCTCTGCCCCAGCGATCGAGCCCTCATCGAGGGCACGCTGAGCCGGACCCAGTGACCCGGAACGCGTCCTGTCGCGGCCATGCGACGAGGAACCCGGGTGCAGGTTCCCGTTAACGCAAGGCTCGGCTGGCACGGCGCCGTTGGAAATCACTCCTGCTGGCTCTGGGGTGACTAGCGGCATCGGTCAGCGTGAAGGGTCGAGCCGCGGCGGAATCCGACCGGAACGAAGCCGCTGCGCGCCGGCAGTCGGTACGAGCGAGCGTCAGAGCGGTGCCACTGGGCGGCCGTGAGATAGACGCATCCAGAGCCGAAGCAAGTCAGCAGGCAGTTGGGGGTTGCTCCGCCCCTTCTGATCGTGAGACTCATGGGGATCGGCGGCATGGGGGCACGGGGCACATCCTCGCCGTGGCAACAGGGGGTCGTGGGGCATGTCTGACGAGCGGACGGAGCAGGAGCTGGAACTGCTGAAACGGTTGGCGGAGCTGCGGTGGGCAGCGGCCGACGGCACACCCGGAGTGACGCGCGGCGAGCGGCTCGGTCCTGGGGGATGGCTGGGGTTTCGCACGGGGCACTGGGAGGTCACGCGGGACGTCGCGGAGCGCTTCGGGTTCTCACCCGACGCCGTCGCTGTCCTCAAAGACGCCGCGCAGGATCCCGACTTCTACGAATTCACGAACCCATCAGCCCACGCGCAGACGCCGGACGGCGACGCCGCGGGGAGCGGCGCGCGGAGCCAGGACGCGCAGCAGGCCTACGCCGAGTGGGTCCTCCACCGCGTCGTCGAGGTGCGCGGGCGCGCCGCCAGCGGTCAAGCGCGCGATGCGCTCTATCTCCTCGGTTATCTGCTGCACGGCATTGAGGATCTGGCACCCCACGGCGGGATGACGAACCGCGAGCACCACCACCTCGGCGCCGTCCCCGACCGCAATCCGGTGAGCATCGCCCTGGCCCGCTCGTATGCCGAGCGCTTCCTGCGTGGTCTCGTGGATGCGATCGGACCAGCCTCCTTCGACTCCCTGCGCAATTGGCGCGGCGACTCCTCGGTTCCCAAGAGCCGTAAGGAGAGACTCCTCGGCAATGGCTGGGATCTCGTCGCGGGCGTCCGGGAGTACATGACGTCGAAGTGGGATCCCCAGGCGGACGTACCGATCCGGTGGCCCATCGAGGTAGTCTTCGGGCAGATCCTCGACGGGCTCCGGCGCGCCTCCCGCGAGTCCGACCGCCCCCTTCCGCCGATGGCCGACCTCGACTCGGACTGCGGCCGCGTCGAGCCCGACTTCGTGCCTCTCACGCCACCGGAGGCGTCCAGCTCGCCAGCGGCATGGACCGTCATGGTCTACATGGCCGGCGACGACGCAAACCCGAACGGAATCGAGTACGCCGTCCGCCAGGACCTGATGGAGCTCAAGGCGGCCGGCTCGACGGCGCAGGTGCATCTCTTGGCGCAGTCGGATGAGTGCCGGGAGCGCAACAACTACCGCTATCGCCTCCGGCGAGGGACCGCACTGGAAGCGGACCGGATCGCTGTCTTTGCAGGCGATCTCAACACCGGGCGGGTGAAGACCCTCGTGGACTTCGTCGCCTGGGCCAAGCGGAGCTTTCCTGCACAGCACTACGCGCTCGTACTCTGGGGGCACGGCTCTGGTCACGATGACGGTGACGTCTACCGACTAGCGCGCGGGCGGATCACCCCCCGGGTCGCGGCGCAGCTCGCCGGCAAGCGGCTGGGGTTCTTCGGGGGCACGCGGCGCGCCGTCATCGAGCGCTTTGGGGCGACGCGCGGCTACGGTTTCGACGACACGGCCCAGGACTTCCTCGATGACGTAGAGCTCGGAGATGCGCTCGCGGCGATCACTGGAGTCCTCGGCATGCCCGTCGACGTGCTGGCATTCGACGCGTGCCTGATGGGCATGGTCGAAATCGCCTGGCAGGTCCGTGAGCACGCGCAGTACATGGTGGCCAGCCAGTTCCCGGAGCCGGGGGACGGCTACTG
The DNA here is from genome assembly GCA_964424695.1 of uncultured Polyangiaceae bacterium. Taxonomy (GTDB): domain Bacteria; phylum Myxococcota_A; class Polyangia; order Polyangiales; family Polyangiaceae; genus JAEWRL01. The sequence goes on from CAYRKE010000249.1 coordinate 3,276, forward strand.
TTACTCCACTGCCCTGGCGCCGCTGGTCGCGAACCCGTCCCTATCGCCGCGCCAGCTGGCGAGCGCGTTGGTCGATGACTACGGCAAGAACTACCCCGAGCAGACGCTCTCGTCCGTGTGCCTCGGAGAGGTCCAAGGCCTTGGTGAGTCGCTCGAGCGTCTCACGCGTGGTCTCTCGCGGGACGCGTTCTACGGTGCCCGACTCCAAGCCATAGACTGCCTCGCGCGAGACCGAAGCGGCTATCGGGACATCGGCGGGTTCGTCGAAGCCCTGCGCGAGACCGACGCGGCGGGCGCCCAGGCGGCGCTGCAGGCCCTCACCGCAGCGGTGGTCGAGCACTGCGGCGAGACGAGCGGGCTGAGCGTCTATCTGCCCTCCGAGTACTGGCCGGAGGAGGCTGGGAGCACCGACCAGCTCTACGAGCGGCTGCGCTTCGCTCAGGACTTCGGCTGGGCGGCCCTGCTCCGACGTATATACCCGCCGCAGCGCCCCCGAGGCCCAGCAGCGCGCTCGGCGCCGCCCCCGGAACCCACGGTGCGCAACGGCTCGCTCTACGCCATCGACGCCCACAACGTTGGGGAGGCCCAGCGCGGCGGCCGCGTGCAGCGCAGCTTCTGGACCGATCTGACCCGCGCATCCGTGGTGGACGGGGAGCTCGTGAAGATCGCCCTCGCGGCCGCGGCTGAGCCAGCGAGCGATGCGGCGCCGCGGATCCTGATCCTCCCCGGCATCATGGGCTCGGCGCTCAGCGATCGTAAGGGGCACCACGGGCTCTGTTGGATCGATCCCTTGGGGCTCGCCGCTGGCAGCGACTTCGAGGTGCTCGAGCTCGGCGCCGACGGCGAGGGGGACGCCGACCACGCCGTCCGCATCGATGCGGTGTCATCGATTCCCATTGTCTACGATCGGTTGGCGCTCGCGCTCATCGCCGCGTTCGGGCCCGTGGTGGAGCACGCGCCCTACGACTGGCGCCGGTCCATCTCCTGGAACGCGCGGCGCTTGCGCCAACGCCTGGAGCGCCGAGAGGGACGTCCGACCATCCTCGTCGCGCACTCGATGGGCGGCCTGGTCGCGGCCAAGGCCCTGGAAGGCCAGGTCCCTGCAAGCGTGCGGGCGCTCGTCACCCTCGGCACGCCTTGGCTCGGGTCGTGCGCAGCCGTCCAGGGACTCCAAGGTGAGGCGGAGAAGCTCCGCATCTTCGCCGCGCTCTCGGCGCTCCGGCTACCGACGATCGTGCGGGTAATCCGGTCCTTCTGGGGGCTCAGCGATCTGGTGCCGGACGACCCCCGGGTGCAGCGAGCGCTCGGCGCTGCCGCGGGCCCGTTTCGCGACGCCGAGGTCGCGGCGCAACGCCTGGCTTCGCTTCGCACCCTTTGCCGACGCCCACCGCCCATCCCCACGCTGGCCGTCTTCGCCGATCACCTGCCAACCCCGGTCCCGGCCGGATGCGACGGAAGCGGTGAGCTCGAGCTCGATCTCGCTGGCGGCGACGGCACCGTCTCCTCCCTCAGCGCCACCGCAAACGGCTCCATCGCCGCGCAAGTGCGGGTACGAGCGCCGCACGCCCAATTGCCGCTTTGCGGCGACGCCATTACCGCGGCGATCGACTTCGTCCAGCAGCACGGCGGCCGCAGAACCTCGCTACCGGCTCGGCTCCTGGCCACGCCAGCGCCCTCCATGCCGACGGTGGCCGAGACCCGCGGGCACGCCACTGCCGTGCGCGCCACCGATCGCCGCAGCCAGTTCATGGACGAGCTCGGGGCGCTCGAAGACACCGCGCTACCCCTGGAGCGGCTGTTGGACCTGATGCCGCTCGCGTGAGCGGCGCTCCAAGGGCACGAGAACCGCGGGCAGCGCGGGGGCGCCGAGACGGAATCCACGAGAAGAAACGGGAGTCCATCGCGATGCGGATACCTCGACAGCGATCGCGCATGGCAAGCCAGACGGCGACCCTTCTCGTCTGCGCCACCACCGTGGCGTGCCGCGCCGAAAGGATGGAGGTTGCGTCCCACTGCCCGAGCCTCCTCACCACCGACAACCGTTGCGTCCTCGACGCCGACTGCCCACCCGGCGCAAATTGCAGCGCCGAGGGTGCCTGCGAGCCCACGCTCTTCGTGCGAGACGGGACCGACGTCCTGATGCAAGGGTTTGAGACCATCGAGATGGAGCTGGCGGTCGCGAGGCCCGACACCGGCACTGAGTACACGGTGCAGGTCTCGCGGCGCGCCGAGATCGTCGTCTGCGGGCTTTTTGTCGCGCAGCCGGAGGTCAGCGGCCGCTCACACGGACGCATCGTGAACGACTGGAAGTCGTTGCTGATGACCCACGCCTTTCGCGTCGAGGACTACGCGGAAGATCGGACTGGGCCGTTGCCGCTTCGCTTCCTGCTCACGGATCTCGACGCTCCCGTCACGGCGTCGTGCACGGGTCTCGTGACCCTGTCCTCGCCCTTGGGTGAAGACGCCTACCCCGTCGTGTCGGTACTTCGAGTGGGCTGCTGGGCGTACTCGACCGAAAAAGTCGTGGCGGCGACGCGACTCAGAAACGTCCAGCTCGCCGAGCTCCCCGAACAGCGGCCGCCCGTCACCGACTGCGCCATGGCGAGCGACACCCCCGTCGATGGGCGGTTCTGCTACCCG
>CAYRKE010000249.1:6015-9214 GCA_964424695.1 uncultured Polyangiaceae bacterium
CCGCGGACGGCTCGAGCTGCTTGGTGGACTCGAGCTTCTCGATGGGACGCTGCGTGGGGAGTCGGTGCGCCGACGTCGGGGAGGACGCCCCAACACTCCCAATTGTGGTCTCGACGTGCGCCATGGACATCGGCAGCACCGATTGGCTCAACTGCTACGACGATAGCGTCCAAGGCTATGGCACCTGCTTTTCGTCTGGCTGCCGGGCGCGCTGCGTGGAACAGGCTGACTGTGCGTGGGCCGACGCGGTCGCTGCGGCGGATGTCCGTCCTCATGTGTGTGCCCATCCGGCCGAGGTTGACGGCGCGCGTAGCGCGCTCGGCATCTGCGTCCCACAGGGTGAGCTCCTGAATGCCACGACTGACTGTGCGGCGTTGGCGGGCGAGCTCTGCCAGACCCTGCCGCGGAGCCACGGCCACCGTTCCGCTCTCTGCGTCGACACGGAGGAGCTGGCATGCGACTAGAAGTCTCCGAACCAGCCAACACCGAACGCGGCGAGATACTGCTCGGTGCCCGGGACGTGGTTCTGCGAGTGCGCCTCTTGGACGACGACGGCGACCCGGTGACGGAAAGGCCCGCCATTCGAGTCTTCATCACCAGACGGTGGATTGGGCCTCGGCAGCTCCGCGAACTGGCCCCCAGCGGCTTCCGCCAGAACCCCAAGACGTTCTTGCTGCGTCTCGAACCGCGGGAGCATGCGTGGGCCTTTTCGGGACTGCTGGCGCTCGTGATCGAGGGTTTTACTGAAGGCGAGGCCCGGAAAGCTATCAGTTTGAGACCGGTTGGCGACACCCAAACCCTAGAGACATGCTGGAACGAAAAGGACGCCCCGGCGGGTGAAGCCAACAGCCTGGCCCCCGTGACGACCGCGCCCGTCGCACCTGTCAAAGAAACACTCGAGCTTCGCATCGTGGGAAGGGCTGCGCGCCCGCTCAGCGTGCTCGGTGGCGTCGCCGTCGGCCTGTCCGTCGCGTGCCTCGCGTACCTCAGATCCGATTTCGCCACTTCCATCGAGTGGGCGATTGGGTATTCGGTGGGCGGAGTCACCTTTCTTGCGGGCTTCGTGCCCTGGTTCCGCGAGAAGCTCGGTCTCCTGCTACGGGTGCCGGCGCTGGCCGTCTTCCTCGCTCTCGGCTCCGCAATCTGGCTGCTCGTAATGCGGGAGCAAGCACAGCTGCTGGTCAACCAGACCCCGGAAGCCCTGGCCGCCCCCCCCATCGCACCGGGTGCCTCGGCGATCAGCGAAAGAAACAAGGAAGTGCCCTCCCGATTCTGTCTCCTTGGCGACGGCGAGGAGGAAATCGGGGCGGAGCCGGATGGCTCCAGGACGGTTCGGCTGAAGGGCGGCAGCTTCTGTCAGTCGTTCTCGCAGGAGCCCAATCCCTGGTACGTCTCGTGGGGACTGGTCACTAGGGGCGAGCTGGGCTGCCGGGTCGCGACGCCGGTGCCCCCGGTACTCCTGCAGACGTGGCGCGATACGGGTAGTTGCGCTCCAACGCCATTGGAGTTCGAAAACGTCGAGCAGGACGCATTGTTCCCACCTCCCAAGCCGGTCACCCGAGCCCCCCGCGCACACCTGAGTGGGAGTTGGGATCTGAGTGGGAGTTGGGATCTCGAGAACCCGCCAAAGTGCGACATCTTCACCACCCTGAAGCTGAATGATGGTTGCCCCGCCCCATCCAATCCTGCGCCATTGGTCCCCCACACAATCCCGCCCCGACCACAGCATGACCGGTGCGCCGACACGTCCACACCCACGCTCGTCTTCCACGGCGGGGCGGGGATCCGCTCGCAGCGGGTCGTGGCGCCCCCGCGGGCGGACACGATCATGGTGCTGACGTTCGGCACGCCAGGCAATGCGCACGTCGAGGGCGAGGTGCTCTCTGCAGGCGTCAGCGTCGGAACGTTCTCGTTCGGCGCCGGGCCAGCGAGCGAGCAGCAGGGCGCGCGGCAGTGCATGCCGCATCAACAACCCACGCCCTGCTGGTGGGTCGCCACCAATGAGCGCCTGAAACGGCTCGTCGTACGACGCGGAGGGCAGGTCGCTCGTTTCGAGGCGACCGCATCGGAGGCCGTGTCCGCGTTCCCTCTGTGCTGGACAGGCGGAGAGAGGCCCCTACGCGGGGAGCTCCACCTCGATGCGTTCTGGCCGAGGTCGTCCAGGTGGTCGCTGGTGCTCCCCGGTGCCCTCATGCCGGACGAGCTCCGGGTATTCGCCGAGGGTAGGCTCTGGGGCAGGCTCGCGGTCGGAGCCCAGCCTCAGGCGGACACGTGGTGGAGCGTCCACCCGGCGGCGAGCGCCAACGGCGCCGCGGGGACCAACGGCGTGAGTGCGAAAGTGGAGAACCTACCCATCGAGTGGCGTTCAGAAGTCGATGACGGTTGGTTTTGGGTGCTGGAACGCGTAGACGCCAGCGGCGCGCGAGAGATCAAGTGGAGCTCGAAGACCAAGCCGCTGCGCACCTTCGTTTGCGGATCCCCCGACGCTGAGTGTCGGCTCGAGCAGACGCAGCCCGCGTGCTTCTTCTACGACGACGGGAGCCGGATGGGCGGAAGCCCCAGGAACTGCGAGAATGCGTACGAGCAGGACTCCCAAGCGCGGCGCACGTTCTTCGAGCGTTACGCCGTGGGATGCGATCCCAGGACGTCGAAGATCTGCCGGCGGCCAGGGGGAGGAGGTTGAGGTGCCCGCGTCGACGCTGGCTCGTCTCCTCCCGGCTCACCTCTTGGGCGTGCTCCTCTGCCTGCCGCGGACAGCCGCCGCTGAACGGTTGTCGATCGAACTACTAACCTTCGGCGAGGCGGCCCCGGGGAGGCTCTGCGTCGTGGCAGAGCACATGGCGGGCGGCACTCCGCTCACGTACAAGGAAGCAATGGAGCCCGGGCTTCGCTGGACCGGCGTGGAACGATCGGCATGTGTCTCCGATGGACAAGGGCACGGTGACGCCCGTTGTACACCCGTCCTTGTCGAGGAGGCACTGAAGCCACCGACCACTGAGGATCGGACGCCTGCAGTGCCCGCTCCCGGCGCAACGATGGGAACCCAGAGCGGTCCCCCGAGTGCGACGAAAGGGAGCCCCGACACGCCAGAATATCGCTACAGGTGCACGGACAACAGATTCGGCGGCCCAGAAGATCTCGTTGCTGTCCTCCTCGTCCAGGATGCGCTGGTCAGCGACTTCGAGCTGAGCCAATCGGT
>CAYRKE010000249.1:9314-10818 GCA_964424695.1 uncultured Polyangiaceae bacterium
GGCTATGCCGAGCCGACCTCGACTCAGGAGACCGCCGACGGCGCCGAGTTCTGCGTCGTCCTCCACGAAACGCCGAAGAAGATCTCCGCAACCGCCTGCAAAGGTCAGAAAGATCGGCAAAAGGAGCACGCCTTCTCCGCCGGCTGGTCCGGCGCGCTCCCCCCCGAGACCATCACGCTGAGACCGACCCAGCTCTGGTTCCGGTGGAAGAGCAACTGCCTCTATCCGGTCCAAGAATGCCCGACGGTCCGCTGGCTCGCCGAAAACATCAGCTGCAGGCCAACCGGGAGCACCCGTACCGTGGTCCACGACCCGAATGCCAGCGGTGGGGCTGGCTTCTGCACGTACGCCTTCGCTTGTGAGGATGGCGGCCGTTTCCCGGCCAAGCTTGAACTTTCCGTGCCTAACTCGGAGGTCGAGTCCGTGAATCAGTCCTGGCAGGAGACGCTGACCTACCCCGGCGAGACGCTCGAAGGTTACCTCCCCCCTGAGCGACGCCGAGTAAGACTCGACTGGAAGTGGAAACCGACGCCACAGGATCCTGGAGAACGTGGAGCATGCCCTGCCGGGTCGGCAAGGCCGAGTCAATCTGCGCCAAGCAACCGCCCGCGTACCGGTACCAAGCGGGATGCGTCGCCGGCCGAGCGCGCCCGATGCGCGCGCCAGCGCCGCGCAGAGTGGCCGGGCGAGGAGATCGACTGGGTCGCGCTGCGGACCCCTGCGGGCACCATGCATCGGGTGCACATCGGCGCCAATCACCTCTCCATCCCCGAGCTCGACTGCGAGGACGTGGTCTCGTACCAGTACCTTGGAACCCGTGAATACGAGGAGCACGTGGCGACCGATAGCACGACCGGCGTGACCCTCGCGGATCCCGACGACGTCCGCGCGAGCGCCGTCAGCCTCGGGGTTGCCGTCGGTGGTGGTGTGCGGATGTTGCCCCACCTACCCAATCACTGGGTTGGGCCCCAGGGAGAGGTCGCTGTGATCTTGACGTTCACGGAAGCGTCGTGGCGCTCCGAATGGTTCCTGCTTCCCTGGTTGAAGACGAGAAACACGGTGCAGCTGGAGCTGCGCCTGGCGGGCACCATGGCAGCGCAGCCCTACTGCGCCCACTACGGCAGCGGTTCGAGGTGCGCGGACGGCGATTGGGAGCTCATCCCCTACTGGCGTTTCCCCTTGGACCTCGGCGCCCAGTGGTTCTTCGAAAAACGGTTCCGCTTCTCCGCAGGGGCCGGGGTCGCGCTGGGATCGTTCACCTGGTGGCGCGACAACGAGCGCGTTCCCATGCGTGGGCTCGGCACCGCCCGCACCGCCGTGGGCTTCGGGATCACGAAGGCGTTCTCGGTCGAAGCGCAGGGCCGCGCCTATCTCGGAGAGCAGGTGAACCGGACCAACTTCGATGCTGCCGGGACAGTGAGCTACGGGATGAACGACCACGCCTCGCGGTGGTCGTTCACGACGGGGCTCCTGCTGCGATTGGACAACGTTCTCTAGCGGTCAC
>CAYRKE010000250.1:0-10795 GCA_964424695.1 uncultured Polyangiaceae bacterium
CTGCACTCGGCGCGCGGCGCTACCTGCTTGGACAGCGCAGTGTCATGGCCCACGTCCGCCGATCCGCCACGTAACTCACCAGTGCACCGCCTGGGAGCGCTGCTATCGACACATCGGAGAAGGCACGGGCCCGAGCGAGAACCTGAGCTGGCCCAAACACATCCGCTTCGATCGGAGCCGCGCAGAGCTCCTGCGGGGCGTGCGGCTGTTCACTCGAAGGCCGCGCGTACAGCAGCAGCGGCCTGCCACAGACACGCTCCACCGCCATGGGAGCCGGGTCCAAACCATTCGGGTAGTGGCGCCACGCCACATCCGATCCCGTTCTGGGCAAGGCATCGACGCGGATCTTGGCCAAGCCGAAGTGCGTGACATCGCGTTCGATCGCGAGAAACGCCCAGGAGTGATCGGTGTCGCCGATCGCATGGACCTCCGAGAGCGACTGTGCGGAGCCACCCACCCATACGACGACATCATCGCCGAGGCGAGGCGACCCATTCCCAAAACGGATGGGGCGCGCGTGCAGAGGCGTCATGCCGGTGCGGCCTTCGAGCATCAGAGCCACCCATCCGGACTCGTTTGCAGCAAGGGCGACGCTGCTTGCGCCGGAGCCTTCGGGGGAGAGGTCGACCGAGCCGTGTCCCTCGACCCAGAGCCTGGCACAGAGCGAGGTCGGGTCGCTCGGCTTCGTCGCGAGGTAGGCAACGGCCTCCGGCGCCGACCGAGTCTGGCCAACGGCAGCGACACGCGTGTACCGTCGCGCGTCCGAGGCCAGCACCTCGACCTCGCCTCCGGCGACGGGGGCGCGTACCAAGCGATTCTTCGAGATCCAGTAGGCGCGGCCACCGATGATGGCCGGGCCCCGAGCAAGGGGCGCGAACTGCTCGTCGCCTGCCTCGAGTTCCGAGACGGGACTGCGCTCTGGCGTTGCGGCACGAGATAGCGGACCCAGTCGGGCAAGCTTGACCTCGTCGCCTTTGGTGACCAGGACGATCCCCGCAGTGCTCGCACTGGCTGGCCCTGCCGGGGCAACGTCGACCAGCTGATCGGCGATGAAGAGCCCCGATGCGGAGCCATCGAGCGTCGCCTCCGGCTCCTCCGTTTCGGGCGAAGCTGGCGGGGGAGCGGCCTCGTCGGCAGCGGGAGACGCGCTGGTTCTGGGGGTGCCAAGGGGGGCGGTGCCGGATGCTGCAGGCGATGCTGTCTTGCGCTGTTCGCATGCCAGAGTCAGGGCCGAAGCGAGCAGGCCAGCCCCCAGCCACCCGAGCTTGGCGCTCCGTGTCATCCTCAGCCCGGCCTTCTTCACTGACCCAATTCTGCCATACGAGGGACCGGCTTGCGACCCCATTGTCTCCCAGCGGCCGATGGGTCTGGGCCATGAGCGACGAACGGCTCCGCGGCAGGCGCACCGGAGTGCCCCCGCTTGCAACGCCTCGCGCACGGACTGGCAAGTGTTGTCGGCGACGCTTCGAGCGGAGTCGCCGCCGCCACCCGCGGTCAGGGCGGCACCGCGAGCGCTTCACGGTGGGCGAACAGGCCCGTGCTGCCCGTCGCTGCGGGGTGGAGTTTCGGGGCGAATGGCGCTATCTGCGGTTGTGTGATGAAGTTGAGCTCCTCCCTGTTCTGCTTGGTTCTGGCGGCGTGCGCGTCGAGGGCTGCGGCGCCTAGCGACGACCCGACGTCGATGCCAGGTGGTGTCGCATCGGAGTCCGAAGAAGGCGGTGAGGGAGAAGCAGCCCCGGAGGTATCGACCGAATCGCACGGGGCAACCTCCACCGATGGAACGGCCAGCCCTGGTGACACGAAAACGCCGCCCCCACTGAGCGACGCTGAGAAGGCGCGCCTCAGTCTTCCGGAAGTCGTTGTGGAGAACGTTGGGCTCCACATCGGGGGCGAATCCAACAGCCCCGAGTCCAAGCGGCCCTTCATCACCGCGCTCGAGAAGCAGTTCGAATCCTTCCGCCTCTGCTACCGGTTCGTCGAGAGGCCTGGCAAAGGCGGGGTGATTGGCGTCGACCTCATGGTCCCTCGTGAGGGTGGGGCTCCGAATGTGCGTCAGGTTCGCACGACCATGGCCGGCGAGGAGTTCAAGGGTTGCATGGTGGCCGCATTCAGCGAAGCCTCGTTCGAGCCACCGCGCAAGCCAGTGGTGTTCAGCTACTCCGTCAAGTTCAGCTTGAAGGGCGCGACCGGCTCGAGGTAGCGGATTGCGACTCAGAAGAAGTCGTCGTAGGGCGGTGCGACGGGCGCGTCGTCGAGAGCGACGGCAGCCAGGTGCCGAAGCAGCGGGAGCTCACGGTCGCCGAGTCTGCCCTTCGCTTGAAGTCCCTCCCAGGCCTTGCGCATCACGGCGAGGATTTCCAGAGACTCCAGGGTTGCTCCCGCCATGCGTTCGATGGCCGCATCTCGGCCAATACCCAGACCGAGGAGTTTTCCGAAGCGTCCGGTACGCCCGCCGCTGCAAGTGACGTCGAGATCGCCGGCGCCGGGCAGCCAGGCTGCGCTCGCGCGATCTCCCCCACAGATCTCGATGACTCGCTGCATCTCGAACACGGACTGGGCGAAGAGAGCCGCCTCGGCATTGTGCATCGCGACGCTCCCCGGACTGCCTCCCCGCATTTCGTGCTGTCCCGTAGCAAATGCGATGCCCATGGCGTAGGCGTTCTTCAAGGCGGCGCAGATCTCGGAGCCCACGACGTCGGGGGCGACCCAGAGTCGGTAGTACCGGGTCCGCATGAGGTTCCTGAAGTGCTCTGCCTGACTCACGGAGCGGCTCGTTAGAACGACGCAGGTGTCGACGCGTGCCGCCAGCTCCCCCGCGATGCACGGACCCGCCACGGCCACTGGATCGAGCGCCCCAGCGGGGTGACCCTGCAGCTCCGACTTGAGCACGTCGGGCAGGATCTGGAGCCCGTCGCCGTTCCACTCGAGCCCCTTCGTGATCATGACGATCGGCAGCGGCCGATCGAGTCGCGCTCGGAGCTGTTGTCCGGCCCAGCGTACGCCAGGCGAGCTGACCCCCAGGGCGACACAGTCGGTGTTCTGCAGGGCTGTCTCGAGGCCCTCGATCGTGAACACCTGGATCTCACTGGGCAATGGTGCGCGAAGCGTCGGGTGGACCCGATGACGCCGAAGCCCCTCGATGAGCGCCCCATCCAGATGGGTTCCCACGAGGCGAACCTCGTGACCCGCATCCACGAGCGGCACCGCCAGCGCACTACCCATCATACCGGCCCCGAGAATCGTGATGATCGCCATTGCGCAAGCCGGACTAGTACAGCTGAGCGGAGCTTTCCAGCGTGCCTTCGTGGTTCTTCGGAATGCGCCTCGGAGTGCGGGGGTCAACGGGGAACGCTGGGATCGCGGCAGGTTGTCGGGCCGGCGGCAACACCCGAGGCGCTTTTTCGCCACTTGGGCCACACTCCACCCGTGGAAGCCTTGTTCATTGGCACCGGCGAAGCGACGGACCCTTCTCTTGCCAACACGAGCGTGCTGTTGCGAGGCAGTGCGACGGTGCTCGTCGACTGCGGCTACTCGGTGCCCCAGGCGTTCTGGCGCCTGTGCCTCGACCCCGAGCACCTCGACGCCGTGTATCTCACCCATCGCCACGCCGACCACAGCTTCGGGCTTCCTGCACTGCTTCTGTGGATGCGACTGGCAGGCCGTCAGCGGCCGCTTCGAGTCATCGGAGGTCGCGGGGCACGAGAGTGGATTTTGCGCGTGTTGGATGCCGGGTACGAGGGCGCATTCGACGAAGGCAAGTGCTATCCCATTGAGGTCGAGGAACTCGAGCCAGGGGCGGTGAGCCGTGTCAACCTCATGGAGCTTCGAAACGCCGAGAGTGCTCACTCGATTCCGAACTTCTCGCTTCGCGCTGACGACGGTGCGGTGGCGATTGCCGTGAGCGGGGACGGCGCCCCTTCTGCCGCTAGCTCCGCTCTCTTCCGGGGCGTCGGGCTCCTCGTTCACGAATGCTTTCAGGCCGAGGGACCCTCTCCAGGCCATGCGGACGTTGATGCCGTGCTTCGCGTCGCCGAGGATTGCGGTCTCTCTGCGGTCGCCCTCGTGCACATCATGGCCGAACAGCGGGTGGCCGTTGGGCAACGGCTGGCCGCGCTGGGGGGAGGCTCGACATTGCCCCGAGTCTTCGTTCCAGCTCCGGGTGACACCTGGCGCCCACCCGCCGCATGGGCTCCGCAGCGTTCTATAGGCGGGACGACGGTGGCCGCGAATCGAATCCGAGAGTGGAGTCTTGGCGTCCCGCAACGACCCCGTAGTACGCGGCCATGACCTCTTGGTCGGTGAGGAGCCACAGCGCTTTGCCGCCTGCGTCAACGACAGGTAGCACTCGGGAACTTGCCTCCATCATGCTTCCAAGCAGGGAAGAGAGCGAGTCGGTCAGCTGCACGCCGGGCACTGGCGTGCAGAGGTCTGCCGCCACCAGAACCAGTCCGAGCTCGGGATCGAGCGAGTCCAAGGCGAGCGTGTTCTGGTCGACCAATCCCAGCATGCTTCCCGCGGCGTCAACGACCACCACTGCGCCCTCGACGCTACGTTCCAGGGCAGCCTGTACGTCGGTCGGTCGCGCGCTGGCCAAGACCGTGACCGGAGAGCGCTCCTTCTGGACGATGTCCCGGGCCGTGATCTTCTCGAGGACATCGGCGCCGCCATGAGCGGTAGCCCGCGAGGTCCTTTGGGCGGGATAGAGCGAAGCGCGACGGAGAATGAGGTAGCTGAGCCCGACGCTCAACATGAGCGGAACTAGGAGATCGTAGCTTCCAGCCATCTCGCAAACCATGATGGTGGCAGAGAGTGGCGTGTGGGCGATGCCCCCGTAGAACGTGCCCATTCCGACCAGCGCAAAGGCGCCCGGAGCGGGAGCGCCTGGGAACCAGTGCTGTACGGCGTAGCCAAAGGCACCGCCCAGCAGTCCACCGATCGCGATGGACGGACCGAAATCGCCTGCGCTGCCTCCGGACTCCACGGTGAGCGCCGTCGCGAGCATCTTCAACACACCGAGGCCACCGAGGAGCGCGACAGCCCGCCACCCCTCGGGCATCCAGGTCGGCGCGATGATGGCGGATTGTGCTGCACCATATCCGGAACCTAGGATCCCGATGCCCTGGTGGACTCGCCCGAGGCTCGGGTTGATGAAGGTGAGCCAACACACCGCTAGGGTACCCACGGCGAGCCCTCCGACACTCGGCTTGAGCCAAGAGGGGATGCGGAGCCGCTGGAAGACCGATCGAATGGCGTGCATCTGCACGAGGAACAGGCGCCCCCCCACGCTGACGAGCAGCGCGAGCAGAACATACAGCCAAAGCCAGCGCGGCTCGAACTCGTAGCTCGCCGCCACGCCGAAGATGTGCGTCTCCGTTGGGAACACGAGACGAAACACCGAGAACGCGGTGACACTGGAGAGAATGGCGGCAATCAGCGCGTCCGACTCGAAGTCATCACGGTAGAGCACCTCAGTCGCGAGAAGCCCGGCGCCCAGCGGGGTACCGAATACGGCGGAGAGTCCACCCGCGGTGCCCGCGACCAGAAGGACTCGTCGGTCGCGATCGCTGAGACGGAGCACGCGGCCTACCAGATTGCCCGTCGCGGCTCCGATGAGCATCGCCGGTCCTTCGCGTCCGCCAGAGCCGCCCGTGCCCAGCGTACTCACCGTGGCAGTCAGCTTGAGTCCCAACACCCGGCGCCGCAGCGTCCCAGTCTGGTGGAATGCATTGATGAAAGCATTGCCGCCGCCGCCAAGCACTTCGGGCGCCAGGAAGTGGCCAATCAGGCCAGTGACGAGCCCTCCCAAGGCCGGCACCAGGATCAGGAGCCACGGTACGAGCTGGCGCGTTCTGTGCACGTGAATCAGCGAGGCCTCGCCTTTGGCCAGGAGCGGGACATAGCCTGCCAACCCGTGAAGGAGGAGCCGCTCCGTCGATTCGACGGCGGCGACGAACAGGCAGGCGACGAACCCAATCGCCGTGCCAACTGCGAGACTCAGCAAGAAAGTGCGACCCGCGTTGCGCAGCTCGAGGGCGCGTAGGGGGGCGGCAAGGGACCGCAGGACGTTGGCGGGCAGGTCGCGGACGGCTCGCTCGTCTGGTGATGTTAGCGCTCGCGGCAGATTCCGGAGCCGCTGGCTGCGCGGTTCTTTCATTGCGATTCTCTGGAGCGTCGGTGCGCTTGCGGGGAGCCTCGCGCCTGGCGGCTTCACTGTCAACCGCGAGACTGGGGGGGCGATTGTCGGCGTGGACTGCGCATCCCGCGCGTTTCGTGACCCCCGGAGCCTCGGGCTACGCCGCGGAGCGGCTCCTTCGTGTCCGAACCGAGCCAGCCGTTTCCCCTGGAGAACGCGGCCGTCCTTGGATGGAAGCCCGCACGACAATCATGAGCCGCCGCACCCGTTCTCCGACGCCGCGGAGTGAGCGGATGGAGCTTGGGGCGCGACTCCCGGGGGGAGCTTTGGGTATTGGGCGCTGCCGCCGTACGAGCTGGCCCGTCGCGCCGACCAGGTCCGGCCGCCAACGATGGCGGTGTCGGTCCTCAGTGCCTTCTGTGGGGGACGCCGGCGCCCGGCCCTGTGGCCAACGCGCACCTTGGTGGGGCGGTCCCAGCGTCAAGCGGTTGGCCTTCCGCAGAAAGCACTGCGGATTGTCGGGGCTCTCGGGTCTCGGGTTGGGCGCGAGTTCGCTGTCTCAATCTTGGAAACGGAGCCGCGGAGCGGCGACCGAGCCGGAACACCACGATGTTGCCGTCGCCGAGACATGGTGGAGCGTCCAGCTAGCCACGCCCCAAATTTTCGCCATCCCTCGCTTCTTCCGCGGCCGCAAACCGTCGCGGTAGAGGCAGCCCGTCAGGCGATCGTGCTACCTTGAGAGACAGGTGTCACGCGCATGAACGGCAGTGGCTCGAGTGGTCCTGTTCACAGTTCGGGGCGGGAGTGTCCCGTGATCGGAAGGGCGCGTTGTGAGTTCTGGGGCGGCATCTCCGAACTCGTCTACGTGAGTGAGCTGATGCGGGATGGCGCAGTGCTCATTGGTCTCGAACCGATTCCCGCGGGTACCCTATTGTCGGTGGAGTTCGAGCTCAGCACCGGCAGTGTGCCGCCCGTGTCCGCGCAAGTCGTCGCAGTTCGGCGCAGCACGCGAGGGGCTGCCTACCTGGAACACCGAATTCGTTTTCGGGCGATGAGCACGGCTGCTCGGGACGCGCTCGGTCATGCCCTCGAGGAATGCGCGACCGAACGGAGCGAAATTGTGTCGCCCGCAATAGGTGAGCGGAGGGACCAGCCGCGCGTTTGGGTCGGTTGCGACGCCGTGGCATTGGTGACTTGGAGTCACGGTATCGTTACCACCCGCCTCGGGTCACTCAGTCACGGGGGCGCCTTTCTCGCGATTGAGGGTGATCCATCCGCGCTTGTGGTCGCTCCGGGGTCCCTAGTTGATATCGACATGGCCCTCAGGAGCGTTCCCGAACGGTTCGGGCTTACTGCTCGCGTCGTGCGCTACAACGGACCCAGTGAACCTTTCGGAATGGGGCTCAGATTTTTGGAGATGTCGCGGGTCGCCAGGGCCAGGCTGGATGGGGTGATTCGGTACATCAACGGTTCAGTCGACGAGTGACGCCAGAGTCGGGAATTGCCTTCGCGAATCGAGGTTGCACTACCGACTCCGTTGTCGACGAAGGCGTCGGGTGCGAACCCCGCAGTGGAGCGCTACTCGCCTACGTAGCGAATCACGAGCAGGGTGATGTCGTCGTCGATGCCTGCGCCCCACGCCCGAACGGCTTCGTTGATGCTATCGCGGATCGCACTTGCGGGCAGTGTCGAGGCGTCCTCGACGTAACGAATGAGCCGCTCGAGGGTGAACTGCTCATGACGTGCATTGCGAGTCTCGGTGACTCCGTCGGTGTAGAGCACCATCACGTCATCCTTCTCGAGCGTCAGTTCCGAGTCGGTGGTCATCCGGCGAATGCTGGGGATCGCTCCCACCCAGAAACCGGGAGTGGGGATGGTCTCGCACCGTTTCGTGCGGCTCCGCCACACGATGATGTCCTCGTGGGCTCCGGCAAACGTGAAGCGGCCGTGCCCATGGTATCGGAAGACCGTCAAGGTTGCGTGGTCGTCGCGCTTGAGCCGCTGGCGTACGTTGTCCCATACCGCCTCTCCCATCGCGATGACAGCTTGGCTTGGCAGAGGCTCGGGTTCCACGCGGCTCAGAACCGCAATCATGCTCTGAAGCATCAGCATCACGAGCCCCGCGCCGAGGCCGTGCCCCGCGACGTCCCCGATCCCAATCCATGCCCCGTTCTGTGTCGGGATCACATCGTAGTAATCGCCTCCTGCTTCCGCCGCGGGTGTCATGAGGCCAGCGATCTCGAGGCCTCGTACCGTGGTGTTGGCAGGTTGCATGTTACACTGGATGTCCGAGGCGAGCCTCGTCTCTTCCGCGAGCCGTTCGGCTTCCAGGTGCTCGCGGCGCGCCACTGCGTTCACCATTTCGCGGTGGAGCATGGCGCCCTTCACTGCCGAACCGATCTGTTGACGCAGACCCTCGTACACGCTGGGCTGCGCACCACTCGATAGTACTGCTACGCCCAGCATTTCGGTCTCGAACGTGATGGGTAGTGCCACGAAATGCTCACACGTTTCGGTGTCGAACACCGAGGCGGGAGCGATTTCTGTCTCTGCAAAGCTGTCGTTCGAGACGGGGAGTTCTCCCTGAGTGTCTCGAGCAGCCAGAGTCTTCAGCTTTCCTGAGCGAGGTCCAGTGTAGAGCGCGACGGCACCACGTTGGATCCCCAAGGTTGGAAGGTTCTGCATCAGCTCCTCTCGGAGCAGTGACAGGCTGAGGGTTGTCGCAAGACGTTCCCCCATCCAGTTGAGGGTCGTGGTGGCATGCTGTTGCTCGAGGCCTTTGCGGCCCAGGAAACGGATGGATGCGGCTCCCACGAGGACGCGCGCGTTGTGCCAAAGTCGCTCGAGTCGGCGCGACTCATCCTCGTCTTCGATCCTTACCCGACGGAATTCGGAACGCAGCACCGATACCACGCGCTGGAATTCGTCGAGGCTGGCCCCCTCACGCTGTGCTCGTTCCAGTACCTCCTCGAATGCAGCAGTGAATCGCCCCTCAGTACCCGAGATCTCCTGGTCCAGCGCCGTTAGCAGCTGGGCCGGCCAGTTGCCAAGAGCATCGTTTGGAATGGAGACAGCCTCTCGCAGTGAGTCTCCTAGACTTGTTCGGCGCTCCTTGATGACGTCAGTGAGGTGGGACCTCTGTTCGATCTCGGGGTGCGTCGTGACTCCCACCTGGTACCCGCACCCGCACGATTCGCGGCGAACGAAGTCGACGGGTCCCGCCTCGAGCAGGGATACTGGCTCGCCCTGTCGCTGTCGGAGGATGCAATCAATGGCTTGTTCGCCGAGCCACCACATTGGCTGTCGCAGCGTCGACAAGGAGGGGCGGGTGAAGTGCGCGGAGTTGATGTCGTCGAAACCGCAGACCACAAGGTCCGAGGGTACCCGTCGCCCTGCGTCTTCGAGGACGTCGAGCGCTCCCAGTGCCATGTAGTCGTTGGCAGCGACGACGGCATCCAAGGAGAGGTTCGCCTCCAGCAATCGTCGCATCGCAGCGACGCCGCTTTCGACGGTGAAGCTGCCGAAGACGATGAGCTGCTCGTCGATGTCGAGTCCATGGGACTCGAGCGCCCTGCGATACCCGGCGAGGCGTTGGTTGGATTCCACGCTTGCCTTCGGTCCGGCAATGAACGCCAATCTCCGGCAACGGTGCACGTCGATCAGGTGTTGCACTCCGAAGGCCATTCCGGCCTCGTTGTCGATGACCAGGCTCGGGATTCCCGGTAGCTTGACTCCGATGCTGCACACTGGGAGGGGCGCGTATCCGCGACAAAGCGCCACCAGGCCGTCGACGCCGCAGTAGTGTCCGATGGTGGAGGACACGATGATGATGCCGTCGACACAGTGCTGGCCCACCAGCTCGTAGATCTGGTTCTGGGTGGCCGCAGCGGCTGCCGGATCGCCCACCGGTTGACCCATGACTACCACGATGCTGACGTCGCGGAGTGTCGCGGCACGTTCCACCGCGCGGCTCAGTTGGACGGCGTACTCCGAGATGAGGCTGTCGAAGAGAAGGGCGATGCGGAGGCGTCGATGAGTCATGGTGCCTTTATCGCGCCCCATCGGGTGGGGGGGCGTCCCACACTTTGCCCTCGATGGTGTAGCGAACGTTCATTCCCCCTTGGACCTGGAGTCGTGCCGATTCCCGTCCGAGTTCGGCGTCGCCAGGGGCGCTCGCGCGAATCGGCAGTACTCCGACACCAGCCCTGAGATCGCGGAGACGAGCCTTCTGCTTGGAGAGTCCATCATGTTCAGTCTCAGAGTTGGCCGGGGAAGGGGACTATTCATGCAGTCAGTCTCGCGGATCGGGGCGGTCCCAACACTTCTGGGGAACGGCGGCTCGCGTCGCACGATAAGCCGCGGCATCCCATCTGTTCGGCGCAGCACTGGGCACGGAATCCTACATCGTCACCGCTCGCCGCGTGCTGAGACTGTCCGGCGGCTCTGCGGGAGCCTGGCGCCCCGTCTTGTCGCCCTCGTCTGCGCTCGGGTGCGGGGTCTGGACGCCGCCAGCTGCCACAGGCTGGGGCAGTGGCACAGGAGGGCTCCTGCGTCCCCTCCGGTGAGCGAGCGTTCTGGATACGGTCGTTTAGGCCGAGAATCTTGCCCGTCAGCGGTGGCACTTCGGCGGCAAACGGCTAGGCTGCGCTCGGAAGAAGATGG
>CAYRKE010000251.1:0-10714 GCA_964424695.1 uncultured Polyangiaceae bacterium
ATGAACCCATGTGCCAAACCGGGGGCAGCGGCCGCCCGAGTCCCGCCGTTTGCCCCAACCGATCGAGCACGCTGGAAAGCGGCGCGCCGCAGCTCGCATGTGCGGCATCCGGGGAGCACAGGCCCCGCTTCGCCAGTGCCCCCGCAGCGCAGCCCGTGGCCACGATCAGGACGTTGTCCTGAAGCAGACGTTCGGCAATCGTCACGATGCTCGAGTCTTGTGGGACTCGGTAGTTGTTGCAGCCTGCCAGTAGAGCGATCCCGCGAATCGCCCCCGCCTCGATCTGGTTCACGAGCGGACGGAGCGGCGCCTCAGTATCAAGACGATTCAGCAGCCCAATAATCCCCTCCGGAGTGAAGCCAACCAGCGTTTCTTGCCTGATCGCCGGAATCGAAACAAGCTTCGGATTCCTTCGCGGGTAGGCTTCGAGAGCGAGATCGAGCAGTCTCTCTGCCGAACGCTTTGCATGTTCCGGGGTGAACTCAATGTGAAGTGCGCCCGGAATCTTGGCGATCGACATCGTTGTGGCAATCGCCGTGTGGAAGCATTCACACATATCCACGAGCGAGGGCATCACACATTGAACGTCAACCACCATGAGTTCAAGGGCTCCAGTCAGGATGGCGAGCTCCTGGGATGCGGCGTTGGTACACAGCGGGATGCCCTGGCGCATCAAGGTTTCGTTGCCGGTACAGCAGACCCCTACGACGTTCAGGCCGTCGCGAGCCCCTAGAGCGCGTGCCTTTTCCTGATAGCGAGGAGCAACCCGCAGGATCGACTCGGCAACCAGTGGGTTGTGCCCATGGACCGCGACGTTGACGGCATTCTCCCTCAGCACACCGAGGTTCGATTCCGAATAGCGGAGTTGCGGACCGCCCAAGAGGATGTCCGACAGACGAGAGGCGATATTTCGATGGGTATGGAGTCGTCTACTGTCGAGATTCTCTCATTGAACGAGTGTCAGGCAGGACCGCAAGCAGTGCGCGTGCGCGCGCTCACGCCTCCCACGGCACACTTCGATGCACCCAGCGAGGATCGCGCCATATAGCACAGCCCAGTCAGATGCAAAGTGTCCTTTCGGCAGGCGTGCGTGACGGTCGCCGGTGCCGCCAGCTAGGGTCGGGGTGTGCGGGGTGAGCCCCGGCGCAGCGGAGACTCGGCTGTGCGGACAAGGGTGAAGGGGCCGGAAATTCCGGCGATTGTTGCGACAGCCCGGGAGATCGAGGCCTGGAGGGGGACGAAACGAAGCGGAGACCCCATGCCAGCGACGCTGTGGAGCAAAGCGGTCGAATTGTCGCGGAAGCATGGTCTTGGGGTTGCGGCCAAGGGGCTGCACATCGACTTCGGGAAGCAGCAGAAGATGGCGGGAAAGAGGCCACGACTGTCCGTATCCCACGGGTCGCGTGTTGGTGGCGGGATTCGTGGATCCCGAAGTGGCCAAAACAGGCTGGGAGACTTGCTTGGCTACGCCAGCGGACTATGTGCCCGCTCGCCCCAAAGCCGCCGGACTCTCGCCGCCGTGTTTGACGGGCAGGTCGGGCCTCAGCCCTTCGGGCACTCTGCGTTGCCTGCTGCGGACTGTGAGTCTGTGGGGCTTGGCCGGCGCAAGTAGCGTTCTATCAAGGTCACCACCTCTTCGGCGAAGGCAGGATGGGTCAGGAGCTGCGGTCGGCCTACCGCCGTGTCGTGCACGATGGCGTGGACCACCGTTCGCACCACGAAGGCGGCCATGTCGAGGTCCGGCACGTTCACGGCGTGGGTCGCCAGACACTCTCGCCACAGCCGTTCCAGATCATGGCTGGACACCGCGAGCGGACCGAGCGCGGTGCGCGGCAGTTCTTCGCTGAAGATTCGGTGGAGCTCGGGTTGGTTACGGTGCTCGGCGATCACCACCTGAACGACACTCCGCAGGACCGCCCTCAGGGTGGGCAGCGAGCGCAAGGTCTGGGCCTCGCGAGGGAAGTGTTGTCGCACCCGGTCCACGTGGCGGCGGTGCAATTCGGCGATGATCGCCTCCTTGTTCGGGAAGTATTGGTAGAGCGACGCAATGTTAACACCCGCGCGCAGCGCAACGCGGTTGGTCGTGAGCTTCTGCCACCCCTCCTGGATGAGAATGCAAGCTGCAGCCTGGAGGATAGCGTCGACGGTGCTGACAGCGCGCCGCTGCTTGGGTTTTTTCCTGGGCGATACGTTCGTTGGTCGTTCGGCCACTACAACACGCCCCAATGCAAGTACGGAATGCAAGCCGAAGCTTACATAGTAGGGGCATGAAAGGCGATGAAAAGGTGCACGGAAGGACACCGTCGAGCTGGGGTGGGGGGGCTGCCTTTTCGGTCGGTGGTACTACTGTGGTTCGGGTTGCACCTGAGCGGCTGCGGGGATGGCCCAGATACTTGTCGAGCTGTCAGCGGGAGCCGCAGCTTCCGGCGCCGCGCCGCGTCGTTTCGCCACCGGCGGGAATCCGGTCCGTGGAGCGTCGCTCGGCGCAGATTTCGTGCAACCCGATGCGGTGCATAGTGAAACGACCATGCAGACTGCCTCCCCGGTTCGTTTCCAGTGCCGCACCGCCGAATGCTAGCGCGCAGCCATGGGGAGAACAACGTGAGACCGAGGCAGATCCCGTCGTGGGAACGGGTGTGCCCGAAGCGGTCGACACCGAGTCTGCCACGCGTTCGACGTGGTCGGCCCAGACGGGCCGGCGCCGACAGTGCCCGCCCTCGAAGAAGCTCTCCAGCATGTGACCACGCATTCGGCAAGCCACCTCGGGCGAGAGGTCGCGCCAGTGACCCGTCCGGCACGTGCCGAGCGTTGCGGGAGCACGGGAAACGCGCAGGAGCTCGCCCATTTGCCGGTCTCGACCCCCCCAAAGACAAACGGGGAAATCGTGGGGATGAACGGCCGATTCCGTGGGATGGCTGCCGTTGAGGGTGAGGGAAGGATCCAATATCCTTGGTGGCGATGCCTGAACGCACGGAGGATGTCGTCACCGTATGCACCCGATGACCAAGCGCCAAGCGCTCCGGTTCCTGATCGTCATGATCGTCCTGGACTCGGTCATCGCATTCGTGCTTAACGACTGGATCCTCAGGAAGCACTCACGCTTCGACGTATTCGTCGTCACGCAGGCTATCGGGCTGTCGCTGTGGTCGACCGTGGCCATCGCGCTACGGAGGTATCCGCCCAGAGGCGTGGTCAGGACCGTGGCGGTCATCCTCACTGCGATGTTCCTCGGCATACTGCTTGGGAACGCTCTGAGCTACGCGTATCTGTTCTGGCGCAATCCCGAGGACGTGGAGCGGTTCTTTACCAGGGTGTTCCGCTTCACTGCGCTGTATGGCTTCGTCTTTGGAGTGCCGCTGGTCTACCTCTTCACGTCGCTGCACCACATTCGAGAGACCGAGAAGCAGTTCGAGAACGAACGAATCCGCAGGCTCACGATGGAGAAACAGGCAGCAATGACGTCGCTCAGGCTCCTGCAGGCTCAGATCGAACCCCACTTCTTGTTCAACACTCTCTCCAACGTGCGCACCCTGCTCGACTCCGACGTGCCAACGGGGAAGGCGATGCTCAGCGACCTGAACGAATACCTCCGCATCTCGCTCCAGCGCACCAGAAACGAGATGATCACACTCGGGCAGGAGCTGGACCTGGTGCGGCACTATCTGAACATCCTGAAGATCCGCATGGGCAAACGGTTGACGTTCTCGATTTCGACAGCGAACGCTCCGGAGGACACGCCATTTCCGCCGCTCACCATTCAGCCCCTGGTCGAGAATAGCATCAAGTATGGGCTCGAACCGAGCGTCAATGGTGGTGCCATCACGATCGACTGTCGTGTCGATGAAGGAATGCTCACGGTTCGGGTGGCGGACACTGGCATGAACCTCGAGAGTCAAGACAACAAGGCTGGAATCGGTATCGACAACGTGACGCGGAGGCTCGAGACGATCTACGGGCAACGCGCCTCACTCACCCTGAGGGAGCTGGCTCCCGCTGGCGTGGAGGCCGTGATCGAGGTGCCAGCATGACAGGCTTCCGCGCCGTGATCGCTGAGGACGAGGCCGTGCTGCGGGAGGGCATCCGGAAGCTGCTTGACGAGCTCTGGCCTTCCCTGGACATATGCGGGCTCGCCGAGAACGGAATCCAAGCCCTGGAGATGATCTCGACGCTGAAGCCCGACATTGCTTTCCTGGACATCAAGATGCCGGGAATGACCGGGATCGAGGTGGCGAAGCGCGCCGCGGGGATCGCGAAGATCGTCTTCGTCACGGCCTACGATCAGTACGCCGTGGAGGCCTTCGAGGCCGAAGCGGTGGACTATGTCCTCAAACCCCTCTCGGAAGCCAGGTTCGGCAGGAGCATCCAGCGGCTTCAGGAGCGGCTGGGCGACCCTGCAGCGCAGGCAGAGGGCGGTTCCCGCGTGCAGCGCCTCATCAAGATCCTCGAGAGTCGCACGCCGCCCGAGTACTTGCGACTCGTGAAGGTCAGGCTTGGCACCGATATCATCTTCGTGCCGGTATCCGAAGCGCTCTTCTTCAGAGCGGATGAGAAGTATACGACCGTGCAGACAACCAAGAAGAGCTACCTTCTCAGCACCTCCATCAAGACGCTGGAGGCTCAGCTCGATCCGGAGCAATTCTGGCGCGTTCACAGGAACGCCATCGTGAATTCCGAGCGAATCGAGAGGGTCACACGGACGCTGTCCGGCCAAATGCTGATCAACTTCCGCGAGTCGGAGGAGCAAATCTCCGTGAGTCGAACCTACGAGCACTTGTTCAGACCATAGTCTGAGTGCACCCCGAGCCGAGCATCAGTCGGCCCGAAAACAGATCGCACAGCAGCAGGGAAGATACGACTAACCGCGCCAGGTAGCTTCTTCCAGGGCGGTCGCGCTCGGAAACAGCGCACCACCTGACGCCCGTGGACTGGGCTTCGCTTGGTCCTACTCACCAGCAATGCACATGGAGGAATCGATGAAACGCACGATGCGTAATAGTATTGGTCTTGGCTTCACTCTTGCGAGCGGGCTCTTGCTCCTTGGCTGCGACGACGAGGAGACTCCGGGCTCCGGCGGCCCCTCCGCGGGAACCTCCGCTTCCGCAGGCAGCGATGGTGGCGCCGGTTCCGGCAATTCCAGCGGTGCCGGTGGAAGCAGCGGCTCGAGCGCTGGCGCCGGACAAGCTGGAGCCACTGCCAGCGCTGAAGCCGGGGCCGGCGGTGATGCGCAAGGTGAGGGCGGTCCATCTGTTGCGGAGTTCTTCGAGCTGGTTCCGCAGATGTTCCAACTCAACCAGCAACGGCAGGAAGAGGGCTACTACATGGCCGAGTTCGAGTTCAAAATGCTCGGTCTTGTCTACTACCTGGATCAGGGGCAACCAGAGGTTGCTCTCGCAAGAGGTCAAGAGCTCTACAGCCAGTTGGTCACGACCGAGGGGCTGACGAAGGTCCCAGCCTTCGACTCCGTTCGCGAGGAATACGAGTTCTATCGCGATCGCCAGAATCCTACGACGGGGGCCTTCATGGACGACACCTATCCCTTGTGCACCTATACGGGGCCGACGGAGAATGTGCTGCTTCATTTGGCGGAGCTGGCCGAAGAATTGGACGAGCCTCTGTCCCTGAAGTACCCACTGACCTATCTGGACGAGATCGCGGACCCAGAAGCCCTGGTGACGCTGCTCGACAGCCTGTCGACGATCAGTGAAGCCTTCGCGACGTTCCCGGAGACGCCCTACGAGCTGGCACGAGAGATGTTGGGCCTCCACTCCGACGAGAGTATCATCTCCGTACATGATCTGTACTCGTTCTCCGACGAGTGGCGGACCACGATGCTCACCTGGTTCTATGACAACCAGGACGAGGAGACGGGGTTCTGGGGCCCGCGCGTGCGAGAGACAGGCGAGCTCGTGGCACCGGACGTCACCAACACAGCCGGCATTCTCAAGTGGTTCGTCGACCGCTCCGGAAACGACCTCTACGAGGAGTTCCCCCTACGGCACCGAAGCGAACTCTTCAGCACGACCCTCAGCGTCATGTCGCAGCCGGTTCCAGC
Source organism: uncultured Polyangiaceae bacterium (assembly GCA_964424695.1). Taxonomy (GTDB): domain Bacteria; phylum Myxococcota_A; class Polyangia; order Polyangiales; family Polyangiaceae; genus JAEWRL01. The sequence continues at coordinate 6,053 of CAYRKE010000251.1, forward strand.
TGCCGACGAGCCGACCCTCTGGCACTCGTGGAACTTGTCTATGAGCAAAGGGACCAATCTTCTCACCCGGTACGTCTGGAAGGGAGCATCTCTTGACGATAAAGCTGCGGCCCGCGATGTGTTCGAATGGCACCTGACGACTCGATTCGAGAGACAGTACGTTGCCGAGGAAGGGGCGTTCAGCTACTATCCCGACGCAGAACACGCAACGCTGGATGGCACTGGCACCGCGATCTCGTCCTACCAGAGCGTGGGCGCTCTCTCGTTCGAGCAGCAGAAGGTGCTGTGGGACTCGCCACTCGACTCCGCTCAGGATCTCGGCACAGTCGAGGTGGACGAACTGTCGAGCGAGAGCGTAGAGTCCGTCGCAACATGCGATGGCGTGTCTTCGGTCCGCTTTTACTTGGGCGACGAGCCTGACGATCTCAACTCCGAAGTCCTCGCGGTCTACTATCCTGAGCCCCCAAAGGTGCTCGACGCCGTCGACATGGTACCGAGACTCGCACGGTGGCTTCTATCGACTGACCAGACCATGGGCAATTGGATCTCGAAGGCCGAGCTGCAGAGCGAGCTCGGCGAGGGGGAAATTGAAGAGACGACGGTATCCGAGTCCCTGCCAGCGGACGAACTCGAGTCAGCACTGGAACGGAGCGGCGCGGTGACGGCGATCGGGCTCGATGTGCTGCAGATACCCAGGTGCAAGTTGACGCTTACCACGGGCTCCGCGGCTGAAGGATCCTGACGCGACCAACGGTTCGCCGGTAGGTGACTTCGAAGGAGCACTCTTCTGGAGCAGGTGGCGGTGGCGGCGCCTGCTCCACCGGCGTGCCCAGCCCGCTCCGCGGCTGCGACGGCGGAGGCGTCAGAGTTGGCTGCAGTGGTCGAGGCAACACCAGCGGCTGCTTCGGCGGAGGCGTCAGAGTTCGCTGCAGGAGACAACACCAGCGGCTGCCTCGGCCTTGGTGTCCGCGCCAGTCTGCGCCGTTGTCCGGGCGCGGTCTTCTCGAACTGCTCGCGGGCTGTCTGAGTTTGTGAACGCATCGCTGGGGCCGAGGTGGAGGGTGACCGTCTGCACGATGACTGCGCTGACCGGTCCCCGCCCGCTGCGCTTTCGGCGCCGAACGCGACGGGTTCGTGAAGCGCGGGTGGAGTTCTGCCATGCCTGGCGGGTTCATCTGCGCCTCTGCCCGGGCGGTCCACTCTGCTCCGGCCCGGTTTTCGCAGCTCATTCCTCGTAGTCGCCCGACCTGAGTCAACCACCCCGACCGTCAACGAAATAGACGGCGCCCGTCAACCTCGGCGACGCTTGAGGTCGCAAACCAACGCTCCAGCGCCGAAGGCGAGCCTCGCGATGCAACAACGAGCCCTCGCGACTCGTCTGGCACGGAATCTGCTGAGGCGCAGGTGAAGAGGAAGGGATGCCATGAACCGGACCCGCGTTATGTTTGGATACGTCGTCATTGCCGCTGTGGTTGGCCTCGGGGGCTGGGTTCTGTGGCGGTCCGTGCCGTTCGATGTCCCGAGCTACTCGGCATGGGCTGGCATCTTCCTCGCCCTGCTCGCTCTCATTTCTCTGCTCAGACCGCAGCCGTGGCTCGGGCTCTCTTCGCGCACTCGCGCGGCTGTCGCGGTTCTTCTCGGCGTCACCGTGACCGTTGCCGCTGTTCTGTGGCCTTCGGGGATCCATCGCAGCACGGGCTCCAAGCACCGTCTGGACGATTTTCTCCCTCAGTATCAATTCGCAGAATACCACGAGGCACGCACCCGGGCTCCGCTCGCCAGGGTCCAGGAAGCCGTAAGGCAGGTGTCGCTTGCGGACATGCCCGCCGCGGTCGTGTTGTTGCGCCTCAGAGCACTCGCCAGCGGCCACCTCTCGGCGCCTCCAGTGGAGCCGACGCCCTTGCTCGAGGTTCAGCAGGGATCGGGTGCCGGGTTCCTGCCGCTCGACGTCTCGAACACCGGCGAGATGGTTTTCGGCATGGTGGGTCGCCCCTGGGTCGACGAACCTCCACCTCAGGTGCACACGGCGAACGAGTTCCGGGCTTTCGTTTCACCCGGGCACGTGCGCGTCGCGTTCGACTTCCGCGTCGTGGACGAGGGCGCGGGGGTTGTGCGTGTGTCCACCGAGACCCGCATTCTCGGTAATGATCCCGAGGCGCGTCGGGTGTTCGCTCGATACTGGCGGCTCGTCTACCCTGGTAGCGCAATCATTCGGCGCGTGTGGCTGGACGCGATCCTCACGCGCGCCGAACGGCCCAGGAGCCCCAGCCCCTAAGGCCGAGACGGCTCCACAGCCTGTGAGGGCTCCCAATACGCTCCGCGGCAGGATGATTGAAGAAATCGCGAAACATAAGGGCTTGCGATTCCGCCAGGACTTGGCGAGCTCGAGTGAGTGTGACTCGAGGTCCTGAAGGTCAGAGTGCGAGTGGCCGCGCTCATACTCGCAGCGCGGGCGAAGAGGACAGTGACGGAAGCGCTGCGGCCACTTGCGGTGGTCTCCGGCCTCATCGAAGACGCCTTCCGAACAGGGGAGGAGCTCGTGGCGGAGAGCCTCCCGCTCCGCCAGCAGCTGATCGTGGCTTCTCGTCAGGTCAAGCAACCGAAGTAGCGGCCCTGGGAGAGGGGCCTCTTCGTGGTCTTTGCGAGCGGGCTTGGCCATGGGCGCGAGGCCACTCCGCTTGTGAAGCCGGACAGTGTTCTCCGCTGGAACCGTGATGGATTTCGTTCGCTGTGGAGACGGAAGTCAAATACTGGAAGCTCGGCGCGGAGGGTGCGCCACAGGAGCCACCCGCGGACGCTGTTATCAGATACAGGTTACGGCAGCTACCACAAGAACGGCTACCCAGAGCAGGAATGTTACATAGGTGAGGCGCTGTCGGGCTTTGGGATAGGCAAGACGAGCGATGAGCGCGAGTATGGGGGTCAGAATCAGATAGGCCCACGCGACGACGGCGGCGGGGGTGTCCAGAGACTCGTTCGGACGCGTCGCTGGTAGCGCGAAGAAGATCCCGATGACCACGAAGGCCACCACTGTCAACACGAGGTTGACCATGGTGAGCAACGGCACAGCGTCTCGAGGGTGGGATGTTCCCATACCAAGCATCTGGTGGCCGGTCTGTTGAACAGCGACAATCAACGACGTGAGGAGGCGGGCGGACCGCCGCAAGCTAACGAAGCACTGGGAGCCGCGGGTATCTCTGCCCCCTCGGCGCGTAGGCCGTTCCCCTGTGATGGCTTACAATACGCTCTGCCGCAGAATGATCGAAGGAATCGCGAAACACAAGGGCTTACGATTCTTCCAGAAGTTAGCGAGATCGGGTGAGTGTCACTCGATGCCCTGAAGGCGAAAGTGCGAGCAGTTGCCTGCAGACTCGCAGCGTGGGCGAAAAGGACAGTGACGGAAGCGCTGCGGCCACTGCCGTTGGATCGAGGAGGAGGATGGGGATCACCCCCTCGCCCCACCGCACCCGATCCTCTCGAGCCGCGCTCGTACCCAATCGCGCTGCTTGGTGAGTCCGTTGCGATCGTAGATGGCCATCAATCGTCGGTACCGCGTCCGAATGTCGAACCGGATATTGTATTGCAGCATCTTGAGGCACACTGGGCAAGGCTCCACAGGCGAGCGATCCATTTCCTCTAAGGAGTTGGAGCCGTTCATGAGACACTCGTAGCGGCGACAATGCGGAACGGAGAACATGTGACCCGTTTCATGCGCCAAGACCTTGAAGCTGCGGAGCGTCGCCAAGACCTTGCTTTCGGGGGTCTCTTCCTCACCCCAGAAACGGGCCTGATATCTTGCTAAGGAGTAGATCCCTACCCGCTTCTGGAGCGTCGCCTCCCCGAACACATAGTTCCATGAGGGCTCGGGATAGAGGTCTTCCATCGTGATCCCGAGGACACAGACGGCATCCCGGGGAACCTTCGACTCTGCGAGCAGATCCAGGATGCGAAGCGTGTGATGCTGAACCCAACGCGCGCCAGCACTTCGACGCACGCGCTGCCCCGCCGTTGGTAACGCGCAGGGCGACGCGAGACGGACCTTGGTCCCGAAGAAAGCCTCGGTGTAGCAGACCAGTTCCTTCAGCTGATCGCGGTCGGACTTTCGGAAGGTACCGAGCGGTTGCAGAACCAGGGTGTCGCGCGCTCCCTGGCGTTGGCTCGGGCGCGATGCGACGTATTCGTCGAAGGTGATTCCTATTTCGTGGAAGCGGGCCATCCACTCTCCGGGCCTGGGTGCTCGCTTTGGCTCGAAGTCTTCGGGATCGTCTCGAAACGCCCGATCACTTGGGTCGAATGGCACCTCCGTACCGAGGGGAACCTCGACCGGAACGCAGGGTTGGGGAGGTGCTGCAGAGCCAACCGCGCTGGGCGTCGGCGAGTTCTTAGCTGTTGGAACCTTGGATCGCGGGAGAGCGGGTGCGGGCGTGGGGTCGCCACAGCCCCAACTCGAAAGGAGGCCGAGAATGCCCGCCCCCCCAAGCTCGAGCATCCTCCTGCGTGACAGTAGTGCGGTCTCTGAACGCACGAGGAACCCAGACAACCCACTCTCCAAGAAGTTCCGCATCGAGTAGACACGGTTGACTTCAGGCCCGCAGGACGGCGGCGGTTCATGTCTTCTCTCCCTCACCCGCACACTCCAAGTCAGGAGCCCAATCGATCGCC
>CAYRKE010000252.1:0-4385 GCA_964424695.1 uncultured Polyangiaceae bacterium
ATATGAGTTATAAAAAATGCTTTGCACCATCAAAGCACCACAAGATATTCATCAAACCGTTTTTTACTCTGAAAATGCAGCGCTAAGACCAGAAAACAAGTAGTTTTGAGATACATATGATGAAATATCAATATAGCCTGGTCCGAGAGCAAGGGCAGAATAGGTTTTATTCAGTATGTCGCAGGGATTTAAGCGGTCGATAACCGGCAGTTTCAAATTTTGAACTCAAGGTGTGAATGATGCGTCTTGAAGACCTTCAACCCAGCGCCGCCTTGCGAGGCCTTCTTCCGGACTGCCTTGTCACGGTTGTCAGTGTTCAATGGTTTGGTTCCGAAGCCATTGAACTTACCTACAAAACACCCACCGGCAGGGTAGCCAATGAATTGCTTTATCGTGATGATGAATCGCGCCTTGAAATTGTCGAAAAAGGCCGGCCATGGAGTTTCGACGGAGGCGGCGCTATGTTGCGCCTGGTATTTGAAGCCAATCGCATACGGCTGGCGCATTTGTTTGATCCCGTGCTCGCTGTTCACACCTCTCTCGTTGATCCGTTGCCGCACCAGATCACGGCGGTTTATGAATCCATGTTGCCGCGACAACCGCTGCGCTTTTTACTGGCCGATGATCCCGGGGCGGGAAAAACCATCATGGCCGGGTTGTTCATAAAGGAACTGATTGCCAGAGGCGACCTGCATCGCTGTCTCATCGTCTGCCCCGGCAGCCTTGCAGAACAATGGCAGGATGAACTCTACAGGCGTTTCCATCTGCCCTTTGAGATTCTTACCAACGACAAACTTGAAGCGGCGCGCACCGGAAACTGGTTTATTGAAACGAACCTGGTTATCGCACGCCTTGATAAGCTGTCGCGCAATGAGGATGTTCAGCAAAAGCTTCAGGCGCCGGATTGCCGATGGGATCTTGTGGTTTGCGATGAAGCTCACAAGATGTCCGCTACGGTTTTTGGGAACGAGACCAAATATACCAAACGGTACCGGCTCGGCCAACTCCTTTCGACCCTGACCCGCCACTTTCTCTTGATGACGGCAACCCCGCACAACGGGAAAGAGACGGATTTTCAGCTGTTCATGGCTCTGCTTGATGGCGATCGTTTCGAAGGCCGTTTTCGGGACGGGGTTCATTCCGCCGATGTGTCAGACCTCATGCGCCGAATGGTGAAGGAAAGGCTGCTGAAATTCGACGGAACGCCTCTTTTCCCCGAACGTATCGCCTATACTGTTCCCTACAAACTGTCTGACCTCGAAGCCCGGCTTTACAAGGATGTAACCGACTATGTGCGTGAAGAATTCAATCGCGCCGAAGCGCTCGAAAATGGAAAACGCGCCGGAAACGTCGGTTTTGCCCTTACAATCCTTCAGAGAAGGCTGGCATCCTCGCCGGAGGCGATTTACCAGTCCTTACGCCGCCGCCGTGAACGTCTTGAAAGCCGTCTTCGCGAACTGGAATTGCTGCAGCGTGGAACTGAAGCATCTTCGGGCATAGGAAACGGTTTGCCGGCATTGCTGGACGTCGAGGATCTCGAGGATTTGGAGGATGCGCCGGAAAAAGAGGTCGAGGCGACCGAGGAAGCAGTCCTTGATCGGGCGACGGCGTCACGCACCATCGCCGAGCTGAAAGCCGAAATCGAAACCCTGAAAAAATTGGAAACCCTTGCCCTTGCAGTCAAAAGAAGCGGCGAGGATACCAAATGGCGTGAGCTGGCAAAGCTGTTAAGCGAGATATTCACTCCCGCCGCCATCGCAAACCATGTGGCTGACCCTGCCAAACCGTATGGAACGCCGGAGATATCCAAACCCGAACCGTCTCCGCACCAGAAACTTGTCATTTTTACCGAGCACCGGAACACTTTAAGTTATCTCGAAACGCGCATTTCCACCCTGCTGGGCCGCAAAGAAGCCGTTGTCATTATTCATGGCGGAATCGGACGGGAGGATCGAACGAAAATTCAGGAAGCATTCCGGCATGATCCCGAAGTCAAGATCATGCTTGCAACCGACGCCGCCGGCGAGGGAATCAACCTTCAGCGCGCCCACCTCATGGTCAACTACGACCTGCCGTGGAATCCCAACCGAATTGAGCAGCGGTTTGGCCGGATTCACCGTATCGGCCAGACAGAGGTGTGCCATCTCTGGAACCTTGTGGCTGAAGAGACCCGTGAAGGCGACGTCTATCGAAGGCTGCTGGATAAATTGGAACAGGCCAGGCAGGCTCTCGGCGGGCAGGTTTTCGATGTGCTTGGAAAGCTTCAGTTCGAAGGCAAGCCGTTGCGCGATCTGCTGATCGAGGCGATTCGTTACGGCGACCGCCCCGAAGTTCGCGCCCGCCTGTTTACGGTCATGGATTATGCGCTTGACCGGGGAATGATTCAGGATCTTCTCGAAGAACACGCCCTGGCCCGCGACGTAATGGATGCGAGCATGGTTCAGAGGGTGCGAGAAGATATGGAACGTGCGGAAGCGCGCCGATTGCAGCCCCATTACATAGAGTCGTTTTTTCTCGAAGCCTTTCGGCAATTGGGCGGATCGGTCCGGCAACGCGAGCCCCGTCGCTATGAAGTCAGGCATGTTCCGGCCGTGATTCGGAATCGAGACCGATTGATAGGCATCGGCGAACCCGTATTGCCCCGTTATGAGCGCATCGCGTTTGAAAAGTCGCTGCTGGCGCCTCAGGGACAGATCCCTGCGGCGTTCGTTTGTCCCGGCCATCCGCTTCTGGACGCCGTGATCGATCTCATGCTGGAACGCCATCGCGATTTGCTCAAGAGGGGCGCTGTGCTGGTGGATGAAAGGGATTCCGGCAAAGATCCGCGCATACTGTTTTATATCGAACACGCCGTTCAGGACGGCATCATTACACGTCAGGGCGATCGCAGGGTCGTATCCAAACAGATGCTCTATGTCGAGGTCGATGCACGTGGATCTGTCCGCCATATTCATTATGCGCCGTATCTGGACTACAGGCCGCTGGCGGAATTCGAACCGTCTGTGGATGAAATATTAAAACGCCCCGAGTGCGCCTGGATCGACAGGGATCTGGAAAACAAGGCGCAGGGTTATGCGGTGGCACATGTGGCGCCGGAACACCTGGCCGAAGTCAAGGCCGCCAAACTGCCGATGATAGAAAAGACCGAAGCAGCCGTTAAAGAACGTCTCACAAAGGAAATCACCTATTGGGATCACCGCGCCGAGCAGCTGAAGCTCCAGGAGCAGGCCGGAAAGCCCAGCGACCGTCTCAATTCGAGCGAGGCGCGAAAACGGGCGGACATGCTTCAGACGAGATTGCAGAAGCGGTTTGAAGAACTGAGCCTTGAAAAGCGGATTTCGCCCCTGCCTCCCGTGGTTTTAGGCGGCGTTCTCGTCGCACCCGTGGGGCTGCTGTCTGAAATGACGGGAAAGAAAACCGCGTCCGCCGTACAGCCTGTCGATACTCAGGCCAGTGCGGCAAAGGCCAGGGCAATCGTCATGGAGATCGAGCGCGGTCTTGGTTTTGAACCCGCGGACCGGGAATTTGAAAAACTCGGGTACGATATCGAAAGCCGGGTTCCGGGCGCCGGCAAGCTCCGGTTCATCGAAGTCAAGGGCCGTGTTTCAGGCGCATCGACCATTACGGTCACCAGAAACGAGATTCTTTACTCACTGAACAAACCCGATGATTTTATTCTGGCCATTGTTGAATTTATGGATGCCGACTCTCACAGGGTCCACTATGTGCGCCGGCCGTTTCAGAGGGAACCCGATTTTGGGGTAACAAGCGTCAACTACGACTTTGCCGAGCTGCTGGCACGGGCGGAGGTGATGGAGGGCTCACGCGGAGACGCGTAGGGGAAGGTGTGAAGAAAATCGTGGACAATTCTATCGATAATCTATCGACAAATGGCTGGAATCTATCGATTGAATCCATAAAAAATTACGGAATCATCTATTCGTGGACTCGCAAGTCGTTGCCGATCGCTATGAAACCGACCGATAAGCAACCGATAGATTCATGTAATCGATCGACCCTGATATTGATAGAGCGAGCCGGATGAATCGTTAAATAATCATAAAGCGGATTCCAGAAATCGTAAACCGATACCACGGAATCGTCAGATAATCGTCAGATGGTTTTTCCCAATCATCCGATATTTATCCGACCAAAAGGAGGAATCATCCGAAGTGGCTCGAAGAAGGCGTAACCCATAAGAAAAAATTCATTTAAGCTTCTTTGGCTATGGATGGCCCATGGCGTGACGTTGTACGGATGCGGAGGGGGCTTGTTGTTTATATATCTTAACCGAGGAAAACAGCCATGCCTATTCGTAATATGCACAAAAAGCCGTTTGATGAGGGGACACAGGATAAGCTGCAGCTTTACCGGGAGTACCTGCG
>CAYRKE010000252.1:4485-10658 GCA_964424695.1 uncultured Polyangiaceae bacterium
GATGAGGCGCGGGTTAACCTGCCCCAGGTGGCGTGCGAGAAATTGAATGAGGATTTTCAATCTGCTTTTATCCAGTGGAAGCCGCATATGAACGGCCCTGTGGCAAATCTACTGTTTCTTGATCAAAACGGGGTAAAGGAGATAACGAAAGAAATATTTGAAACGGTTTTGAAGCTTCCCAGAACGGATTTCATCTTTTTTATTTCATCGGCCATGGTCAACCGTTTCAAAGCGGCTCCGGAGATTCGGAATTATGTTCCTGTAACGGATGAAGATCTTTCAATGATGAACGGTACCAATGTACACCGGATAGTAGCTGATTCATACAGAAGGTGGATTCCCACGGGACTTGAGTATTATCTCGGTTCGTTTTCGATTCGCAAAGGGTCGAATGTTTACGGGCTGGTTTTTGGCTCCGGCCATCCTCGCGGAATCGATAAATTTTTGAAAGTTGCCTGGAAACATGGGGGCGACGCCAATTTCGACATCGATCATGACGGGCTGAACACATCTCAAATGCAAATGTTTCCTGAATTTGACAAACCGACCAAAATAGCGCTTTTTGAAAAAGAACTTGAATCGGCCGTGCTCGATCGTCAACTGGCGACGAATAAAGATGTTTATCTGTTTTCCTTGCGGAATGGCATGCTTGCGAGTCATGCAAAAGATGGATTGAAATCGTTGATGCAAAATAAGAAGTTGCCGGAACAGGTTTTACATATTTCCTACGATGCTTGGAAAAAACCAGACGTCGAAATAATACGCCATTTTTAAAGGGGGTTACGCATGTATGTCGTTTATGAACCAAAGGGGAGGGCGCGGGAATATTCAGAGCTTGCGTGCAACCTCTATCGGGGGTGTACCCATGGCTGCCGCTATTGTTATGCACCCGCCTGCATGCGAACAACCTCAGGACAATGGCATACGCAGGCCGAGCCGAGGAAAGATGTTTTGAAACTCCTTGAAAAGGATGCATCGCGCCTGCAGGGAGATCCGCGCACCATTCTGTTTTGTTTCCTGTGCGATCCCTACCAGCCGATTGAGAGAACAGAGCGTCTGACGCGACAGGCCATTGAGATTCTATTGAAAAACCGACTCAACAATCAGGTGCTGACCAAAGGGTGCGCCGATCTGATACTTGAAGACCTGGACCTTTTAAAGAAAGCAAACACAAAACTTGGAATTACACTGAGCTTCGTGGATGATGCAATCCGTCAGGATTGGGAGCCGCATGCCTCTACGGTAGCCGATCGGTTGAATATTTTAAAAGAGGCCCATAAGGCAGGTATCTATACATGGCTCAGCCTCGAGCCGGTCATTGATCCGGGGCAGGCGCTGTCTGTGATTCAATCGGCGCATCGAGATGTGGATTTCTGGAAAGTTGGGAAATTGAATCATATGAAAAAACATGAGGAAACCGTAGATTGGGCCAAATTCCTTGTGGACGCAGAAACATTGCTGAAGAAACTTGGCGCGAAATATTATATCAAGCAGGACTTGCAGGCCTTTCGTGCAAAATCATAATGGGAGTACTGATGATCCAGCCTGACTGTGTTGCAAAGGAGATAATTGATTGACAACGTACAAAAAGAAACTCATCGAAGTGGCCCTGCCGCTCGATGCCATCAACGCGGTCAGCGCGCGGGAAAAATCCATATGCCACGGCCATCCCAGCAACCTGCACCTGTGGTGGGCCAGGCGGTTGCTGGCAAAATCCGAACCGTCCTCGGATGAAATATTAAAATGCCCCGAGTGCGCCTGGATCGACAGGGATCTGGCAAACAAGGCCCAGGGTTATGCGGTGGCCTATGTGGAGCCGGAACACCTTGCCGAAGTCAAGGCCGCCAAACTGCCGATGATAGAAAAGCCTGAGGCCGCCATAAAAGAACGTCTCACAAAGGGAATCAATTATCTACTGGCGCGAGCGGAGGAACCCAACTGACCGCACTGCTATCAAATCAACGGCACGATATGTGTGTGCGCGCAATTCATCAGATAATTTTCATCTGGATTCATCACGTAAATGTCAAATTCGCGCAGAGAAACCAGATAACCCCGGCTATTTCACAATCTAAAATTCGGAGATAATTGTATATGAACATTTTTGAAGATACAAATCCGCGAGCGCTCAAAGACCTGCTCAGCGAGATCCACTCGCTCAGCATGGTACTGCCGGATTTCCAGAGAGATTTTGTTTGGGAACCCGGAGCCACGCAGGAACTCATCATTTCTATCGCGAGAAACTATCCTGCAGGCAGCATCCTTCGCGTGCGGGATACCAAGCGGATATTTGCCTCACATGAATTCGAGGGAGCGCCCAACCTCAACGGACACAAGCATACTTTCCTTGTCCTGGATGGGCAGCAACGGCTCACATCACTCTATCAAGCCTTTTATGGCGTCGGAGAACACCGTTACTATCTCAATCTAAAGAAACTCATAGATGACCTTGATTTTGAAGAGGTCATTTTTCATGTAAGGGCCACGACCAAGTGGGTGAAAGAACATGAAAGTTTTGATCTTCAATCTAAGGAGCTTATCCTACCCCTCAGTGTGCTTAAAGGCGGTGCCGGCGGGTTCCTGGAATGGTTGCTAAAAGCAACAAACGATATGCCTGGCGCTCAGCGCACCGCAATGCTCGACAAACTGACCAAGATTAACGAAGACTGGATCAAAACCATTGATGATTATCACTTCCCCGTGGTTACACTGTCGGATAGCACCGAACCGGATGCCCTCTGCACAATCTTTGAGACCCTCAACCGGACCGGCGTTAAACTCAGTGTCTTCGAACTGCTGACCGCACGATTCTGGCCTCAGAAAGTAAAATTGAGGGAATTATGGAACCAAGCCCGAACCGAATATCCGATCATCGAGGATTTTGAAGTTGATCCATACTACATACTTCAGGCAATCTCCTTGGCCTGCCGCAAATTTCCTTCCTGCAAGCGCAGTGATGTATTGAACTTAAAAGCTGCGGATATTTCGGAATGGTGGCCCAAGGTAATCATTGGACTTAAAACGGGTCTCGAAATCATTAGAGACGATTGCAAGGTTGTTTTGCCCAAATTGCTGCCCTATCAAACCATGATAGCACCTTTGGCAGCCATTTTAGCTAAAGTTGGATCACCTAAAAGCGCCGAGGCCGGTGTCCATCGCGAGAAACTCAAACGGTGGTTTTGGTGCGCTGTTTTTGGCCAAGTCTATGAAAGCGCACCGAACAGCAAATCCGCCAAGGATGTGCTGGAGCTATTCGATTGGTTGAACGGAGGAAATCTACCAGACACGGTCAACATCTTTAGATTTGACCCCAAAACTCTGTATGATGTCACCCCACGTCAGCGTGCAATTTATCGTGGTGTTCTATGTCTGGTTCTAAAAAACGGTGCGCGCGATTTCCATACTCAAGCGATCATCACCGGAAAGTTGATGAATGTCGAAGGTATTGACGACCACCATGTCTTTCCGGCCAAGTTTCTTGAAAAAAGCAAAGGGATAAAGATTTCGCGTCAGCGAGATTGCGTCTTAAACAGGACATTAATAGACCGGACCACCAACCAGATGATCAGAGACCGCGCCCCTTCCGTTTATCTAAAAGACATAAAAGAGACAGCCGGTTTTCCGTTTGATGACATCCTATCATCTCATTGTCTGCCCACTGGAACTGATGCGCCGTTCTGGATCGACGATTATGAGACCTTCTTGGCTTGGCGTGAGAAACGACTGTGGCAGGAAATCAAGCAAGTGACCGGCATATCCGGACACGCGGATATTAAAGCGAAAATGGAGTGATGCCATGATCCATAAGAAGAAGCTCATCGAAGTGGCACTGCCGCTCGATGCCATCAACACGGCCAGCGCGCGGGAAAAATCCATACGCCACGGCCATCCCAGCACCCTGCACCTGTGGTGGGCCAGGCGGCCTCTGGCGGCGGCCCGGGCCGTGATCTTCGCCCAGATGGTGGACGACCCCTCGGCTCATCCGGATTTGTTTCCAACGGAAAAAGCACAGGAAAAGGAACGGAAACGGCTTTTTAAAATCATAGAAGATCTGGTCAAGTGGGAAAACACCACCAATGAAACGGTTCTGCAGCAGGCCCGGGACGAAATCCGGCAGAGCTGGCGCTATACCTGCGCGGAAAACGCCGACCATCCGCGAGCTAAGGAGTTGTTCGACCGCTTCAAACTGCCCGCCTTTCATGATCCCTTTGCCGGCGGCGGGTCCCTGCCCCTGGAAGCGCAGCGGCTGGGTCTGGAGGCCTATGCGAGCGATTTGAACCCGGTGGCGGTGCTGATCAACAAGGCCATGATCGAGATTCCGCCAAAATTTGCCGGCAGGCCGCCGGTGAACCCGGAATCGCGAAAAAAAGATTATGGTTTGAGTGTCTGGAAAGGCGCTCAGGGACTGGCCGAGGACGTGCGCTATTACGGCAAATGGATGCGCGACGAGGCCGAAAAGCGCATCGGCCATCTGTATCCCAAAGTAGAAATCACGGCGGAGATGGTGCAAGAGCGGCCGGACCTGAAAAAATACATGGGCCGGAAGCTTACCGTAATCGCCTGGCTCTGGGCGCGCACGGTGAAAAGCCCCAATCCGGCCTTTGCCGACGTGGATGTGCCGCTGGTTTCGACCTTCATGCTTTCGACAAAGAAAGGCAAGGAGGCTTATGTGGAGCCGGTGATCGATCCCCACTTGCCCTCCAAGAGAGGGGCCGGGGGTGAGGGCCGTGGCTATCATTTTACCGTCAAAGTGGGTAAGCCAAAAGATATTGAGGCGGCGAAATTAGGCACAACTGCTGGAAAGCGGAGTGCATTCCGCTGTCTAATGTCAGGCGTACCGATCACTTATGATCACATCCGGGCAGAGGGTAAATCCGGGCGTATGGGTGCGCGGTTGATGGCCATCGTAGCTGAAGGTGAACGCGGGAGAATTTATCTTTCACCCAATGAAGAAATGGAGACAATTGTCCATAAGGCAAAGCCGGTATGGAAGCCGGATAATGATCTTCCGGTGAATCCCCGTGATTTTAAAACACCAAATTATGGGCTGACAACCTTCGGTGACCTTTACACCCCTCGACAATTGGTGGCCCTCACCACATTCTCGGACTTGTTACAAGAGGCGCGAGAACGGGTTAAACGCGATGCCCTGGCCGCCGGTTTGCCCGATGACGGCAAATATTTGGATGCTGGTGGAACTGGAGCGAAAGCTTATGCCGATGCGGCGGCGGTGTATCTGGCTTTTGCCATAGATCGCCTGGCTGACTACAACAGTTCAATTGCTACTTGGAAACCATCCGGTGAACAGGTAATGCAGACTTACAAGCGCCAAGCGATACCTATGACGTGGGATTTTCCTGACTCGAATACTTTTGCAGGATCTGCAATATGCTGGAAGAACGCGGTTAAGTATTCTGCAGAAAGCCTTGAAGCAACAGGGTGTATTTTAAATGCTTTAGGCTGCGCAACCCAATGTGATGCTGGGAATCAGTCGCTTTCCTTGAACAAGGTTGTATCTACCGACCCACCGTACTATGATAACATCGGTTATGCAGACCTCTCAGACTTCTTTTATATTTGGCTTCGTAGATCACTAAAGTCGGTCTACCCAGAAATTTTTTCCACGCTTTCTGTGCCTAAGTTTGAGGAATTGGTGGCAACCCCCTATCGTCACGGCAGCAAGAAAAACGCAGAAATATTTTTTCTTGATGGAATGACCCAGGCCATGCACTGCCTTGCAGAACAGTCGCACCCAGCTTTTCCGGTTACTATTTATTACGCTTTCAAGCAGTCTGAGAAGGATGGAGTTGACGGCACAACGAATACTGGTTGGGACACCTTTTTGGCGGCCGTTATAGAAGCCGGATTTGCCATCAGCGGCACTTGGCCGATGCGAACCGAGCTTGCAAATAAGGTCTCAGGGGTTGGACGAAACATGCTGGCTTCTAGTATTATCCTCGTTTGCCGTCCACGAGCAGACAATACCTGTGTCGCTACTCGCCGCGAGTTCATCACAACTCTTAAATCAGAACTGCCAAAGGCGCTGGCCCACCTGCAGCGTGGCAACATTGCGCCGGTGGACCTGGCCCAAGCGGCCATCGGACCGGGCATGGCGGTTTTTACCCGTTATTCAAAGGTGCTGGATGCTTCGGGCAACCCCATGACCGTTCGCG
>CAYRKE010000253.1:0-10595 GCA_964424695.1 uncultured Polyangiaceae bacterium
TGCCGCTTCCGACACAACCGACTCCGCAACCGACTCCGCAACCGACTCCGCAACCGACTCCGCAACCCACTCCGCAACCCACTCCGCAACAACCCCCGCCCCCCGCAACGCCGTCAACCAATGCGGACAGCCTGTGCAAGTCGGCCAGCGCGCGCGCAAACGATTTGGACATCGAAGGTGCCGTTCAGCTCTACCAGCAGTGTGCGGCAGCCGGGGGAAGCGGCGGAGAGAAGAACTCGGCGCGCGGCAGGATCCGATTCAAAGCCCGGGAGGCGGTGTCCGCCCGCGCAAGTAAGGGTCAGTGTAGCTTCGCCTACAGCGCCGTGACGTCGTCCGAGTCCATCGGGGCCGGCAACCTGGCGAGGGCGCAGTGGAACGCGACCAGCTGCCCCAAGTAGTCCTGCTACCAAAGATGCTCAGGCAGCCCACGCATGGGGCTCCATTTCTGGCGAAGTCTGGCAAGACCCGAAGCGGACGGAGTCCACGGAGAGCAACGTCCGCAGCCCAAGGCTGCGGCGCGCACGTAGTGCGCGAGTGCACCGCAGCGGAATGTGACCAGGGAACTTGATCACCGAGAGCTCAGCAGACCGACAGCGGAGACCCAGATCGGTAGGCGTTCACTCAGACAAGTCTCCGGCAGCGGTCATGGGTGACGGAGCCAGCGTCGCCCGTTAGACTGATGCCCTGACGGCTGACAGATCGGCATGGGACATGGCGCCTGCCACCGCACGGGCATTCGCATACCGTGCGTCCCCGTTGAGCTAGCACTACTGCGAGACCTCGACTGGGACGACGCCCGGCGATCCTGGCCGCTGGCTGCGCGGAACCCGGAGCTTCCGGTCCTCAAATACTGGTGAGCGTACTAAAGGGCGCTCCGCAACGGCCAACGATGCATCCGCGGATGCGGCAGCCTCTGGCCGGACTTGTTTAGAGAAACCATAACCCCAATACGACCAGGAGCGCAGCCACTGCAACAGATGCCATCGCTGCCGCCTCCCACGGACCAGTGCGGGAGTCCGGAAAGCGAAGTTCGATGGAGGCGAACCGGCTTGCCTCTCGCTGGCGGCGCCCCGACAGCGCCAAATCAGCCGCTCGCAACGCTGGATCGGCATGCTCTTCGCCGATACCCCTAATCTGGGAACCCGAGCCCGTAGCCCGAACACCACCCCGTTGCCGCCCTCGGAGGTTCTGAGAGTCTGCACCACGCATCTCAAGATGCTCCCCTCTGAGACCACCACTCTCTGAAACTCGACTGTGCCCGTGCGAGCTCAACTGCCGGAAGGTCGTCGCGATAGCCAAAAGTCTGCCCCGTCAGGATTCGAAGCTCCTCAGCTGCAGCACGCCGTATGGCTGGCAGCGGATGCGTGAGGGAATCCATGAGCCACTCTGGACGCTCGCGAAAACGGTTATCCTCCCACCAGTCGGTCCATGCGCCAAGGTCCATGCCGAAGGACTGACGACATAGCACCCCAAGTGCCCACTCTGCGGAGCGCGCCATGTCCCGATCGGGATCGCGCAGGGTATCGAGCAGGATCGGGACAACCAAGGGATGACGAACCTCCGCGAGGTATTCAAACGCAGTGAGTCGAGTCGACTTGTCTCGCTCGGGAGCCACCATATCCCTCAGTGCAGACTGCACCAGATGTCGCCCCCCTGAGTGACTGAGAAGCAGCCGCGCGCCAGCGGCAGCGGCTTGCCGCACGATGCCTTCTCGATCCCCCAGTCGACTCAGAATGGCTCGAACCGATTCCGGCGCTGGAAGCTCAGCCAAAACCAGGGTCGCCCAACGCCTCACATCCGGCTGGGCGTCTGCCGTGCGCACCGCCACGAAGGGCACACTGGCATATCCGATGCGTACGATCGCTTCGAGGAGCAACCCACACTCCGAGGCTCGCTTGGCTCCGGGCCGCAGGATTTCCTCATGAATCGGTCCGGGAAAGTGAAAGATGAGGTACCCGAGCGCCCCTTCTCCCATCGCAACGATCGGGTCGAGTGCACTGCGATCACCTTCGAGCAGCTGCTCGACGAAGTAGGGTAACTCGTCGGCGGACCCACCTCGCGGCAGGCTGACAGCCGTCGCGCTCGACCCAATAGTGGCGGCATGCTGGGGTGTCGTGTCGTTGGCGCGTTCGACTCCACGCCCTGCGTCGGCGTCAGGCGGCGTGGGCTCGACCCCAAACCTCATCGGCGCCACGAGCTCACGGACAATGGCTGGACGAACCGAGCTCGCCCCCCCCCAGCTGACATCGGATGGGCCCGTCCCGATCGAGACCCCCTGCTCTTGTCGAGCGCCCCCCGGAGGAACCAACTCCGAGGTGCCCCCCATGTTGGGCACATGCGGAACTCGGAAGGGGAAGGCTTTTGTCGGGTGCACCGGTGGCACACCCTCACAGAGATCAGGTTCGATGCCTTCGCCGCTGACTCTTGGCGCTTGCGCGGAAGCCGTGGCAGCGCCCGAATCGACCTCAGGACACTCTGACTGAACCAGCGATGAGACGGCTCCAACTGGTGGCGGTGGGCGCGACTCCGACTCACTTGCGACAGCACGTGGAATGCGAGCACCGCTAAGGGAATCTACCAAGTCGAGACGCGCCTTCTCGACAGCCTCCCTGTCGATCGGCGGAGACGGCTCCTGAACGACCCCCACATGGCCGCCGTCACGAACCTGCGACCGCTCAGACTCCGGACCGGTTCCCCCGAAGGGAGGAGCTGGCAGCGAACCGCTGAGCGACCTCCCCTGAAGAACCAACTTGCGCTGGACGAGGAGTCGCTCGAGCGATCGAGCAACGAGCGGGGCAAATGCGATGATATCGCCGATCTGACCCAGCTCGACATCGGACTCACCGTGATCCCCGTAGAGCAACATCACCGTGCGACCCCGCACGACCACAGGGACTACCGCAACGACCTTGCCCGTGCCGCGCTCGAGGTCTCTCGCGAGGTTCCCGTTGAGCCCCTCGCCCGAGAGAACCGCCAGCTGCCACTGACCGGAGCGCCACGGTTGACGCAGAATACTGGAGAGGTCGAGGTGAACCCCAATCGTCGCCACGCGCTTGCGATCGGCGCCGGGCCCCTGGGCGTCGCGCCCTTCGGCAATATCGCCGTGCACCGCGAACAAGGCAGAGTACTCGAAGTACTGAGAGGAGAAAGCAAAGAACGCACCGACGATGTCGTCCCGCTCCGCTGCATTGAGTAGGTCCGCCTCCGCGTCTGCCGCCGTGTAGGGCCCACGCCTTTTCGGGCGCCAACTCGTCCGCCCCGAAGATGGGTCACCCGAGCGAGCCCCTCCGGCATGTCCGGAGGCGGGCAAAGATGGCTTGGACTCCGCGGCTACAGCCTGAGGAAGCGGAGGCGCGTCCACTGATGCGCGAGGCGTCGGCGGTTCACCAAGCGGGGGCGCCCCAACCGGCACGCTCCCGTCCTTGAAGGGCGGCAGCGTTGGGAAGGGATCCGGCTCGCCTGCCAGGACGGCGCACAACCTGTCAAAACGACGATTCGGAGACGTCGCGTAGTCACGAACCAGGGCCTCGTGAATGCGGATCGCTAGGGCAGCCTGTTGCACGACCTTTCGACCGCTGGTCGTTTCGAGTTCCCCGATAACGGCAGCTGGCAGCGGCGACGATACTGCAAGGACCAGGCACTCGGCACTGAGCTCGAGCGGATAGACTCCGTGGCGGTCTGCAATGTCCGCAGGCACGCGCCCCCGCACTTCGGCACTGGAACGGGCAATACGGCCTGCGGGCGCGGCAGACATCCCCAGGGACTCCGCCTGGAGCTCGTGCACGCGAGCCTCCGACAGCGCACGGAGCTCCAGCAGATTCGTCGCAAGATCGCCCCCGTAGAGCACCTGACGCCCCAGCGCCTCCTCTACGACGGGCGCTGTCGCCTCATCCCTCTGCAGAATAATGGAACCGAGACTGGGCATGCTCTATGGGCGCTTCCTGAGGGTGACTACCGATTCTCGTAACGGCTGACGCATTGTCAACGGCGACCATCCGCTGCTCTACATACCCCGGCGCGAGAGATTCGGCTGGCACGACGTGGTGCTCCCTACCGAGTCGCGGTGCACTGGCTGGCCATGTAGACCCCGGGGGCTGGGCAAACTGGTCCGCAGGTCGGCTGTGTGTCGCGGCGCGGCTTCCGAGGGTGGACTTCGAGATGACGCGGGGGCCGACCCGCACGGTCCGCTGCTCGCGACGCGCGACGGGCCGGCTTGCCTCACAGCAAGCCGTTTCCCTAGAAAGCCACCCGGCGTGAAACGAGATCCCTCAGGTCCCCCTCGGGTCGAGCGCCAAAGTGGGAGATCACCTCTGCGGCAGCGATACTGCCAACGGCGGCGCACTCAGCAGCCCCACGGTCTCGACACAACCCGTGAAGGAACCCTGCAGCGAAGAGATCTCCTGCACCCGTCGTGTCGATGACCCGAGCCACCGGCTCCGCGGCAAATTCCTGAACCTCACCACGGTCAGCAACGATCGACCCCTGGGCGCCCCGGGTGACCGCAACCACCCGAGACTGCTCCTTGGCAACCGTCATTGCGGCTCGCAGGTCGTCGGTTCTGTGCAAACTCAGTAGCTCGGTCTCATTGGCGAAAAGGACGTCGACGTGGTTTCTGACGAACTCAAGGAGGCTGTCGCGATGCCGATCCACGCAGAAGCTGTCGGACAGGGACAGTGAGACGAGCCTGCCGGCAGAGTGAGCCGCTTGCGCCGCAAAGACAAAGGCCTCTCGGGCCCGCGGAGGATCCCAAAGGTAGCCTTCGAGATAGGTGACGCGGCTGCGAGCCACGAGCCCGGGGTCCACATCTTCGGGACCGAGTTCGACGCAGGCCCCGAGATACGTGCACATGGTCCGCTGGGCGTCAGGCGAAACGAGCACGATACACCGAGCCGTTGGCGTCCCCTTCGTACTCGGTGGCGTCGTGAACCGCACCCCCGCAGCTTGCAGATCGTCAGCGAAAGTTCGACCCAGCGCATCGTCTCCCACCTTGCCAATGTACCCCACGGAGCTCCCGAGAATCGCGAGTCCGGCGACGGTGTTGCCCGCTGAACCGCCGCTCCGCTGCTCGGACCGCCCCAGCTGTGAGGACAACTCCAACGCTCGCTCGGCCGAGATCAACACCATCGATCCCTTGACGATGCCTTCGTTGGCTATGAAGTCGTCTTCTACTGCGCAGAGAACGTCAACTATGGCGTTCCCAATTCCTGTTACGTCGAGTTCGGCCGGTGTCATGTCTTCGCTCGGATATCTCTTTGGCCAGGGCTCAGTCCTGGGCGTGGTCACGTGGGCAGAGGCCCAGCCTAGCGCTAGTCCGGGGCGGAAGTCATCGCGCTTGACTCGAATTGGCAGAACCTCTTCAAGAACGACGGAACGGGGCCGGCCGTGCCTGGTCCGAACGGATCGCCCGGAACGAGGATCGGAATGCTTCCGCGAGGGAGAGTGTGCGCGCCCTTGCCCACGCGCCGCTGGAACCATGAGGTTCTCGCATTCAATTTGCGATGAACCACTTGACGCCAGCCTTGATCTCGAGGTGCAGGTGGTCGCTGTGGGGCTCGTCGAAGTGAGGAGAGAGCATGTAGTGAAAGATCCGTTGATCGTAGGCTTCACAGAGAATGCTCATCAGCTCCCGTCCGTAGCGCCCCACCAGCTTTCTCGCATCAGTACCACAGGTCTTCGCTCCGATGCTTGCGGCCCAGTGTGGCCCCACTGCGAGCATGCGGCCGTCGCGCTTCTTGATTGCTCCGAGATCGATCGCCATGCCCCCTGGATGGCGAGTCTGGGGAGCGTCGGGACTCGACGCAAGAGTTGGCGATGGCCTGTAGATCGTGAAGTGGATCAGCTCCACCACATCGTGACGGGCAAGGACAAGACAGAAGTCATCGAGCGCCAGAGCCAACCGCCCGTCCATGATCTCGAAGGGCGTGCGAGCTGCCTCGTGGTCCGGCAGGACCGAGTGAATGCGAACTCCATGCAGTCTTCCGGTGAGCTGGATGGGCAGCCGAACGCCGGGCATGGGGGGCTCCGCAGGTTCGAAGGGGATACGTCGACGCGCGAGCTCGGCCAGCGCCTCCTCATTGCTGAGGTTCGCGTATCGATAGGCGCGAGATCCCGTGGCCTCCTCGACTGGTGGTATCTCCAAGTACTTGTTGGTTGCGGATGCCGGAGAGGAGACGAGCGTGGCCACAGCGACGAGCCAGCCGCCGGACTTGCTGACAAGCTTTGGGACCATCATCGAGGCCTGGAGAGACTGACGCACCAGCCCGCGGATGCAAAGTTTCCGGGCCGCCAGGACCGCTGAGGGTGAAATGCTGTGCCACGGAACGACATTGGCCGACAGTCTGGTCTACCGGCAACTGCTACCTCAACCTGCCCCAGAGGCCAAAGCCGAGAGAGGCCCATATCGCGGATACACCGACTGAACTAAACGTCTCACCCCAGGATGAACACCTCAACGTCTCCGAGTAGGAAGGCGGTACTCGCCTGGGCGCTCTACGACTGGGCCAATTCCGCATTTGCCTGCACAGTCCTTGCGGGCTTCTTCCCGGTCTTCTTCAAGCAGTACTGGAGCGCGGGCGTCTCGGTGACGGACAGCACTTTCCGCCTCGGGGTCGTCAACACCAGCGCCAGCATGGCCATCGCACTCCTGGCGCCGTTTCTGGGCGCGCTGGCCGACGCTGGTCACTCCCGCAAACGCTGGCTGCTCGCCTGTATCACGCTCGGTATCGGTGGCACTGCCGGACTCTATTTCGTCGGAAAGGGCGAATGGCTCGCCGCGGCGCTCGTCTTCACCCTAGCAAGCGTTGGGTGGATGGGGGCTAACACATTCTACGACTCGCTGCTCGTGTTCGTGGCCCCCAATGATTCCCGCGATCGAGTGTCGGCGCTGGGTTACTCCCTCGGCTACCTGGGAGGTGGCCTGCTCTTCGCTGCGAACGTGGCGATGACCCTGTTTCCGGAAGCGCTGGGCTTGGCTGACAAAGCTGACGCCGTCCGAGTATCGTTCCTGAGCGTTGCGCTGTGGTGGGCAGTATTCTCGATCCCGCTGTTCCGATGCGTCTCAGAAGCAAACAGCCACCAACGGCGAACGACAGCAGAGGTACTGGCCGAAGGCGCGCGGTCTCTCAAGCATACCTTCTCCGAGATCCGCAAGCTCCCCAGCGTCTACGGTTTCCTCATCGCGTACTGGCTCTACATCGACGGCGTCGACACCATCATGCGCATGGCGGTGGACTACGGGATGTCGATCGGCTTGAGCGCCAACCACCTGATCACGGCCCTTCTCATCACCCAGTTCGTGGGTTTTCCCTCGGCAATTGCCTTCGGCGTGCTGGGGCAGAAGATCGGACCGAAAGTGGGGATCGCCCTCGGCATCGCGGTATACGCGGGAGTCACGGTCTATGCCGGATTCCTAAAGAGCGCTGCGGGCTTCTACGTTCTTGCCATCGTCGTTGGCCTGGTACAAGGGGGTGTTCAGGCCCTGAGTCGGTCCCTCTACGCCCGTCTGATCCCCCAAGCCCAGACAAGCGAGTTCTTCGGGTTCTACAACATGCTGGGCAAGTCCGCGGCCATCGTGGGCCCCGTGCTCATGGGCGTCGTGGGTATGATGACGGGTAGCCCGCGCTGGTCCGTGCTCAGCCTGCTGGCGCTATTTGGCCTCGGCGGGTGGTTCCTCGCGCGAGTGAACGTGGCAAAGGGCGAGCGCGATGCGTGCGAATGGACCGCGAGCACGTTGCCGCGCACTGACTTCGATGCTGGCGCATCCCGCTAACAACCGTCCAAACAGCCGTTCTTGATCGAAATTCGAGCGGCAGCGCTACCCACCATGCTAGCGAGTCTCGATGCGGCGTCGCGCGCGGACATGGCTGGCAAGCGTGTTGGCCGGGGCAGTGTTTCCGGCAGGAGTCCTGGCCGGGAGCCAGTCGCTCGCAAGCTCCGATCCCGCGGCGCTCGCCCATCAAGACGCCGGCACTGCGGTCATTGAGCGACAGCCCGCCCCTGGCGTTCGGCTCATCATGAGCCCGGATCCGAACGCCACCGTCCTCACGAGTTGCCTAGTACTGCAAGCGGGGACCCGGAGCGAGTCCACCGGTGAGCTGGGCTTCGCCGAGCTAGCCCGGGCTCACGTCCTCACGCAAACCCCCGGGCTGACGTCGCCCAACGCCAGTTCCATGCTTGCCGCGCGCAACGCAACGCTCTCCAACACTGTGGATCGGGACGTGACGTCCTACTGCGTCAGCGTACCACCGCGCGAGATGCCCCTGGCTCTCTGGCTCGCGGCGAGGCGACTCAACACGCCGCTTCCCACGAGTCAAACCGCCTTCGTGGCAGCCAAATTGGCGCGCGACAACGCGCTGCAAGCACTGGCTGAATCCCCCGTGTTGGCAGGCATGACCAAGCTCGAGGAGCTGGCGTTCCAAGGCTACGCGCGAATGGAAGCGCCACCGCTGGCGAGCGCGCTAGTAATCGACGCAGTCGACCGCCAGAGCTTTGCCAGCTACTTCTCCCGCGTCTACCGGGAGTCGAGCGCCGCGGTGGCGCTCGTTGGGCGGTTCGACCCGGAAGCGGCTGAACGCGTTGCCCGCGAGCAGTTCAAGACCATCGAGCCCCGCAAGCCGCAACCCGCACCCCTGGAGGCCGAGGGAAGCCCAGTCCAGAAAAGCCCGCGCTACTCGTTTCTTACCCACGAGCGTTCAACCGACGTGGAGCTCAACTTCGGATGGGTGGTGCCGGAGCCAGGAACGAAGGAGCACGACGCCCTACGGCTGGCAAACGGGGTGCTCGCGGCAGGTGATGACTCTCGGCTCAGAGAGCGGCTGGTCAAGAAATCTCGGTTTGCCACGGATGTGGACGGCTGGGTGGGAGAGTCCCGTGGGCCCGCCTTGTTCGGGCTCCGCGTCAAGGTGGGCAAGCGCGTCGATCTCGACGCCGTCTCGCGAATCGTCACCGAAGAAATCCAGAGACTTGCGACCGTCGCTGTCCGCCCGGAGGAGCTCCGCCGTGCGTCGACGCAGGTCGAGAGCCGTTTCGTCCAGCGTATGACCTCCCTCGAAGAGCGAGCCCGCGAACTTGGACGCCAGGCCTTTGCATTTGGCAACAGCAAGCCACTTCGCGTGGCAAGCCAACAGATCGGTGAGGTCACACCCGCCGAGGTCAGTGATGCGGTCCGTCGCTACCTTGGTCCCTATCGTTGTTCCCTGGTCGAGGTCTACCCCAAGAAGTACCCGATCGAACCCTCCAACCCACGGATGAAGAAACTCTACCTGGTGAGGAGCGGAGATACGCTGATAGGCATCGCCCGCGCGCACGGGGTTCCTGTTGACGCCCTGGTCAACACCAACGGCCTGCGCCCCAAGTCGCCGATCTACCCTGGTCAGAAGCTCGTGATCCCGCCCGGAGGCAAGGCTCCTCCCAAGCTGGTAACGCATACGGTCCGCAAAGGCGATACCCTCTCGGGTATCGCCAAGAAACACGGGGTCAGCGTTACTAGCCTTGCGCGCGCCAACAAGATCCCTCAGAAAAAGCCGATTTCAGTTGGCCAGGTGCTCGTCATTCCTCCGAAGCAGGTTCCGTGAACACAGGAGTGCCGTGACACAGAACGAGAACTCGCCAGCTCCGCGGGAGCCGCTGCCAGCGTCGAGGCAAGCGTGATGGTCGATCGAATCGCTATCCAAGGCCTGGAGGTCGACTGTATCATCGGAGCGTATCCCACCGAGCGCGAGCGGGTGCAGAGACTGAGCGTCGACATCGAACTGATTGTCGACACCGAGCGGGCGGCTCGATCGGATCGTCTCGAGGATACCATTGACTACGAATTCGTGGCTGCCCAGGTCGTGTTCCTTCTTCAGAGTTGTCGATTTCGACTGCTCGAGACAGCCGCGCACACGCTCATCCGTTACCTGCTCGCGCCACCGACGCCGGGACACGCGAATCCGACCCCGAGGGGCGCCAGCATACGTCTCACCAAACCAGGAGCCCTGGGGGGACTCGCCATGCCTTCGCTGTCTGTCGAACGCCCCCGAGAATCGATCAGGTTCGAAACCGAAGACAGGCCTTTTGGAAGCGTCGACGTAATCCACGAGACCAGAGACTTCGGGGTATACCGGCTGAATGTGGGCCCCGGGCGTGAGATCCCGCTGCACGTTCATCATCTGATGGAGGAGTCGGAACTCGTTCTCGGCTCGAACCTGCTATGCCAGGGCCGCCCGGCGACCAGAGGAACCGTGCGCCGCTGGCCGCACGGGGCAGCACACAGCTATCGGAATCCGAGCTCCGCCTTTCAGTCGATTCTCTGTGTCGACCGCCCCCCCTTCGTCGACTCCGACGAGATCGCCGTCGACGGCGAGCCTGCGTCGGTAAGAGCTGAACCCAGCTGGCGCCGAGCCCAATGATCGTACGCCCGAGGGACTACCTTCGGACTCGGACGGATGGTGTTCTCGTTGAAGTCGAGGCGGAGATACCTGCGGCGGCCTTCGAGAGGCGCAACGTAGGGAGAGAGGGCTTCGACCGTGGGTTTCGCACGCATGGGGTCTCGATATCGAAATATGCAGAGGGATGCGCTGCTCAGGGTCAGCACAGCGGAAGGGCCAAGCGGGGCA
>CAYRKE010000254.1:0-10523 GCA_964424695.1 uncultured Polyangiaceae bacterium
CGCCGGGGGTGGGGCACCACCCCAAAGGGATGCGCCACTTGATGCCACTCCTTCCCCTGTCCGAGATTTGTGACCGCTGATTTAGCGCTTGAGCCGAACGACGCGTGGCGTGTCTCCTCCCTCGTCATACGGTCCGTCCCTTCCCGGCAGCGCGATGCTGCCCACCAGGCTCTTGCCGTCGTCGGAGAGCGCTGCGTCAAGGGGAACGCTCGAGCCGTCGCCTGACGTGCAGCCGGTTTCGTCGCACGCGCACGTGAGGCCCGAGCACAAGTGAGCCTTGACGCAGTCGATGGGGGTCCAGTCGACCTCGCCGTCCTCCAGCAGCACGCACACATTGTTTTCGGCGGCGCCTCCGGCGGAGAAGCCTGAGACCGATAGGCAACCGTACTCCTCATCGTGACCCTGCTGGCCCGGATACGACGTCTGCAATTCGCACCACGCCCTGAACGGATCGAACGTATCGACCGTGAGTCGGATCCGCTCTTGTTCGACCACGGCCCCGCTGATCGGATAGCGGAGGCCCTCCAGCACCTCCCACGTGGTGCGTATCATCTGCCCGTGCTGGTCCAGAACAAAGAACCCTTCTGGCCATCCAACATCCGGATTGGTCGGGGGCGCAGGTTCTTCCGCATCGCCCAACCGAAGCCACCCGTTGCCCGCCTCGTCCAGAGTCACGCGCACGCGGTCCGAGCCCGAAGGGAAAGTATAGGCCTCCACGTACCCTTCCCATTCGGCAGCGTAGGAAGCGAGCGCGTTCTTGTCGACCGAAAGCTCGCCGTCGCCAATATTGGCAGTGCCGTCGCTCGAGCAGGCGGCGCCGAGACCGCATACCAGGGCGCATGCGGCGAGCCTCTTGGACCAGCATCGTTTCATCTCTCTCGTCATGACCATTGTGGCCTCCTCGACTGGGTTAGTTTCCGCTCGGCGCTGGTCCCGTTGCCTGGTCTCGCGCATCAGCGCGCCGTCAATCGCCCACCTTCGACTCGGCGCCCACGGCGGTCCGTTCGTCGCAGGACGCCCGAACCCGCGGGGCGTAGACGCTTCGCCCATGCCGGGCGAGCCACGCTAGCGCCGCGGCGCGGGCGCCGGAGCCCCCCGTCCGGCAAGCAACCATCAGGCGCGCTGCGCGACGCTCTTCCCCGAGAGCTCCGCTCGGGATCCGCGCATCCAGGTCGTCGAGCATCTGCCCAGCCATCCCGGATTGTCCTTCCCGCAGAGCCTGGCCAATGCGACGCAGGGTATCCGCCTCCTCGGTGAGCGAGCGGGCGTCCAGGACGCGGCCCTTCGACGAGGGCCCGACAGCTTTCGGTCCCACGCTCCGAGTCTGCGACGGCTCCTCCTCTCCGTGAGGAGTCTTTGGTGGAGAGTCGGCTATTACCTCGGACGGGGCGACACGGGGCGCCTCACGGAGCGATGCAGAAGGCGCGACGCGCGCACTCGCAACCGTCGGAGCTTCACGAGAGCCCATGCGACCGCTCATGAACCCGGCACCGAAGCCGACCGAGCCAATCACGAGCGCGGTCACGATTCGCTTGCCCAAGCCGTGCAGTCCCGCGGACGCGAAACCCGAGCCTGCGCCATGGCCCGCGCCGGTCAGGCTTGCCGGCAGCTCTGGGGCGAGTGCGCCTGCCGCCAAGCACCCGGACAGCGCCAGCCGGACGCGCGCTTGGTCCGAAGCGGTGGGGCCGGTGATCCGCCGGATCCCAGCGAGCAGATCCTGCTCACGATCCGTGAGCTCTTCCTGCCGTTCGTCGACGTGCCTGGTCATGGCCTGCGCTCCTGGTATGCTGCGGTAGCCTTGCGGAATGCTTGCTTGATGGCCCGAATGCGGGTGTAAGCCGTGTTCAGCGGGATGCCGAGCGCCTCTGCCACGTCAGGTCCGGACATCTGTTCCACCATGACGAGTACGAACAGGATCCGCTGCTCGGCACGCAAACCGTCGAGGAAGTGCTCCAGGAACTCCGCGATCTCACGGTCCTGAGCGCGCTCGCACGGATCGCGATCATTGCTCTGTTGCGCTTCGTCGAGACTCGTGAGCGGCGAGCGCTTGCGCCGGTCGGAGCGGCGATGGTTGAACGCCACGTGCTCGACGATGGCGAAGATCCAGGTCCGCAGCGATGAGCGCCCCTCGAACTGTCCCAGGCGCCGGTGCACCACCAAGAATACGTCCTGCGCGGCATCATCGCGGGTCGGTCCGGTAACCCCCAGAGCGCCCAGGGACCGCCACACGAACGGGAACTGCTCCTGGTAGATCCGTTCGAACAGCTCCTCGTCGGTAAGCGATCCTGCTGCTCGATCGGCCGACTTCCTGGAGGGCGGGTGCAGCTCGAAGACCGTCCCGCGTTCAGGCGGTTGCTCGGTGAGGGTCTGATGGAACCGTTCTGGCATAGGGCCGCTGGGAGAGTAGTTTCCGAGAAGCTCGCAATCCGTTGGGCGGACCTCGGAAATCACCAGAGCTCGAGCTCCAGACCGACGGCGGCGCGGAAGCCGAGACTGGCAGGCGTATGCACGTCGCCGAAATCGGTGAGCACGAAGGACTTGCGGTAAAGAGGAACGGGCAGACCGACGTTGGCAGTAACGGCCCATCCCCGAACGCTCGGCCGCGCCAGAACCTCGAGCAAGGGAACCATCGCCACCCAGATAGCGCTCGCCTTGCGGGAGTTGCGCACGCGGACGCCCTCCCCTCGAAGCAGACCCAGCTCACCGTCCGCACACAGGCGAGCCTCCCAGACCACGCCGCTGGACGCGGCGCATAGGCCGATGCCGCCCGCCACCAGGTCGAACTCGCCTTCGGCAGTCCCCTTCAAGACCGCGCGCTGCTTGGGAATCAGCAGGCCGAATGCGCGTGTTCTCCACCTGCCCCAGCCACCCCCAGGCGAAGCTCGGCACCTGGGGCTGGCTCCGGGAACGCCCCGACGTCGACGATCGCGCTTGCGGCGACCGAACCCGACAGCTTGGGCGTTTTACCAACCGGGACGGGGGACGAGCGGGCTCGCCTGCGACGCGTGGGAGCGGGCTCCGCAAGGGCGGCGCTCTCCGGCTCCGTGCTTGCGACAGGAGCAGGACGGGACTCTTCGTCCCGTGGTGGCTCCGAGCCGAGCGATTCGAGAGCAAGAGACATGGCCGCGACCAGCACATCCACGAGCTCGCCGCAGGTCTTGGCACGAATGCGGCGCAAATGGGTCACCTCGCCCTTGCTGGTCTTGAGCTCGAGCTCGAAATCTTGCGCGACTTCGCGCGCGGAGGCGTCGAACACGATCTCGGGCAGCTCCGCGAGCCCGACCCCCAGACCGGTTTCGATGCGCATCCGCACATCAGCTTCGGTCGGGCAAGCTTCTGGCGCAGACCATACGAGACTGGCTCCGAAGACGGATTGAGAGTCGAGCAGCGCGGCGCACATCACCGAAACCGCCAACGGGAACCTCGAGAACGGCGAGCAGCACACCGAGCTCAGTCTACCCAAAATCGTGCCACCCCAGCCAGGGAAGAATCGAGGCCGATATGCAGGGTCCGCCGTCGGGACGCTGGCCATGCGGATGCCCCGAGGCTATAGGTTGCGGCCCCCCATCGCCTCCACTCACCCCCCGAGTGAGCCCACGCCACTCTTCGTGCTCGCCCACCGAGAGTGTCCCCTCCCCGCCCCCATACAAGTCCACCGCCCGCTTCATGCGCTAGAACGACGCCCCCCCTGCGACATCGTCGAGCAGGGTTCTTGGTACGTGCTCGCTGAAACCCGTCTCGACTGAGAGAGCCCGACAGCCGAGCGTCCCTGTAGCCGTGAGCACGAAGGCTCGCAGCCAGCGAGATGAAGCTGGTACCGGTCCGCGAGGGACAGGGAGGCGAGGACCAGGCGGACGGTGGGGGCGCTGGTGAGTCCGGTGTCGATCGCATCAGTGTACATATCCACGCTTCAAGTGTTGTGTCTGCTGTGCCTCTCTGACCATGCGACACCAGATGACTTATGAGGGCTGCCGATCAAGATGAGGCCGCAACCTCTGGCGCGGACGCTGGTGCTAGTGCCGCAGCCGCCTCTGGCGCCGCCAACGGCACCTGGCCGAGCCTCGGGATTTCCTCTAGGCTGACGTCGACGGTCAAGGATTTGCGATTAGGAGTGCCTTCGATGCGACCTTTCGCTTGCAATGTCTCGTTCCTTTCCCTCTGTTGCTTCATCGCGTGCGCGAGCAGCCCTACCCTCGAGCATGGGGGGGCGGCCAAGCCGACGCCTTCTGCTGCTCACCCGTCGGGCGACGCCCGAGCGCCGACCCCCCCGGTGGTGCCTACGGGAGGCGAGCAAGCAAAGGCCGTCACCGTCGACGCCGACACACCGATGTCCACACCCTCGGGCTCGACCTATATTGCACCCAAGGGGTGGACGGTCACGGCGAGCGCTGGCGTGACACGCCTCGAGGATCCGAACCGCGAAGTCTCCATGTGGTTCGTCGAGCGCAAAGAAGCGGACGGTGTGGCCGCGATCACGGCCGCATGGGAGCAAGTCAAACCGGGTTTCCGCCGCACCTTGATGCTCACCACCCCTCGGCCGGGTCGGAATGGTTGGGACGCGTCCTTGGCGGCCTTCTACGAGACGACCGTCGCCGAGGGCCGCCGGGTTGTGGCTCATGCCACGCGCAAGGGAGACACCTGGTTCGTCGCGCTCTTCGACGGGACCATCGAAGGGTGGGGCCGACGCTTGCCCCAGGCGGAGATCGCCCGCAGTAGCTTCCGCGCCAAGGGTGTCGTCGAGGAGTCCTTCGCGGGGAGGCGCGCCCACGTGCTCGATGCGGACAGGCTCGGTCAGTTCGATGCGTTCGTCGAGGCTGGGCGAAAAGCACTGCAAATCCCCGGGCTCGCCGTCGCGATCGTGCAGGGAGGCGGGGTGGTCTACGAGAAGGGCTTTGGCACACGAGAGCTCGGCAAGGACGCACCCGTCACCCCGAACACGATGTTCCAGATCGCCTCCATGACCAAACCGCTCACCTCGTTGATGATCGCTTCCCTCGTGGATGACGGGAAGTTCAGCTGGGACACGAAGGTGACCACCCTCGTGCCGAGCTTCGCGCTCGGCGATGCTGCGCTCACGAGCAAGCTCACGATGCGCAACATCCTTTGTGCGTGCACCGGTATTCCCTACGATAACCTTGGACTCGTCTTCGAGTCACGCGGAGTCTCGGCGGAAGGGACGCTCGCGCGCATGGCGGAGCTCCATCCCACCACGGGTTATGGTGAAACGTTCCAGTATTCCAACGCCATGATCGCTGCGGCGGGCTACATCGCAGCCCACGCGGCGGAACCGAAGCGAGCCATGGCTGCCGCCTACCACGCCGCCATGCAGGCCAGGGTCTTCGCGCCCCTCGGAATGAAGAACACGACCTTCGATTCGAGGGTGGTCGCGCGCTCGGAGCACGCAGCAGAGCACAATCGCGACGCCCACCTCGAGATGGCGCGCTTGCCGGCGGGAAGCGCAGCGTGGACAGTGCCCATGGATCCCGGCGCCGGCGCTTGGTCCACCGTTCACGATATGGCTCAGGTGCTCCTGATGGAGCTCGCCAAGGGCAAGACGCCCAAGGGGAAGCAGCTGGTCACCGAAGCGAACCTCCTCGCGCGGCGTGAGCCCCAGGCGCGCGCCGCGGAGAAGTACAGCTATGGTTTGGCGCTCGAAGTGGAAACGTACCGAGACGTGCGCATTTATGGCCACTCTGGAGGGCTCATCGGAGCCTCGTCCTATATGTTCTTCCTCCCCGACCAGGACGTCGGGGCCGTGATGCTGACGAATTCTGGCTTCCCGAGCCCGCTCGCGTACACCCATTTTCGGCGCAAGCTCCTCGAAGTCCTCTTCGATGGCCGGGACGAGGCCCGCGAGGACCTTGAGGTCTCACTACAGGAGATGCGGGCGTGGCGCGAGGAAGAGAACCCCAAGTTCGACTTCGCCCCCGCGCGTGCCTTCGTGGAGCCCTTCATCGGTAGCTACACCAACCCACTCTACGGGCGCATCGGGATCTCCTTCGACGCGAAGGCGGGGGCGGTGCTCGACGCGGGCGAGTGGGCGAGCAGCCTCAGCAAAAAGACGGAAGAAGACGGCACCGAGAAGCTGGTCGTCACCTCTCCGGGGTGGATGGGCTGGATCGAGTTCGTGCGCGAGGAAAAGGAGGGCAAGGTGACGCTGTGGTTCCAGGACGACCAACGGAAGGTCGTGTTCGAGCGCGTCTCGGGCAGGAGGTGAGAGGGGGCGCCCCAAGCCCCGACTGCAACGCGCGTAACCAGCGGATGCTTCCAGTAGCCACTAGAGGTGTCCGCTTGCGTATTGCGTCGAAGGCCGGCGTCACAGGGTTCTCCCTCGCTCCAGCGGATCCGCACCGTAACGTTTTACGATGAAGGCGATGTGGGGAAAGCCTGCGAAGGCAGTGGATTGAAAGACGCTCTTGACCACGATAGCGGACACCGAGCGGTCAACGTGCATGAGAGCCGTGCCGGGAAACTCCTGCCCCGGATTGATCTGCTTCCAGAGCTCACGCTTGTTCTTCATGATATTGAAGAGTTCGTCGATTCGCTGAACGCGCTCGCCCTGCGCGACCTCCTCCGTGCGCCCAGCCGGCAGGCCATCAACCAATATCTGCCGCGTGGTTACGGCGACGACGGGCGCCTCCAACATCGCCAGCGCGTTGGCGGCTCGGGGCACGTCTATCCGATGCTCGATGCAGCACTCGCCACTGGCGTGGAAGCTCGAGAGGAGGAAGAGCACGAGAGCGAGCAGGCAATCCACGAGCGGCACGAGCGGCAGCTCGAAGCCAGACGAGCGCGCCCTTGCCGCCCCGGCACGGCGTTGAACGAAACGCAACCCAATTTGCCGGAGGAGCCGCCCACCGGGAGCACTGATCGGTTGTTCGAAGCGCTTGGCGATTCCGTCCTGCATGAAGACCGAAACACGCTCCTCCTGCTGTCGCTTGGGTTCTGGCGGCACAGCCGTCGGCGCTGGATCTTGCTGCTGGCGCCAGACTAGATTGCCGGAGACTTGTCTGAGAGGGCGCCCGCCGATCTCGGCTGTCCCGTGCTGGCTCGCCATACGTTCCGTAGCGGAATGATTGAAGAAATCGCGAAGCACAAGGGCTTCCGGTTCTACCGGAAGTCGGGTCTGCGACTTCCTGCAGCTCTACGACGTCTGGTTTCGACCCATCTTCGCGTTCTTCATCGTCGACGTGAACGCCAAGGACGTTGTTCACGTCGGTGTGACCGCTAATGACATCGAAAGCACAGAGAAAAACGTGCCAGACAGGCCGGAGAATGGCGGCCAAGGGACTGGCAGGTGCCATCATTTCGCCGGGGACGATGAAACACGGGGCGATTCCTCCTTTTGGCAGTTGAGCAGAACCCGTATGCTGGAGTTGCAGCGCCTCAGTATCGAGGTTCCGGGGAAGAGGAGGTTCGAGATGCTCCATGTCGATCCTATAGCCGCGCGCTCGTACATCGCCTGGTGCTTGATTGCCACCGCGATTGCATGCAACGGCTCAGGGGAAGAAACCGCCAGCAGCAGTGGAGGTAGCCAGGACCCGGCAGACAATGAGGGTGGCCGAAACGCGATGGTTCCGCCGGGCTCCGGCGGCACGACGGCCCCGAACGCAACCGCGGCCCCGAACGGCAGCGGGGCGGCAACTGCGGGTGTCACCAACACCAACTCGACCAACACCGACTCCACCAACACCGACTCCACCAACACCGACTCCACCAACACCGGGACCGCGACCGGTAGCGGCGGTGGAGCACCAATCGGAGGGGGAGGCGGATCCGGTAGCCAGGACACTGGAGGTGATGGATCCGCCGAACAACCCGTGGGGGGCCAGAATGATGGCGGGCAGCCCATAGAGGGCCCGTCCAGTGGTGGAGGGCAGGCGAGCGACGGCCAGTCCAGTACGAGCCCGTCTCCGCTCTGGTACTTCGTTCAGGTGAGCGACGCCGCGGTGCTCGCCAACGTCGCGACCATCGCTGACAATTTGAAGCTTTCTGATCTCGAGAGCCTCAATCAAAACCAATACCCTTGGTCTCCGGATGGTTCTCTGGTGGCCCAGATCGAAGGGAACGAAGTCGTTTTCTACTCACTGGGAGACGCCTCCACCGAGCTCGGCCGATATCCAGCCGGGGAGTATACGGCCGTGCACGGCTGGATCCCCAACTTCGGAGCATTGCTGATCGGGCACGAGGGCAGCCTAGCACGACTGGGGGCCATGAAGCCGGATGGGACGCTGGCGACGCTCAATGCGCTAGCTCCCGTGCACTCCATCACCATCGCCCCCGACGGCAGCGAGGTAGTGTGGGGAGTCGGCGAGTACGCTGCCGGCTACGAGGTTCGGCATCAGTCCTTCGAGGGCGGGATGGCGACGGACATCGGGACCATTGGCAGTCACTCCGGGTCACCCCTCTTGGCGGTCAATTGGTCGAGGAGCGGGCCCTGGCTTTCCTATGGGATCTCCACCAGCGAAGGGGTCGAGGGTGCCGGCGTGTACCTCTGGAAGCGCGGCTTGGATTCGATACGCAACGTCGTCCCCGAGGGGGCTCTCTTCGTCCCCTACTTCAGCTTTTCTGCCGACGATTCACTGTTCGTCATGCACGTCAGCACCACTTCGGAGGCCACCGGGCTCGCCACCCTCGCGCTGGAAAACGACGCGCCCGGCGACACCCATCTGGTGGAGGAGCCCGCAGAAGGTATTTCCCCCGCCAGCTGGTCCAACCGCGGTTCGTACATCATGTACGTCGCGGGCGATGAAGGCGGAGTGCTGCGAAAGATCGATGGCCGCGGCCTCCCAGAGCCGGCCGTCCCCTTCCCCGAGTACGTCTACATGTGCCAGGTCGTCTGGTTCTCCGAGACGGAGTTCGTCGCCAACACCTGCGATCCGGATGCGACCAACGGCTACTTGCTCTTTGGTGAGGTTGATGGGCAAACGCTCAATACCAGGCAGTACGAAGCCCAAGCAGAGCCCACGATGGTATTGAGTGACGACGGGTCCTGCGTCGTCACCTACAACGCAACCGACATTCGGGTCGGCGCTACGAGAACCGAGACCTACTCGCCAGCAACGGTCACGACGAATCAAGGCGCGGTGTCCATGGTGCGGCTCGCCCCCGATGGATCCAACCTCATGTGGACCGAGGACGGCAATCGGCACTATCGCGTTTCCCTCGACGATTGCGTTCCGTCCTCCGCAGCGGAGCTCCTCCTCGAGAGCGATTCGGCCGCAGTCAACGCCGGCTTCGTCGGTTCTGGCTCGAACTGATCCGCACGCGAAAGGGCGCAGCGGAAACGCTACTGTGTCCAACGCCCTTGTCGTGGCAACTTTGCTCGTCCGCGGCAGAATCGTTGAGAAATGCGCCGACCGCAAGGCTTGAACATGGCCCCGTCTCGAGCCAGATCGAGCGCCGTGTTCACCGTCCTCGGGACTCGCTTTCGGACCGCCGTTCGGCGATCGATGGCGTCGGCCAGGACGGCGATCCGAGAGGCGTTCCCGCGTGCACACCATGGAAGTGCTGGCTGGTCTTGCGTGGCAGGTGCAGCGTGGGCGGCGCCGTCGCTAGGAAAGGTCGCGTGTCTGATTCGGGCTCGGCATCGTCGCCTCCTTTCGGTGTCCGAGCCAAATCATCGTCGGATGACGTGGCAGCGGCACTCTGCCCCGATGGCTGACTCAGTGCTCCGTCCGCCCGATCGCGCTAGGTTCGGGGGAAGGGTCCGCATCCTGTGGTGCCGCGCTGCTGAGTGACTGGAGCTGCCTCAGCGCGTCCAACATCTCGGGCAGGGATTGCTCCGGTCCTTCTACACACATGGGTTTCGATTCGACGAGCCTGCAGCTGAAACCGTCCGGGCACGGACGGTCGCTGGAGCACCTGCGACTGCAGAAGGCCTTCCCGCGGCTCATGGACTCGACCGACATACCGAACGGTGCTGTCGGATCTCTGGGAGATGAAACGAGGCAAGCAAGATCGGTGCAATCCCAGGGCGTTTGGCACTCGTCGCCGAGACGGCCCAGGCCTTTCGGGGCACAGCGGTGCTCGAAGCAGCGATAGTTCGATGGACAGTCGTCATCGCGAAGGCAGTCCTCGCTGCAGATCCCCCCGACGAAGAGCCTGGGGCCGCCGGAGACGGACAGCATGACTCCGCTGCGGCATTCGTCTGCAGACAGGACTCGGTGTCCCAGCCCCTTGCCGAAGACTCCCGCACGCAGGGCCAGCCAGCTTCCCACCACGAGTGCCAACGTGATGGCCAGGACCCCACGAATGCGCAGGAACCAAGGACTCTTCGGCGCTGAGCTGTGCTGGCTCGCTGTGCGCTCCACCCCAGAATGATTGAAGGAATCGCGAGACATGAGGGATTGAGCTTCTACCGGAAGTTGGCGAGATTGCGAGGGATGTCACTTCATTCGGCCCTGGGAAAGGCGCTTCTTCGTCCCCTTGGCAGGCAGATTGCGCCACTGGCGTCAGGCAATTCTTCAACAGCGATTTTCGCGGAGCGGGTTGATGATATGAAGTTGACTCACGTGGGGGCG
>CAYRKE010000255.1:0-10478 GCA_964424695.1 uncultured Polyangiaceae bacterium
GTCCGAGATTTGTGACCGCTGATTTAGCGCCAGGACAATGGAAAGGCTTGAACCTCGGCGATCCCGGCCGCCCCAAGAGCGAGTGCAATGAGTCGATCGAGGCCGAGCGCATTGCCGGATGCGGGAGGCATTCCCTCCCGAAGTGCCGCGAGAAATCGCGAGTCCAGGGGAGCCTGCTGTCCCTGCGCTCGCCGGTGTTCACTCTCGGCAAGAAGCCTCGCGGCGTTCTCCTGGGGATCCGTCAACTCCTCATAACCGTTGCAGAGCTCGATCCCCCCCAGGTAGAGCTCCACCCGGTCTACGAAACCCGGATTGTCCGATTTGGGGCGGGCGAGCGCTGCCTGGCTCCTCGGATAGTCGCGCAAGAATACGGGCCTTCTCATGCGCGCGATCGCCGGTTCCACCTCCCCCACAAGCAGGTCGAAGTAGCGGTTCTCGTCGCTGGCGGCGAGGTCCACGACGTCGCGGACGCCCGAGAACTTCAGGAAGGCTTCGGACACCGTGAGTTGCTCAAAAGGGGGTACCACCTCCACCTCGAGACCCGACCCGGGCGCCAGAATCCGCGGGGCTTCCCCGAGCTCCCGCACGATCTCGCAGACGATCTCCTCGGTATCGCGGAGGACCTCATCGAGCCCGGCAAAGACTCGGTACCACTCGAGCATCATGAACTCCGGCTCATGCCACGGTCCCAGCTCTTCGAGCCGAGAACAGTGCACGAGCTGGAAGATCCTCGGAAGCCCGCCGGTGAGCAAGCGCTTCATGTGGTACTCGGGCGAAGCCACAAGCCAGCCCCCCGCAGCGGCAATAGCCTCGAGCCCTGCGTCGAGTTGCGGGCTCGCAACTCGAATCGGTGTATCGACCTCGATGAAGCGGTGGGCAGCGAAGTACCGACGGACGACGCCGAGGGCGTTGGCTCGGGCCAGCAGGCGTGATCCAACGCCGTTCCAGCCGAGCCGCGCATACTCCGATTCTCCCGTGGTCTCGGGGGCAGGTAGGCGGCACACGACCTGGCCGTCCGAGATCTCGCTGTCGCGGCAGACCCCCTCGACCACCACGAGATCCCCAGGATGCACGGTTTCTGCGGTGGCCAGTCTCACTCGCACTCGAGCCAGGGCGTCCCCCAACACGAATCCCGAGTCCGGCGCGACGGCCACGACCCGACCTCCGATCCGCAGGGTGGCCACCATGCCCTGAACATCGCTTGGGGAGAGGACGGCGCCCATTACCCCCCGAAGAGCTGGCGAGCGAACGCGGTGAGCTCGGAGCCAATCCAAGGACCGCCAATCGAAAGCGCAATGGCGACTGCAACTAGGCGTGCGAGATGAGCCATCACCGTGTCGTGAATCTGCGTGATCGCCTGGAGTAGCCCCACGAGCGCCGAAGCAATGGTGGCCGCCAGCACGACCGGAAGCGAGAGCGCCAGCACCAGGACCAGCGCGTGCTCGGACAACGTGACTAAGCCGTGGAGCGAGTACACGCTCAAGAGCTACTCGGTTGGCTCGATGCAGGTGTGAGTGTCGCTCGCATCGCACACGAGCGGCGCCCGGCAATCTCGATCGTTGACGCATTCCGGCTGACAGATCCCCGTGGGCCCGCACACGAGAGGAGCCTCGCAGTCACTCGTGTAGCGACACTCCACCGTCGCCGGCTCCGTGGGCTCCCCGCCGGCACCAGAGCCGCTCGCGCCAGCCGCGCCGCCCGCGCCAGCCGCGCCGCCCGCACCGGCGGTTGCGCCACTTCCGCCCCCGCCGAAGGTGTCGTCGGATACGGTGTCAGTGAACCGCTTGCAGCGCGCGTCGCTGTACGACG
This sequence comes from uncultured Polyangiaceae bacterium, assembly GCA_964424695.1. Taxonomy (GTDB): domain Bacteria; phylum Myxococcota_A; class Polyangia; order Polyangiales; family Polyangiaceae; genus JAEWRL01. Next base: position 1,810 of record CAYRKE010000255.1, read on the forward strand.
CCCCCTCGGCTGGACAGCATCGGTCCGCCTCGCCCTTCAGCGAGTCCTTGGATACACAGATCAGGCCGTCTTCGCAGTCGTTGTCGCCGCCATAGTCTTGGTCACATCGCTCGCCTTCGCTCTGTTTGGAGCAAGCGGCAACGCCGAGAATCGAGAAGACCACGAAGCCTAGCGTCCGGAAAGCATTCATCGGACCGAGTGCTAGCACGCGCCACGGCAGCCGCGGTAGTTCTCGCGCTCACTAGGCCGATTGTTCAGCCCCCAAATCAAGAGCCGGAGCGATCACGGATCAGAACGCCGACCCGCGAGCGGATCGGCGCAGTCAGCAGGGGGTCGACGGCCGCTCTGCCCAATTGCTGCATGGGCGAGAACAGCGACTTGGGAGCGGGAGCGGCGCTCCAGGCGGTTGTCCGCCCGACGACTGAACGCCGGGCGCGTGGGCGAGAATCGTCACCCCTTGCGGAGCTGCTCGCGAGAAGCCTGGGCGCGCGAGGCCGCAGCCGCGAACAGGCCAACGTAGCCAAACGCGCTCGTGATGGAGAATACCAGCGAGATGTACACCAACCATCGCCCCACCAGAACCAGATCAACGAACCCCAGATCGATGAAGCCAAGCGAGAGTCGGTAGGGATAGCCCAGAATGAGGCAGAGGATCCCGATCATCTGGAGGGCGGTCTTGCTCTTGCCCCCTCGTCCCGCCGCGATCACGAGACCCTCGCTGCTAGCAATCGAACGAAGCCCCATGACTGAAATCTCGCGAGCCAACAGCAGTACCACGACCCATTCGGAGATCCTGCCCATGGGCACCATCCAGATCAGCGAGGCCATGACCAGCAGCTTGTCGGCGAGAGGATCGAGGAATTTGCCCAACACACTCACGATGTTCATTCGTCGCGCGAGATAGCCATCGATGAGGTCGGTCAATGCAGCCAAGGCGTAAACGATGGCGGCAACGAGGCAATCGGATGGAGCCCCCCGGTCGAGCAGCCAGAGCACCACGGGAATGATAGCGATACGCCCCATCGTCAGGATATTGGGCAGATTGAACGCATCCCGGTGAAGCGAGCTTGTGGCCCGTCGGGGCGCGGAACTCTCACTGCCGTCGTGGCGCCGGGTTCGACGCCGACGCCGAAACACCGGATAGCTTCGTCGTGTCATGGCATCTCCTGGGTGCCCGCATCGATCAGCACCGCCCCTTGACCGCGAATAGCCAGCAGGCCTTCATCCGCGTCCTCATATGCGCCGACCTCGACTCGTAGGCTGCCCCACCAGCCAAGGATCCGCGACGAATGCACGGTCGTGGTTCGCCCCGGCAGCACCGCCAACGACGACACCTCGTGTGGGGACTCCAGGACCACGGTTCCTTCGCCCCTCAGATTCACGAGGCCAGCATCTGGAAGCTGGTCGGAGAGCACGGATCCGCGCAGGAGGCCTTCGTCGAAGCCAAGGATGCTGGACTCTCGAGCCACGAGCACCTGCTGCGTGAGGCCGATAGGAAAGCTGGTGAGTGTCGCCCGCGCCTCGACGACAACCTGATCCGCTTCCCGGATTCGGATCCAGCTACCGTCGGTCGATAGCCCAGCCGGAACGACCGTCTCGAAGTCCAGCTCGGCGGTGTTTCCCGTGGCCGAAAGCAGTACGTCACGTCGAACCAAGAATGCCCCCATCGGCATCACGACCGCTACGTTGGAGCCGAAACGAGCAACGCGCGTGTCACCCACCAGCCGGAGGCAGTGTTGTGCCATCAGACGTTCCAACTGATGCTCACCCGATGGCTCCCGGGTCGGCAGTGTCGGCCTCATGGACACCTCGGGATTGCGCGACGGCGATGCGGGAGGCGCCGACGATTCGACTTCCTCGATCCTTATGTCGCAGGGCAGAGTCAGACCCAGCCCGGCCAAGCGGTCGCCGGTGGTATCTCTGGGCGAGAAGGGATTCGAGCGGCCCTCAACGTCGTCCAGCTGTTCCTCGGCGATTCGCTCCCGAGACTCATCAGAGCTCGGAGGAACCAAGGTCTTGGGCTCGCATCGAGTCACGGTTGCTCACCTCGAGTTCCCGGTTGCCGGATCGGAATGCCCAAGAACGTGGCAAGGCGTGGTCATCGCGGGCATTCTTCTTGGCTTCTGTGCGGACTGTGTTCCGTCAGTCGAGGGCGCCCTTGGTGGAAGGCACGGCGGTGCATCGAGGATCGAGCTCGCAGGCGCCCCGCAGGGCCTTGGCGAATGCCTTGAAGCAGATCTCCACGATATGATGGAGGTTCGTGCCATGGTGGAGCACGACGTGCACGTTCGCCCGCGCGGAGCGAGCAAACGCATCGAAGAACACCTCGGCCAGTTCGACATCCCAGTCGCCTATCTTCGCCTTGGGGAGGTCGACCTTCCACACGAAGGCTGCCCGGCCCGAAAGGTCGAGAGCCACCGTAGCAAGCGCTTCGTCCATCGGCAGTGTTGCCGCCCCATAGCGTCGAATTCCTCGGCGTTCTCCCAGCGCATCGTGCAACGCCTGACCGAGGACAATGCCAATGTCCTCGGTTGTGTGATGGCCATCGATCTCGGTGTCACCGGTCGCCGTAATCTCGAGATCGATGAGCCCGTGGCGTGCGATCTGGTCAAGCATGTGGGTGAGGAAGGGGAGGGGGGTCTCGATTCGCGCATTCCCCTCGCCGTCGAGGTTGAGCTCGATGGCGATACTGGTCTCTCGTGTCGTTCGCCTCAGGCTGGCGGTACGGTGTGTCATCGAATGATGTCCTCCACTTTCCAAACCCCCCGTTCGCGCATGAGCGCAACGGCACCTCCGGCTCCAAACGCGAACGTGGCTCGGTCTCCCGTGACCTCGGGCTTGGCACTTGGCAGGGCCAGGCGGAGCGCCTCGGACAGCGCTTGGATCTCCTCGCGCTGACTGCCTTCCCAAGCCTTCTTGAGCTCGGCTGCGGTGAGCCCCTCCAACTTGTCGTCAGGGACGAAGCGCAGCAGGATGTCGTAGCGTCGTCTCTCCAGCGCGCGGACGAAGGATGCCAGCGCCTCCCGAGGAGATCGTTGACCGTAGAGCTCGATGGCCGATGCGTCCACGCGCCACTGCCCGTCCTCCAGCACGAGTAGGAGCGTCTCCCCGTTTGGGGCCGTGACGGTAGCTGTCACCCGTGTAGCAGTGGAAACCTGAGACAGATCCTTGGCAAGCTCCCGCGCTTCGTCCGGGCTCTGGCGGAGCATCTCCTCGAAGACGGCAAACGACACCTCGCGCTTGGCCTCGTCGCTCAGGAGCGCGTAGGCCTCATCGGCTCGACCGTCACGGAGGGCAGCTGCGTACGCGTCGACGGCGGCTTTGGGAGTCTCCGGCTCCCTGCGGCTGCATGCCACCAGACAGGCGAACAGCCCCAGCCCCGCGCCATAGACGAGCGCCCGAGGCAGCCGCCGTTTGCCCCCGAGCAGACCCAAGGAAACGCCAGCTCGAACCACGGCTGTGACCTACCATAAGCCCGAGAGCCTTGCGAGATCCGAGACTTGACGGGGGGCTGGAGCGATGGCCGGGCCCCGCCCACTCGCTCGGCGCGGGGAAGCCGGGATGCGAAGTAGCGTCATGCGCCCGAGCCTCGCGCGTGCGGAGGTGGACGGAATGAGCATTCGTGCCTACTGTCACCGCATGCGTTCGATGACAGGGCAGGGGCCAGAGGCCCTGGAGCCAATCGGTATTCTGCCGCTTCGTAATTCGGTCCTCTTCCCGATGTCCGTTGTTCCAATCAACGTGGGCAGACCTCGCAGCATCCATCTCGTGGAGCAGCTGGTCGACCGGGAGCGTTCGATCGTCGGGGTCATCGCGCAACAGCGTTCCGACGTTGCGGAACCGACATTCGAGGACCTCTACGGGGTTGGGACTCTGGCGCGAGTCGTCAAGGTGATCCGCCTCGGCGATGGCAACTACAGCGTGGTGCTCAATGGCTCGGGGCGCTTCCGACTGGTGGAGCCGGTCGGGCTCGAACCGTACATGCAAGCCACGATCCAGCGTATCATTGAGCGACCCAAGACCGCCAAGGACCTTCAGGCACTCGGGCAGGAACTCCGCGATGCAACGCGAGAGATGCTGGAGCTCACGCCGGATCTGCCCAAAGAGACAGCAAGTATCCTGGACAACGTGCGTGACCCGGGCGCGCTCTGCGATCTCATCGCATCCAACTTGACCGAAGAGCACGCGAGCGTCGCCTCCCGTCAGAGCGTGCTCGAGGCTGTCGACGTGCGAAAGCGTCTCACGCTCGTTCTGGGCATGGTGCGCCGGCAACTCGAGGTTCTCCGTGTCAAGCGGGAGATTTCCGGCACAGTCGAGCAGGAGCTTACCAAATCGCAACGAGAGCTGGCTCTTCGCCAGCAGATACGCACTATTCGCGAGGAGTTGGGGGAGTCCGCCGAAGACGACGACGTGGAGTTACTCCGAGACAAGGTCGCAGCTGCCGGGCTGCCGCCAGAGGCGGCGCAGGTTGCCAGAAAGCAGCTCGGCCGACTCTCGGGGATGGCCCCCCAATCAAGCGAATACCAAGTCACTCGGACCTACGTCGAATGGATCGTCGACTTACCCTGGACCAAAACGACAGCCGACCGCGTGGACGTTGGCGAAGCCAGGCGCTGCCTCGAGGAGGACCATTTCGGCCTGGAGGTGCCCAAGAAACGCATCGTCGAGTACACAGCGATCCGCCAACTGCGTCGCGACAAGAAGGGGCCAATTCTGCTTTTCGTCGGTCCGCCTGGGGTGGGCAAGACTTCCCTTGGGCGCTCCATCGCCCGAGCCATGGGGCGCCGCTACGGGCGCATCGCGCTAGGCGGCGTCCGCGATGAGGCAGAGATCCGCGGCCATCGTCGAACCTACGTCGGGGCACTGCCCGGACGAATCATCCAAGCCTTGAAGAAGGTGGGAACCCGCAACCCCGTGCTCGTGCTGGACGAGGTCGACAAGCTCGGCGCCGATGTCCACGGGGATCCGGCAGCGGCACTGCTGGAGGTCTTGGATCCAGCGCAGAACGATTCCTTCGTCGATCACTACATCGACCTACCCTTCGACCTCTCCCAAGTCGTTTTCCTCGCAACCGCCAACTACTTCTCCCAGATCCCAGAGGCGTTGCGGGACCGCATGGAGGTCATCGAGCTACCGGGGTACACCCGCACCGAAAAGCGAAGCATCGCCGAACAGTTCCTGGTTCCGAAGCAGCTCCGCGAGCACGGTCTGACCAGTGACCAGCTCTCCTTCACTCGCGAGGCCATCGAGCACATTGTCGACCACTACACCCGAGAACCGGGTGTCCGGGGGCTCGAGCGCGAACTTGCCTCGATTTGTCGGGCGCTCACGGTGCGGCTCGCGGACGGGACGGTGGTCGACGGCGTCGAGGCGGATCCCGCGTTCGTAACCGAGCTGCTCGGGCCCGCCAAGCGGGAGCCCGAGGAGCTCGAACGGGAACTGGCGCCGGGCGTCGCGATCGGTCTCAGTCTGACTTCCGGCGGCGGCGAGCTGCTCTTCGTCGAGGCGACCTCGATGCCCGGCAAGGGGGAGATTCGCGTCACTGGCGGGCTCCAGAGCATCATGATGGAATCCGCCCAAACCGCCGTCTCGTTCGTGAGGTCCCGCTCGGATCGTCTGGGGCTCGACCCCGAGTGGCTCCGAAAGATCGACCTGCACGTCCACGTGCCGCGAGCGGGCGAAGCTCGCGATGGCGCCAGCGCCGGGGTAGCGATCTTCGTCGCTGTCTCATCCCTGGAGCTCGGAGCTCCGGTGCGCTCGGATGTGGCCGTGGTGGGGGAGCTCACGCTTCGCGGGGCCATCCTACCGGTCCCGGGCGTGAAGGATCGGCTGCTCGCCGCTCATCGAGCCCACATCCGAGATGTGGTGCTTCCGGCTCGCAACGAGCGGGACCTCGAGGAGCTGCCAGATGAGGCCCGCAACGAGCTCCGAGTCCACCTCGTCCATCACGTGGACGAGGTGCTCCCCATCGTGCTGCGACCGCCCTCCAGCGCAGGGTCGACCGTGCCGCCACCATCCTCCGCGCGTCCCGACCTGGAGCCGTGACCGGACCGCACTGGCTTCCCCTGCTGCACACGCTCCTGGGCAGGGTACGCTGGAGGGGACGGATCCAGTTCGCTGACGCATTGGCAGCTGGAGCGTCCCTACTGATCCTTTCGGCCGTTGGGTATCTCCCCCTCTTCGGCGAACCGGGGTACGAATTCGCGCTTGCCGCGGGCCTCGTGCTGCCGGCCGCCATGGCGTTGGCAACGGCCCTCACGACCGCGACGTCTCGGAGGAGTCCCCTCGACACCTTGCTCGGCGCACTTCTCGCAGCGGCCTTCGTGAGCCTTCTCGGCGTTGGAGTGTCTCTTGCCCATGGGGTCCGAGGAACACTCTGTGACCCGTGGCGGGGGCTCGCCATCTACGCCCTTGGGGGGGGCGCAGGGGCACTGATGGGCGCGCACTGGGGCTTCTGGGTTGGCCTGGTTTGTGGCAGGAGCGGCGTTCGTCGGCCAAGACTCTGGAGCGTGGTGTTCGCGCTTGCGGGTCCGGTGGCTGGCGTTGTGCTAAGCCTGTGGCGTTTCTTCTCGAGTCCGATGGTGTTCGCCTTCGATCCGTTCTTCGGACACTTCGCAGGACCACTCTACGACACCGTGGTCGATCCTGTGGAGGCGCTGGCGAGCTATCGCGTGGGTTCCCTCTTCACGCTTCTCGCCGGGGTGATCGTGTCGTCCGGGTTTGACCGGGGGAGCGATGGCAGGCTCAGCTGGCGCATTCGCCCACTGCACCTACCTTTTCTGGCTGCCTCGCTCCTCATGAGCGTGGGTCTCTCCTGGGTGGGGCCGGAGTTTGGGCACTTCAGCACGACCTCTTCGATACGCGAACAGCTCTCCGCAGTGACGCGAAGCGGTCACTGCGTCGTGGTGCATCGCCCGCACCAGCCGGCTCGCGACATGGCACTCTTGGCCCGGGACTGTGATGCGACCTTGGCCCGGCTCGAGGATTGGTTCGGCCTGTCCCCTGATCCTCACGACGTTACCGTGTATCTCTATTCGTCCCCAGGCGACAAGGGGAGGCTCATGGGAGCGTCCAGAACCTACGTCGCCAAACCCTGGCGTCGAGAGATCTACCTGAACGCCCAGAGCTTCCCGCATCCCGTGCTGCCACACGAGCTTGCCCACGTTGTGGCAGGCCGGTTCGGCCAGGGACCGCTGCACATCGCAGGGTCTTTCTGGGGGATTCTCCCGGATCCGGGACGGATCGAGGGCTTCGCCGAAGCGGCAGCGCCCGACACTGACACGGCCCTGTCTCTCGAGGAGTCAGCCCGGGCCATGCTGGCCCTCAAGATACTGCCGCGCCTGGATGAGCTCTTCGCCCTGAGTTTCCTCAGATACAACGCATCGACGGGCTATACGGCTGCAGGCGCCTTCGTTACGTGGCTCCGCGAGGAGTTCGGAACTGCCGCACTCCGAGCTTGGTACTCGGGCCGCTCCCTCGAAGAGACTACCGGGGCCTCTCTGCGAGCATTGGAGCAGCGCTGGCACCAGCACCTTTCCGCAAGGAAGCTCTCGGCGGCAGAGCTCGGGGCCGCCCGGGACGTCTTCCAACGACCGGCGATCTTCGGACGACGGTGTCCCAGAGTCGTGGATCGGCTCAAGGGCGAAGCCGCACGCCAACTTGCCGAGGGGGCTATCTCCGACGCCGAAGCTCGGTACGAGCAGGTGCGACGCGCGGACGAACACTCTCTCGCCGCACAGCTCGGGCTAGCGGCATGCGCGATGCGTGGGAAGCGGTTCGATCAAGCGGACAAGCTCTACAAGAAGCTCCTCGGTACGCCCCGGTTAACCGAGCTAGAGCGTGCTGCGGTGCAGGAGGCGCTCGGCGACTTGTGGCTCGCTCAGGGGAAGTACGATGTGGCGCGCAACCAGTATCGAGCCGCCGCCAAAGCTCAGGTGGACGAGGGGGCCTTGAGAAGCCTGGAGGTGAAGGCGCAAGCCGAAAGCACTGCGGCACGGCGCGGTCTCGTAGCGCTGCTCATGGGTGATCGCAGCGGACAGGGCTGGCCCGAGGCCGTCGAGGCGCTGCTCACTTGGTCCCAGAGCGCCCCGGATCAGGCGCTCCCCGAGTACCTTCTCGGCAAAAACTGGTTCACCCAGGGCAAGTACGAGCTTGCAGCCCTCCACCTCGACGCGGCGCTGGAGCGTGGCGGGCTCCCGAACTTGGCACAACGGGAAGCCCTACGCGTCCAGAAGCTCACGGCCTGCGCACTTGGCGACTGGAAGCTCTTCGAGGATCTGACTCGACGGAACCCCCATGTCTCAAAGTCCGAAGCCGACGACCTAGCCCAGCGCGAACTCGAGGCACGCTGCCGGGGGGTCTTGGGCAGACGGTGAGGCACCACAGCAACCAGAAGGGCTCCGAGAGCCGTCGCGGTTGTCCAGCCACTCAATGCCGAGCATCAGGCGGCTCGGAGGAAGCCTCTCGCCCGGCCAAGGCGGCCACAATTGCACCCATCACTGCCCACTAGGCCATACGAATGGCCAACTCGAGCAATCAGAAAACGACCTCGCTCGGTGTGACCCAGCCAATGGGCTGAGGGAACGGGGGCAGGGAAGGGGCACGAGGTGGGGGAGCAGTCGAATCCCATTCGCTGCCCTGAGACCGTACAAAAAAGCAAAACCCCCGGG
>CAYRKE010000256.1:0-10437 GCA_964424695.1 uncultured Polyangiaceae bacterium
GCGTGGTCCGCGTCGGGGCCTTCGTCTCCATCCGCGCCGCCTCGCATCTCATGGTCCCGGTCGCCATCGTTGCCAGCGCCGGCAGCACCGTCATCGCCGTGATGATCGCGATCCCAGGCTCCGAACTCGTGAGAGTCGTGATGGCCTCGGTGATGCTCCTTGCGCTCCGGCATGCCATCGGCGTCGTGGTCCTCGTCGCCGTCCTTGACGCCGTCACCGTCGGTATCGGGGAGCAAGGGCTCGGTGCCATTCTCGAACTCGAGACCATCCTCGGCGCCGTCCTCGTCCGTGTCGGCCACCTGTGGGTTGGTCTTCAGTGCGGATTCCAACTGATCGGTCAGGCCGTCGCTATCGGAGTCCGTCTCAGTGGTGCTGGAGCTGCTGCCGCAGCCACCGAGGGAGAAGGCCAGCAGGGCGATAGCGGATACGGTTCCTAGAATGTTTTTCATGCTCAAGTCTCCAATGACCAGGGGATATGGGCTTCAAGCACTGGCGTGTTCCCAGTGCTCGCGTCCTGGGTTCTTCTAGGCAGTGGCCCAGGTGCGGCGAGTTGTGACGATGTCTTCCCTATTTCTTATCGTTTACGCTTTGTGGGGAGGACCGGCCGCGATCCATCTGGCGCACAGGGATTACGGCACGGTCCCACTCGTCCCATGCCTCAGTGGGGAACGTTCGGGAGTTGCCGGTGCGCAGCGGTGCCCATGGCTCGCGCAGGCGCCGCAGTTCTCCGGGCCAGCGCAAGGGTGCCTCGGGCCGGGGCCTTCTGGAGCCGGGAACGCGGTCATTGGACTCCATGTGATGCGCTGCGGGATCGTGAGACGCGCAGGACAATCGCCCACGCCACGCGAGGGCACACGCTTCGGCAAGCCGCTGGCCACGGGTTAGTGGGCGACTCTAGCTGCCGTCAGCGCCGCCTGATGACTCGTGCGTCAACAAGCCGTCTACGGCGTCTTCGTATTGCGCCGAGTCCTCCGGGGCGTCGGTTTCCACGAGTCCGTCGTCTCCTTCGACTGGTTGGAACGTATCCTCGGCGTCGTGGTCCTCCCCAACGTCCACGTTGTTCCGCTGGTCTTCCTCACGCATCCCATCGTCTGGCTCGTCGTCGGACTGGAGCTGCCCGTCGTCGCCCCCGTCTCCGACCCCGCTCGCGGGATCCGGGTTCTCAGGTGTCTGGTTCTCCCTCTCGGGATCCCAGTGTGTCTTGCCGCCGGACGCGAAGTCCCGCAGCCCGCCGGCTCCGAAGCCCCTCCTTCCGCCGGCTTCGTGATTCTGCGTACCGCCGGCCTCGTGATCCCCTGTTCCACCAGTGCCTGGGTCCCGCGCCCCACCAGTAGCCGCAAACGTGTGTAGGCCGAGCGTGACATCCTGTGCGCATGCCGACACCGCGGCAAGCTGGAGGCTCACCAACAGCCAGACGCCGGGTACGCCGCGCGAGCTCACTGCAAGCACCGCCGCTTGATGGAGTCTGCCAGAGGCGAGGTTGGAACGGCCTGGACGAAGCGCTCGGCCGCGGCGTGGTTCTGCGGTGACCGACCATTCGCGCAACTCGCCACGAGAGCCAATCCCTGACGTTCGTCGCCAAGCACCGTGTTGGGGAAGCGGCGTTTGTGCTCATCCAAGGTGCGCTGTGCGGCACTGCTATGACCTGCGCGAAGCTCCTGGGAGGCCCTGCGCAACAGGCTCAGCTCTTCGAGCATGGTCGAAGGCTGGGACCCGGACGTTCGAGCGACGGCGTTGGCGGCTGACGGACGCGTCTTCGCCGGTGTCGCCGCGGGTTGAGACTGCTCCGCAACTGGGGGGGCAAGCGGCGAAGCGTCGCGAACGGGTTCCACGTGCTGCGCCGTTGTGACCCGATTCGGTTTGGACGCCCTCGCTTGCACAGGTGCCAGCGCCTGCTGCTCGACGGGCTGGGGGGTGCGCTGGCTCAGGTGCGAGCCGCCCACGACGACTGCGGTCGCCATCCCAGCACCGGCAATGAGTTTGACCCACGCGACCGGGAACCCTGCGGCCGCTCCCTTCGCCGCTCCTGCTCCGGCTACTCCGGCGGAGGCCGCCGCCTTGGTCGTCGCCACGCCGACAACGGCACTCGCCGCCAACGATGCAGCCAGCGCCGCTCGCACCCGGTTCTGGGCGTCAGCGTCCGGACTGTATTCATCCCGCAGTTGGGATAGGACCCTATCAAGCTGAGCCATCGTTGCCTCTCGTGCTTCGCACCTCAGCATCCAAGAGTTCGGCGAGTTCTCGCCGCATCACCCGGACCCGGGAGTATGTAGTATTTGGGTTGAGCCCCAGTGTTTCGGCCACTTCGGCAACCGAGAGGCCCTCGACCATCGCCAGGCAGAACAGCGCTCGACGCTCTTCGTCGAGCCCATCGGCATACCGTTCAACCACCAGGAGTGCCTGCCGATTCTGTGCGCTCTCGTGGGGGCCCTTCGTGCTATCGATCTCGCGTTGGGGATCGAGCTCGAGATGCGTTCCGCGGCGCCCGGCAGCCCGCCGATGATCCTTGGCCACCCGGCGGGCGATGCCAAAGAGCCAGCTTCGCAGCGCCGATGGACTCTCCAAGGTGTCGAGCTTGCGGTGGACCACCAAGAAGACATCCTGGGTAACGTCGTCCACACTGCCTGCCGGAATTCCCAGGCCGCGCACGACGCGCCAGACGAAGTCGAAATTCTCTGAGTAGACCTGGTCGAACGTCAGCTCGATGGGGTGGCTCCCGCTGGCCGGTGCGCCCCCAGAGGGCAGTACCGACGGTCCCGGCGGCTGCGGCTGGGCCGTGGTCGTTGGGACCAGGGGAGCTGAACCGGACATCACGCTATGTAGTGGCCAAGGCCCTTCACGATTGCGAGCCCAACGCCCAGAAAAAACCGAGGAACACATCAGCGCCCACGGCCGCTGGTCGGTGCACGGGGCTATGCAACCCGCCTACCCAGAAACGCGGACGTTCCAGCGGCACGAGAGCGTTGCCGCGGATCAGCACTCCCCAATCCTCGGAAACCGCAAGGCTTCCCCATGCTCCGCCGGACGCCGACAGGAGGGGTGTCGCTCCAGATCGACCTGCCGATACACCACGAGGCTCGATCTCGAGGTATTCGACTCCCAAGGCAACGGCCGGTCCGAAGCGGAACACCCGAGGGCCAAACTCGAGGCCCGCCGTCAGGTGGGCCCGGAGAAGCGTCGCGCTCAATTCGGCATCCGGAATCTCGTCGAGGGCGGCGTTCATCGAGCGGATCCAGCCCCCGCCGAGCCCAAGGCGCAGAGGACCCCAGCGGACTCCGCCCTCCAGGGCTGCGCCGAACCCAACTCGCGGAGCGATCCCGGAGACGAAGGACCCACCCGCCGCTAGCCAACCGCTCTCGATCGGCGGCTGCTCCTCCGCTTGGGCGGGAGGATTGGCCGCCTCGGTGGTGACCGCCGGTTTCGCGGGTTCGGGACGGGGTGCCGGAGGGGACTCGGCGGATGCGGGGGGTACGGGCGTCGGCTCTGGCTCAGGCTCGCGCGCAGGTTCCGGCGCTCCGGCTTGCTCGACCACCTGCGAGGCTCCGAGCGTCTCGGCGAGCACGGGGTCTAGGGTGAGGAGCAGCAGGAGCACCGACGCCTCGGTCGCAGCGTCACAACTGTCTAGCACTAGCGTGCGGCGACTTTCGACCTCACCTCTCTGCGCCCGGTAGGTCAGCACGAGGTGCGGGGTTTCACCGGCCACCACGATGCTGGCATGAGCAACCGGCAGCGGGTCTGACGAACCGCCCAGTGCGCGTCGGAGCTTCGTGAGCACCTCGTCCCGAGAAGTGCATTGCGCTGGCCCCTCGTACTCCAACGTGACGCCATGGAGAGGGTCTGGCTCGGCCGCGACTGCGACGACCGGTGCCCAAGCGTTGCCGACAGCGCCGATCAGGATCGACACCAGTCGGCGCCGGAGCGCGCGCGGAGTGGCTTGAGCTTCGGCCAAAGTGCACGCAGATCTATCACTGGGCCTTGGGGGCGCAAGATTGGACCCCAGCGCCAGTGCCGGCAGCTCGTTTGAGAGGGCACCCGGGCCTGCCTTCTGGCTCCAACAAGGCCTCGCGGGTCGAGGGGGACCCGCTGGGCCACCCCGCGCCCAGCTCACAGCTCGATCTGCGCTCCCACCTCCACCACTCGATCCCGCGGGACCCGGAAGAAGACAATGGCATGCTGGGCGTTGTGCGACATGAACGCGAACAGCCGCTTTCGCCAGCGCCACATGTCGCGGCCGGTTTCGGCGAGGAATGTCTCACGACCGAAGAAGAACGTCGTGTACTGCAGCGGAGTCTCCAGCGCGCCGCCGCGCGTGAGCACGTCCGGAACATCCGGACTCTCCATGAATCCGTACCGGGCCTTGACGCGAACGAAACCATTGCCAAGCGGATCCACCTCGACCCGTTCCGCATCGTCCACGCGCGGAACCTCCTCGGTCGCAACGGTGAGGAGCACTACGTTCTCGTGCACCGCCCGATGGTGTTCGAAGTTCAACATGAGCGCTGGCGGTGCTCCCGCGGGGTTCGTGGTCATGTACACCGCCGTACCCGGAACCCGCGTGGTTCGCTCCACCCGGAGGAGCTCGAAGAAGTCCTCGATGGGCACCATGCGTTCCTTGATGTATGCCCCGAGCAGTCCACGTCCACGATGCCACGTGGTCATCAACACGAAGACCGCCCCCGCGATGACCAGCGGAATCCAACCGCCATCCCCAACTTTCACGAGGTTCGCGCTGAGAAACGCGCCGTCGACGGCCAGGAACAAGAGCGTCAGGGAACCGGCGCGGAGCCTGCTCCACCCCCAGTGGCTCCGCGCAACGAAGTACGCGAGGAGCGTGGTGATCAACATGGTGGCGGTGACAGCGATGCCGTACGCGGCTGCTAGCCTCGAGGAAGACTCGAAGCCAAGTACGAGCGCAATGGTCGCCAGCATCAGCGCCCAATTGATGGTCGGCACGTAGATCTGCCCGATGGCGTCGGGCGATGTGTGGTCGACCTTCACACGGGGCCAGTACCCGAGCATCGTCGCTTGGCGCGTCAGCGAGAATGCCCCCGAGATCATCGCTTGGGAGGCGATGATCGTGGCAAGCGTGGCAAGCGCGATCAGGGGATAGAGGCCCCAACTGGGTGCGAGCCCATAAAACGGATGTGCCGTGTGCGTTGGGTCCAACAGCAGCAGTGCCCCCTGCCCGAAGTAGTTGAGCAGCAGTGCAGGAAGCACGAGGGCGAACCAAGACCGGCGGATCGGGAGCGAACCGAAGTGTCCCATGTCCGCATACAGAGCCTCGCCACCGGTGACCGCCAGGAAGACTGCTCCGAGAATCAGGAACCCGTGCCAACCCCCACTTGCGAGGAACGCCGCGGCGTGGACCGGATTGAGCGCCAAGAGCACCGACGGATAGTGGATGATGCCCACCACGCCGAGCACGGCGAGCACCGCGAACCACACCAGCATGACGGGGCCGAACACGAGACCGACCCGCTCGGTCCCCTTGTGCTGGAACGAGAACAGCACGAGCAAAATCGCGACCGTGATGGGTACGACCCAAGGCGCGAGTGCTGGCGTCGCGATTTCCAGGCCTTCCACTGCGCTCAGGACCGAGATGGCGGGAGTGATGACGCCGTCGCCGTAGAGCAGGGCCGCACCGAAGAGCCCTACCAGGAGGATTGCCGGTGTGAATCGCCCCCGCGACGTGGAGGTTGCCAGCGCCATGAGCGCCAGAATCCCGCCCTCCCCCTTGTTGTCGGCGCGCATCACGTACACGAGGTACTTGAAGGTGACAACGAACATGAGGGACCAGATGATCAGCGAAAGCACGCCGAGCACGTGATCGTGCGTCAGTGCAATGCCGTGCTTGCCGTGGAAACACTCACGCAGTGAGTAGAGTGGGCTGGTCCCAATGTCGCCATACACTACTCCCAACGCTGCCACGCACAGGCGAACCAGTTGTCTTCCGCGGGGCTCGACCAACGAGCCGCTCGATTCTTGAGTCACGTCTCCTCTACTTCCTACCGAGATCGAGCATCCGCGAGATGCCCCTGGGGTGTCGGAATCGGAGCGAGGCGCCCCGGAGAGCCTTTGGAGCTCTCTTATCCCCAAGCACGAAGCCACCCGAACGGAGGCTCGGCACCCAGACCCGGTTCCCGCGCCGACGCGCGGGATTCGGCAAACGAATTGAAACAGGTGAAGCGTGCCACCGCGCTCTCACGCGTCAAGGGGGCAATCGACGGCGAGCGCTCAGCTTCGCTCGGGTCCACTCGGGTCCATGCGGGTCCATTCGGGTCTATTGGGGCGGTTCCCCCCGCGGTCGCGCCCGATCGCGTCAGGGTGAAAGACCGCTCAGCGTTGGGTAGACCGAATTGTCATCGGTGCTCTCGCCACCTCGAGTTCGGCGCGACGGTACCTCGGGTCACGGTGACTCGAGTGGAAAGCGAGAAGGATGCGACCGCCCGAGCGAACACCGAGGACGGGTGACGCAGCACAGGCGCAGCGCTGGCGGAATGCACGAGCGCGGCGGCCCTGGGCTCCGGAACCCGAGCTGGACATCAACCCGGAGTCGGGCGATGCTGCCTCCCGAGAGGTCATCATGACGAGGAGTGGACACATCGTGCTGTTGGGGTTCGTTCTGACCGTGGGCTCATCGTGCGGCGGGCCGCAGCCAGGTCCAGCAGCGCCTGCGGAGCCAGCGGTACAGCCTGTGCCGGTCACCGTGGAGATCTCACCGCCACTTGAGTCTCCACCGGCAGTGGAAGCCGCCCCGAGCGCGCCGTCTACCGAACCGACCGCGTCGTGGAAGGAGATGTCCGCCGAACAACGGATGGCACACATGAAGCAGGTCGTCCTGCCCGAGATGGCGAGCCTCCTCAAGGCGTACGATTCCAAGGAATTTGCCGCCGTCGACTGTCGGACTTGCCACGGTGGCCAGGCCGAGCTCGGCCATTTCGGTATGCCGAACGCTGACCTGCCCAAGCTCGATCCGACGAACGGATTCGCGGCAGAGAAGAAGGAAGACGCACCGATGGTCGAGTTCATGATGAACCAGGTGACGCCACGAATGGCACGTCTGCTCGATGCGCCCCCCTCCGATCCAGAAACGCAGCAGGGGTTTGACTGTTTCGGTTGCCACACCATGAAGAAGTAGCCTGAGGCAGCTGCTTTGGAGGGCTGGAGCGGCGGGCTCCCGGCTCTGGGCGAGCTCACGGCTGCTGGGCGTAGACTCTGGCTTCGTGGATCGTCAAGGGACGATCGGGTACGGGTTGCTCAAGAGTCAAACGGATGCGGTCTGCCACGGTTGGCTTTGGAAGCACGACGCGGAACACGAAGTTCTTCGGCGAATACACGAGCGCCCGGTTGACGCGCAGAATCGGCTCCTTCGCCACCGTCTGCCACCCGGATTTGCCGAGAGCCACCCGGAGCTCGAACGACATGGGAACGTGGGTCAGGTTCCACTGGTTTTCGATCTCGAAGGCAACGACCGAACGCGGCCTCGCGAGGCTGAGCTCGAAGAACTGCCCCGATGCTTGGGGGATCCGCCCCGACCAGGATGACCAAGCGTTGCCGTCGATCGCTCTGTGGGCGTAACGGGGTTCGAGGCTGGAGCGGGCGTGCAGCTCCTGGTTCGGAATGAGCTGGGCGCCGATCGGAAGCGGGGGGCTTTCGACGAGCTCGAGGGTGGGGTCCGGAGGCGTCAACAAAGAGAATACGCTGTCGGTTTCCTGCTGGAAGACCCGCTTGAAGTACTGGGGTTCTGCCGCAAGCTGTTGGGGCAGACTGCGGCGACTATGTTCGAGCTCCGCAGCGTGCACGAGGATGTGATCGGCGCCCACGCTCTGCAGGATGCGCCGCGCACTCTCGCCCGGCAGCCCCCGAAGGGCACCGCGAACCAAATCCGTTACCGGAGGATCCCAGCTGGACTGCCCGTTGAGCGAGCGGTGCTTGTGCAGCAGCATGAGGTAGTTGTGCAGCACCAGGCCGTGATCCCCGCGAAAAATCCCGGTTCCATCGTTGACCGGCGTCGTTACCACCCGATCCTGAGGAGGCAGCGTGGCCAAGAATCGGTAAGCTTCGGGGACCGTCGCACCGGCCCACACGGCCCGCAGGGGATGGGGAAAGCATCGCAGCTCGTAGCAGGTCGAGAGCAGCAAGCCCGATAGCACGAGCGCTCGTGTCCTCGAACGCGACAGCTTGGAGAAGAGCCATGCGCTGCCGAACCCTGCCAGCAGCGAAAACGCGAAGGTCGTCATCACGGCTTGGCGACTGACCTTGCGTATGCCGTTGAATCCAGGAACGTAGGTGTAGAGGTAGTAGTAGAGTCCCCGTACCGGTTCGCCCTGAAAGGATATGGGCTCGAGCCCCAGGAAGAGCACCGTCGATAGCAGCAGAAGCGCCAGGTATAGGCCCCTCCGACCCGAGAAGGGCAGCGGGTTGCCGGTTCGTAGCTCGTGCCAAACGCAGAGCCCAAACACGACAGCGCCCGTCAACACGCTATGCGTGAGGACCGTCGAGGTGAACGCCAACGAGGCAATGCCCGCCCAGCGACCTGCAACACCGCCGGCTGCCCGCAACCCCTGGTCGCGCAGGTTTCGCCAGAAAGGAACGCCCAGCGACAGCAGCAACAGGGCCAGAACCGTGAAGCCGGGAAACGCGATCTCCTCATGGGCACCCCGTTGGGTGGCCAGGTGGTGCAGCCCCGTTAGGCTGAGATTCGTGTCGTGGACGTTGGTGAAGAAGCCGAGCTTTCCGTCATAGCTCGCCGCAAAAGACAGGCTGCGCTCGAGGGAGAAGGCCTCGCGTGCGGTGAAGTAGGGATGCACCATGAAGAACGCGACGACGGCTGCACCCGCCCCGGTTGCGGCAAGCTGCCAGTAGAGCTTGCGAGGCGGCCGCTGCCGGGCGACCAGCACTGCGCCCGCTAGCGCGAGGAGCGGGACGAGGAACATGGCGTAGTAGAGGCACGTTCCGATCTGTAGAAGGTAAGACAGCCAGAAGCCGACCGCATCGCGCAGACGCCGCTCCTCGATGGCCCGGTGCAACATCAGGAAGCATGCGGGGATCCACTGGGTGGCCACCAGCTGGATGCGCCCAATCTCGAACATCACGTATGGGCTGAAGGCGAACGCCACGCCCGCCAATACCCCGGCGGGTCCGCATCCCGTGAGACGCCGCACCAGCAAGTAGGTGAAGAACACCGATAGCGACAGCGAGACCAGCAGGGTCTGGTTGTAGGCCCATAGCGGGTTTTCGGTGATCAGGTAGAGCGGTGCAAAGATCAGCGATAGGCCGAAGAGATTCTCGTTGTAGACGATGGTGTTGGGGAGGGGCGCGAAGAAGTAGTTGTCGTACAGAGAGAGCGGACCGCGACCGAGAACCGCGTCCACACGGCCTCCCATGATCATCGCGTTGGTGTACGCGTCCCAATGGTAGATCGCGGCAAGGATGTGATCGCCGGCATCACGCGCGAGCGGCCAGGTCATCAATACCGCTGCGGCCACCGAGGCGAGCGCTGCCAGCAAGTGAGCACCCATTGCTCGCTTTGCAGGGGTCAGTGCGGCAATTTCACGGATGCCTTGCATTCTCCAGTGCCTGACCTAGGAAGACCCAGCCCGGGGGCGCTTCGCGCTTGTACGGGCGCGAGGACTCACTTCGTCGCGTCAACGACGATGGACATGGGGATGCCTTCGTTCTTGACCCGGCGATCGTGCTGTGACGTTCGCTTGATGTGACCCAGGGAGTAGTCGATCGGGTGTATGACCGGATTCCCCGATTCATCCCAGTACTCGAGGTAGCGCGGCTCCTTGAAGGGCGACTGCTCATACAGCGAGCGCACGGTTTCGATGGTGGGGAACCAAAGATGCCCCCCATTCACGACCTGCATTTGTGAATTCAGCCGCCCGGTGCCTCCGGGGTCGAAGACGATGCGGCCATTGATGTCGTAGACGCTGCGCCTGCGAAGGTAGGGACAGCGGTAGTCGGGGACGCTCAAACGAAACAGCCCTCCGGGTTTCAGTACTCGGTAGACTTCAGCGAACACGGCCGGAAGCTTCTCGTACGGCAGATGTTCGAAGACGTCCTCACACTGAAAGCGGTCCGCGCATTCGTCCTCGAAATCGAGCGGCTGCGTCATATCTTGCTTGATATCGCGGTCGTACCTCGGGATGAGCGCGAGACCAATGTAACCGTTGCGGTACTGCCACAAATCCGGCAAGCAGTTGCCAGCGTAGAGTAGGCGATCTGAGCGTTTCGCATTCACGGACTGACACTAGCAGCGCGATCTCGATCGAGTCCAGCCGGAATTCCGCCAGCCGTCGAGACCCGGTCAACGCCATGGAATGCGGGCGATCCACATGGACCGCCCGCATCCTCCGGCGGCCCCCAATCGTTCATCGTATCCGTTCACGCCCTGCATGGAGGACCGGCCGCGATCCGCCTCGCGCGAAGGGG
>CAYRKE010000257.1:0-1933 GCA_964424695.1 uncultured Polyangiaceae bacterium
ACTCGATCGCCCCCAATGAGGCCCACGAGTCTCTGGCCGAGGAGGCTGCAATCAAGTCGGCGGTGCTAGTCAGCAACGGCGAGGCGGGCACGCCGGTGCTCCCGCTCACGGCAGCGACGAACATCGCGGTGGTCGGCATCGACCAAGAGTTCACGCAAACCAGCTCCTCTGTGCCCAAGAGCTGTGGTCAGGATTCGGACACCGGGCAAGGCCAGACCAATAACAAGACGTGTCTCTTCCACTTTGCGACGGATCCGAACCTCGGTGATCGCGGTTCGAGTCGCGTCAACGGTGATCCCGCCCGCAGCATCGGCCCGTACGCGGGTATTCAGCAGATCGCAGGCGCCGGAAGGACGGTGACGAGCGGCAAATCCGCGGACGCTGCCGCCGGCGCCGACACGGTCGTCGTGGTCGTGGGCTACACCGCTGGCGATGAAGGCGAGGAATACTACATCGCCGCGGGTGGCGATCGAAGCTCCCTCGATCTGCCTCCAGGGCACAAAGAGCTCGTTTCCAGCGTGCTGGATCTGAACAAGCCGACGATCATCATCATCGAGTCCGGCTCGATTGTGAACATGCCCTGGCTGTCGCACTCCAACAAGAACCAGGCCACCATTTGGGCCGGTTATCCCGGAATGCGTGGCGGTACGGCGCTCGGCAAACTCATCTTTGGCCAGGCGAACTTCTCTGGCAAGATGCCCATGGCCTGGCCGACCCAGGACATGCTACAGGTGTTCAAGGGGAGCGACGGCGTAACGACGACCATGGACTACTTCTTTGGCTACCGCGACTATGACAAGCGGAAGTACGTGGACGGCGGCGCGGTCAGTTTGGTCCGCCCCTTCGGTTTCGGCCTCAGCTACTCGAGTTACACGTACTCGAACCTTACCGTTCCCTGCCAGGCAGTTCCGAAGGATGCCATCGTCGGAGTCACGGTGGACATCGCCAACACGTCGTCGGTTGACGGCGACGAGATCGCGATGCTGTTCGTGAAGCCTCCCGCGAAGCCGGCTCATATCACGGGTAAGCGTCCCTGGAAGGAGCTCAAGAGCTTTGCTCGCGTGACCGTGCCAGCGGGTCAGACCGTGACCGCCCAGCTGCCGCTCCGAGTCAGGGATCTCCGCCGGTGGGAAGGGGAAGCGTCGGGCACGTGGGTCATCGACAGTGGTGACTATACGATTCTAGTCGGTAAGAATGCGGAGGACGCCGAGACCTCGGGCCTCGTGGGCACCGTGACGATCAACGGCGACTGACGGCTACCAGCACGACATCGGAATGAACAGCATGATATCTCGAAAGAATGGTTTCGGGCTCGGTGTAGCCCTGTCTCTGGCTTCGGCCTGTCTGATCTACAACGCGCCGGCGCTGGCTCAAGAAGATGAGCCGCCGACCGGCGCGCTCCCGACTGAGGGCAGCGAGGCGGGGGCGACCCCCGCCGCCGAGGCATCCGCAGAAGCATCCACAGAAGCACCCGCGGAGGCGACCGAGGAGAAGCCCGCAGCAGAGCCCGAAGAGGAGGCTGCGGAGGAACCCGAGGAGAAACCCGCGAAGAAGTCCTCGTTTTCCGCCGAGGCGAAGGTGAGCGTATCGGCGCCGGAGCTGCCTACGGCTCCTGCGCCCGCGCCCAAGACGGACGCGGCAATCCTGCCCGTCGTGGAGTTGCCCGGATCTGCCTATCCCAGCATCCAGATCCGCGGCCTCGCGAATGGGTCGCTGGCGCGCACCTTCCACGGCATGCAATGGCCATACATGCCCCAAGTCGGGAGCGGTCCAGGCTTACAGATCGGGCTGTCCGGGTCTGTCTGGAGCGACCTCAGCAACACGCGCATCTCGGTGGACAAGAGCCTGGAAGGCTCCGCCTACAACGACCAGAACCGTTGGACCACGCAGACACGCGGCGTGCTTCGCGTGACGCCGACCTACAACGCCGGGG
>CAYRKE010000257.1:2033-10379 GCA_964424695.1 uncultured Polyangiaceae bacterium
TGGACCACGCAGACACGCGGCGTGCTTCGCGTGACGCCGACCTACAACGCCGGGGGGGATTGGTTTGCTCAGGCCAACGCGGAGTTCGTTGCTCTGGGCGACATGCGTGCTGATATCGAGACGAAGGTCGTTCCGACGACCGATGACGTCTGGGTCCGCGCTGGCATGTGGAACGTTTTCGACGTGACCGTCGGGCGCTTCCAGGGCTGGGAGATTGCGAACCATTATGGCATGGCTCTCGATATCAACACGCTCGAGCGCTCGGGCGCATGGATCGTGTCTTCTTCCCTCCCGAAGCCCACGGATGGTTACGGGCTCACCTACTTCTGGAACCGGCAGGACAACGTGCTTGGCACCTACGCCGTGCACCTCTACCCGACCAAGTACCTGCGCGGCGAGCTCCTGGGCCACGCGGGTGGAGGCACCAGCCTCAACGCATCGACCCCCAATCAGCTCGACGTTCGTCCGTCTGCCATCTTCGATGTCGGCTTCCTCAAGCTCAAGGCTGGATGGGAGTACGGCAAGGTGAAGCCACAAGATACGAAGCAAAAGGGGGGGGACTCGAGGAACGGCTACGGCTTCGCGGCGCAAGTCGTGCTGGATCCCTACGTGGAGTTCGGCGGCAGCTTTGGGCGTGGCTTCCAGGACGTGGTGGACGACAAGGACGCGGCCAACCTGGCCGCCAGCAACACCGTTCAGACCGTTGGCGGGTTCTTGAACGCGAGCCCCGGACACGAACCGCTGGTGTTCGGTTTCGGTGCCTTCCTCAATTCCTGGGAGAACTACCGTATCGATCAGAACGTGGGGAAGCACCAGGGCAAGGTGGATACGAACGATCAGTGGCTGATCTTTGGCGCGGTGCAGTACACGGTCTGGACACGGCTCAACCTGAAGCTCGTGGTCTCGCACGCCAGCAACAAGGTCGATGACTTCAACGCGGGCAGCTATGTCAACAATGCTCTGAGTGGACGCTTCCGGGCAGAGCTGCTGTTCTGAGCCAAACCTGTCAGATGCCTTGACGTGACCGCCGCACCGTCGGCGGCCAAACGAAACCCCCTCGGGAAGAGATCCCCGGGGGTTTCGTTTTTCTGTATCCTGGGGGCACCATGGAGAGCAGGCGACTGTGGGCGGCCCACGGCAGCGGGTGTCGTGGGCGAACGAAGGCAAACAGGCAGCTTTTGGCAGCCCTGGTTGGTGGGGCCATGCACTTCGGCTGCGGTGAGGATGCGGCGGAGCTCGACTACGAACGTAGCTGCCCGGCCGGAGGCGAGTCGTTCCCGTGTCAGGTGTTCGAGATCGTCAACCGCGAGCGGGCTGATGCAGGCCTCACGCCCTATGACTGGAACGCCGCGCTGGCAAAGGCGGCGCAGGCCCACTGTGAAGACATGGCGGCGCACGGCTACCTCGATCACGTGGGACGAAACGGTTCGACTTTCGACGAGCGTGCCATGGCGGCAGGGTACTCCGGTGCTCCCACCGGCGAGAATATTGCCGAGGGTGCCACCACGCCTGTTGACGTGATGAACCTCTGGATGGGTTCGGAGGGGCATCGCGCCAATATCCTGGATCGCGGCTCCACCGAGCTTGGCGTCGGGTTCTGTGGAGGCTCCACCTGGGTCCAGGTTTTCGGCGCAGCGCGCGGCGGATGAGCCGCGCAACGATGCCGAGGACCCAGTGTCCGGGGCACACAGTCGCTCACAAGTTCTCCTCGGGGCGACATATGGGGGGGCTGACCCTGTGCGCCGTCGCTTGCGGAGCGTCGTTGGTCCACGCCCTGGTTGACTGACCAGGTTGCGGCTGCCCGTCGGGTCCCTTGCATCCGGAGGTGGCATCACTATACCAATCGGGCTGGCCGAGAGAACGGCTCATGGTCCCCGAAGGAATCGTACCACCACGTCCGCGTCAGCGCGGCAGGCACATCGCCCGCGGTTACTCGCGGCTTCGTCGTCTGGCGGCGGTGGTGCTCCTGACCTTCGTCGCGAGCGTTCTGGTTGGGACGGTCGTTCAGGCATTGGACTCGTCCTTCGGGCTCGATCGGATCGCTCATTCAGATGGGGCTCCGTGCCCTGATCCCACCGACGGCGATCACCCCTGCGGTCCGGCGTGTCCGTGCGCCTGTTGCCACGTCATGGTTGTGGTACCGGAGATTCACTCCATCGAGCCTTCTCTGTGGCTTCCTGCCATCACGGCAATTGCCGAGCACATCAGCGACGACCTCTACCCGCAGGAACTCGCGGTCCGCGTCTTCCACCCGCCTCGAGTTTGACGGTTTTCTGATCCTTGTGCTGCAAGCCTCAGGCAGCCCTCCTCTCACGCAGGGTTTCCGGGTAGGTGTTCACGGTCCCAGGAAGCCCCGGGCTGAAGTCGCTTTGCGCGCCAGGCGCAGAGAGCACCGGAGCGGACTGTGCGCGAGACGTCCGCGGCGACGTCCATCGAAAGCAGGTGTTCGAAGATGCGATGCTCATCGGTCAGAGCCTCCCAACGGAGGCGATGCGAGCTGCTGCTGGCAGCTCTCTGCACAGCGACCCCGGTGCTCGGCGCGCCGGGGCGCGTCGAATCGGGTGTAGATCCGGCGCCCCAGCACGACGCCCCAGTTGGGGCCATCGTGAAGGTGACCTGGCCAGACCTCGTTCAGATGGTCGAGCGGCATCCGCGGCTTGCCGCGGGGAAGCTCCAGGTCGAGGCGGCGCGCGGGGGCGTGGCAGCCTCGAGGGCGCTGCCCAACCCGACCCTGGAGGGCAACATCGGTCAGGGGCTTGCGCGATCGGGGGGGGCGTCCCGACTCGAGTGGGGCTTGGCTGTGACCATGCCACTCGGCTGGCTCGCCCAGCGGGGAGCCAGCGTCGACGCGGCCCGCGCCGAGGTCGACGCGGCCGCGGCCGAGGTCGAAGCTCTGCGTCGCGACGTCTTGTTGCAGCTACGGACGCTGTTCTGGCATCTGGTTGACGTCCAGGATCGAGTCGCGTCCATCGAGGCGCTCGAGGCACAGACCTCGGCTCTGGTCGACACGGTCGGACGCCGCGTCGCACAAGGCGAGGCGCGTCCTGTGGAAGCAACACGGGTCGAGATCGAGTTCCACAAGGTGGGCAGTGAACTCACCGCGGCTCGGACCGAACTCGGTGCGCGCCAGGCAGCTCTTGCCTTATGGCTTGGTGTTCCCGCCGGCAAGGTCCTCGTTGCGACCGTCGATTCGGACCGGCTGGTGCCGACCTTGGACCGCGACACCGCTCTTGCCCGGGCACGTGCAACTCATCCCGCTGTCACAGCAGCTCGCGCGAGAGCGCGTGTGCTCGACGCGGAGCTTGCGAGCGCGAATCTGGCCAGATTCCCGGCATTCTCCATCACGGGTTTCACGTCGTATGAGCTCGATCGCCGCGCCTACGGTGTCGGACTCGCCGTCGACGTGCCCCTCTGGAACTGGAACGAAGGTCCTGTGATGCAGGCCGAGGCCAGGCGCGCCGCGGGCGAGAAGCTCACCGAGGCAGCCTCCCTGGAACTTGAGACTGCGGTTCTCGAGGCGCAATCCGCATGCGAAGCAGCGGCCACTGCCGCGGCTCGATTCAGACACGACGTGCTTCCTCGCTCAGTGGCTGCAGCCACCACCATGGAGAAGACGTACCAACTCGGCGAGACGAGCCTGCTCGAAGTCATCGACGCCCGTCGTACCTTGCTCGATGCGCGCCGCCTCTACTCGAGCTCCCTTGCCCAAGCCCAGATCGACTGTAGCCGACTCGATGTCCTCGTTGGAGAGGTGCCCCAATGAAGCCTGAGCTCCTGTGCCGTACTTTCGCTATCGTCCTGCTCTGCGCAACCCTGGCCTGCGACAAGGCGACCCAGTCCCAAGCGACGAGCGCCCCGGCCAAACCAGCCGCGGAGGGCGCCCCTCACCAGCACGGAGAGCGGTCGAATCACGCCGACGAGCATTCGGAGCACGGCGAGGACCACGCCGAGACGGAGGAGCCCTCTGACCTCGATCGCCCTGTCTCCGAACTCGTCACCCTCAGCTGCGAGCATCAGAAGAAGACCTACGAGTGCGACGAGTGTCGGTACGAGGTCGGCTTCGTACGAGCACCCGCCTCTCTCATGAAGGGTGGGCTCCTCACGACGACCCGCCCCGAGCGCCGGAAGGTGGCCGCGCCGGTTTCGCTCACCGGTGAGGTCCGTTTCGACGAACGACGCATTGGACACGTGAGCACCCAAGTCGAAGGCATTATCAAGCGGGTGAACGTGGCGCTCGGTGACTCCGTGAAGAAGGGGCAGCCGCTGCTCGAGATCGAGAGCGTCGCGATTGGGGAAGGACAAGCGGCCTATCTCGAGGAGCAGGGAATACTGACGTTGGCCCGGCGCAACTTCGAGCGAGTCGCGGAGCTCCGCAAGGAGAACATCGCCGCAGAGAAGGAGTATCTACAAGCCAAGCAGGAGCTCGACGCTGCGGAGATCCGAGTTGCAGGTGCGCGCGCCAAGCTCAATCGACTTGGAAGCGGCACGACCGCCAGCGGCCGGCTCGTGCTTCGAGCCCCGCTCGATGGCGCGGTGCTCGTCATGCATGCCGTGTCCGGTGAGGTGGCCAAGACCGATGAGTCCCTCGTCACGGTGGGTGACAACACGGCCGTCTGGGTATGGGCCGACCTCTACGAGAGGGACATAGCCGCCGTGAAGAAGGCGCAGGCGATCCAGCAGCTCGCAGCGACGATCTCCGTCAAGGCATATCCCGACCAGGAGTTTGCCGGTACGGTCGATCTCGTGAGCCCGGCGATGGACGAGTCCTCACGGACCGTCAAGCTGCGTGTTCAAGCCCGAAACGACGACGGCCGGCTCCTTGCTGGGATGTTTGCCTCGCTCAAGGTCTATCTTCCTGGCTCGGATGAGGCCCTGGCTCTGCCGCGAGAGGCCATCCTCGACGACGAGGGGCGCTCGTTCGCATTCGTTCACCACCAAGGCGATTTCTACGTTCGCCGCCCCGTCGTGTTGGGGCGACAGTGGGCCGGTTGGGCCGAAATCGAGCGTGGCGTGACGCCCAGTGACACCGTAGTGGTGGATGGGGCCTTCCTTATGAAATCGGACGTGCTGCGCTCCAAGATGGGCGCAGGCTGCGCGGATTGAGCCGGAGGCCACCATGACCCAGAGCATGCTCCTTCTCAAAAACCGGCTGCTCGTGCTCCTCATCACGGCAGTTCTGCTGGTAGCGGGCACTCTTGCCTGGTTTCGCTTGCCAATCGACGCATTCCCAGACGTCACCAACACCCAGGTGATGATTCTGTCCAAGGCGCCGGGCTTGGCCGCCGTCGACGTCGAGCAGCGGGTGAGTTACCCGATCGAGCAGGTCATGCGCGGTCTGCCGCGCGTGAGTCAGGTTCGGTCCCTGTCCAAGGCAGGCTTGTCGCAGGTGGTCATCGTCTTCGAGGATGGGGTCGACACCTACTGGACACGGCAAGTCGTCTTTGAACGCCTCAGCATGGCACGAGAAGAGTTGCCGCCCGGGGTGGAGCCGGAGTTGGGACCTATCTCGACCGGGCTCGGCGAGATCCTCCAATACACCCTCGAGGGCGAGGGAAAGAGCGCCATGGACCTGCGCACCGTGCAGGACTGGATCGTGGCACCACTCCTCAAGCCCATTCCCGGTGTGAACGAGGTCAATAGCTTTGGGGGTGAGGTCAAGCAGTATCAGGTCCTGATCTCGCCCGAGAAGCTCCTGAAGTACAATCTTACGATCGGCGAGGTGGTCGAGGCCGTCGAGCAGGGCAATGCTAACGCCGGCGGCGGCGTGATTGTGCGGGGCTGGGAGCAGCTCTACATGCGCGGAGTCGGCCTCCTCAAGGACATCCCGGATATCGAGCGCATCGTGATCAAGTCGAGCGATGGCGCTCCCATCTACGTCAGGGACGTCGCTGAGGTCGTGATCGGTGCGGAGCCGAGGCAAGGCGCCGTTTCCCGAGACGGCAAGGGCGAAGCCGTGGCTGGCATGATCATCATGCTCAAAGGGGAGAACTCCAAGGACGTCGTGACTCGCGTCAAGGACGCGGTGGCGAAGATTGAGGGGACTCTGCCGGAGGGGGTTCGTCTGAACGTCTTCTATGATCGTACCTCGCTGATCGAGGCGTGTATCGAGACGGTCGTGGACGCCCTCTTGGAGGGTGGGGTCTTTGTCGTTCTCGTGCTCTTCTTGTTCCTTGCCGAGCTTCGGACCGCGCTCATCGTCGTGTTCTCGCTTCCGCTCACATTTCTCGTGAGCTTCATCGTGATGGGTCAGGTTGGGATGAGCTCGAACCTGATGAGTCTCGGTGGTCTGGCCTTCTCGGTTGGAATGGTGGTCGACGGGTCCATCGTGGTGGTCGAGAACATTCGCCGCCATCTGGCGCATAGAACGGAACGTGAGCACAAGCGGCGCGTCGTTGCGGAAGCGCTCGTCGAGGTGGCGCGACCGGTCGCGTTCTCGATCCTGATCATCGCCATTATCCTCGTGCCACTCTTCACGCTCCAGGGCATCGAAGGAAAGATGTTTGCGCCGCTGGCAGCCACCATGCTCATCGCACTTCTCGTGTCGCTCGTGGTGGCCCTGACTGTCATCCCCGTTCTTGCTGAGTTGGTGCTGAGGCAGGTTCCGGAGAAGGAGTTCGGGATTAGCCGCCGTCTCCACGTGGCTTACGTGCGCCTGCTGGGTGTCGCGGTGCGGCGACCGGGTGTGACGCTCGGGATCTCGGGGGGCGTTCTGGTTGCCGCGTTGGCACTGCTGCCCCGCATGGGAACCGAGTTCATGCCCCTGCTGGACGAGGGTGCGATCGCGATTAACGTCGTCAGGCTCCCCAATGCGTCTCTCGACGGGTCCGTCAAAGTCGCCTCCTTCATCGAACGGCGTCTGCAGAGATTCCCCGAGGTTGAGACCGTGGTGAGCAAGACTGGTCGGGCGGAGATTTCGGAGGACCCCATGGGTCCCGAACAGACCGATGTGTTCATCATGCTGAAGCCCCAGGCGGACTGGGGCAGGGGAAGGAGCAAGCCGGAGCTGGTCGAGGCGATTCAGAAGGATCTCGCCGAGATTCCGGGGCTGCGTTTCTCCTTCTCCCAGCCGATCGCACTCAGAGTCAACGAGCTGATTTCGGGCGTCAAGAGCGACCTTGCCGTGAAGGTCTTTGGCCCCGACCTCGAGGTGCTCAAGCAATTCGCTGACCGCGCTGCCGCAACGCTCGGCGGCATCGAGGGCGCCGAGGACGTGAAGGTGGAGCAGGTATCGGGGATGTCCCAGCTCGACGTCGTCATCGATCGGGAAGCCGTGGCCCGCCACGGTATCAAGATTGGCGACGTCAATGCTACCATCGAGACGGCGGTTGCCGGCAAGAAAGCCACGACCCTCATCGAGGAGCAGCGCCGGTTCGCCATTGTTGTCCGGTTTGCGGAGTCGGCTCGCGGAGACATCCCCGACCTCGAGCGCGTGCTAGTGACCGCGCCCGGCGGCGAACGGGTCCCTTTGGCCGAGATTGCCGATTTTCGCGTAGTGGAGGCTCCGGCCCAGGTGGGGCGCGAGAACGGGATGCGGCGCGTCGTCGCTGAGGCGAACATCCGCGGTCGGGATCTTGGAGGGTTCGTGAGGGAGGTGCGAGAGAAGCTCGCCCCGCTCGTGAAGACGCTGCCGTCGGGCTACTACGTCGAGTACGGGGGGCAGTTCGAGAACCAGCAACGCGCCATGCGGCAGCTGGCCGTCGTCGTTCCGATAGCCCTGTTTCTCATCATGGTACTGCTCTACATGGCCTTGGGCTCGATCTGGAACGCCCTCCTGGTGCTGCTCAACCTGCCCTTCGCGCTCGTCGGAGGGGTCGTCGCGGTCGTTGCTTTTGGTATGCCGGTGTCGGTTTCAGCCGCGGTGGCCTTCATCGTCCTGCTTGGGATTGCGGTACAGAACGGGGTTGTGCTGGTCGCGTTCTTTCGCCAGCTGCGCGAACAAGGGGAGTCCGTGGCCGTCACTGTCATGAAGGGTTGCGACCTCCGGTTCCGGCCGCTCCTGATGACAGCCCTCACGAGCTTCATTGGACACCTGCCCATGCTGTACGCTTCCGGGTCGGGGGCAGACATCCAGAAACCCCTGGCCGTCGTGGTCATGGGGGGGCTCATTACGTCGACGCTGCTCACGCTGTTCGTGCTCCCCACGGTCTACTCACTGTTTGCCAAGCGTGTTCGGTGACGTCCCGGCCGATCCCGGGATCGGACTGCATGGCAGGACTCTGCCCGCCGTCGTGGCTTTCGTTGCACTGCCGGAGCGGCGCGTTGCAGCGAAGGCGAAGGCCGAGATCGCCCGGAGCTAAATCAGCGGTCACAAATCTCGGACAGTGGAAGGAGTGGCATCAAGTGGCG
>CAYRKE010000258.1:0-10378 GCA_964424695.1 uncultured Polyangiaceae bacterium
GGGGGCGCCCGGGGAGTGGCTGCTGTGCTCCGGTGCTCACGTACCCACGTACGCTCCGCTCCGGTGCTCGCTGCGCCTTGCGCGCAAGGCGGCTTGCGGCCGGGGCTTTCTGGGGCCGTGAACGCGTACCATTCATCAGACGCGCAGGTCGAAGCGGTCCAGATTCATCACCTTGGTCCACGCAGCGACGAAGTCGCGAACCAACTTCTGCTGTCCGTCAACGCTGGCGTAGACCTCGGCCAAGGCACGAAGTTGGGAATTCGAACCGAATACGAGATCCACGCGGGTGCCGGTCCACTTCACGGCTCCGGTCTTTCGATCCCGCCCCTCAAACACGTCCTTGGCTTCCGACACTGCCTTCCATTCCGTACCCATATCCAGCAGGTTCACGAAGAAGTCGTTGGTCAACGCCTCCATTCGGTGAGTGAACGCCCCGTGTTTGGTTTGCCCGACGTTGGTCCCCAGCACACGCATGCCACCGACGAGAACCGTCATCTCGGGAGCCGTCAGGGTGAGGAGTTGCGCCCTGTCTACCAAGAGCTCCTCGGGGGACACGGCGTACCTGGTCTTCTGGAAGTTGCGGAACCCATCCGCCACGGGCTCGAGGAAGGCGAACGATTGGACGTCGGTTTGTTCCTGTGAAGCGTCCATTCGTCCCGGGGCGAATGGAACGGCTACCGGGTGGCCAGCATTCTTGGCTGCTTGCTCGACCCCGGCGCAGCCTCCCAGCACGATCAGATCGGCGAGCGACACTCGTTTGCCACCGGTCTGGGCAGCATTGAACTGGTCCTTGATGCCCTCGAGGATCTGGAGCACCTTCGCGAGCTGCTCCGGCTGATTCACCTGCCATTCCCGCTGCGGCAAGAGACGAATGCGCGCGCCATTGGCGCCGCCTCGCTTGTCCGACCCTCGGAAGGTGGACGCGGACGCCCAGGCCGTCGACACCAATTGTGCAACGGACAGCCCCGAAGACAGGAGCTTCACTTTCAGCGCAGCAACGTCTGCGTCATCGATGAGTGGGTGGTTGACCGCGGGGATCGGGTCTTGCCAGACCAGCTCTTCCGCTGGAACCTCCGGGCCAAGGTACCGAGCGCGCGGGCCCATGTCCCGATGGGTGAGCTTGAACCACGCGCGTGCGAAGGCATCCGCAAACTCATCGGGGTTCTCGTAGAACCGTCGCGAGATCTTCTCGTAGATCGGGTCGACTCGGAGCGAGATATCCGTCGTCAACATCGTCGGCGGATGACGCTTGTCCGCATCGTGAGCATCGGGGATCGTATTCGCGCCTGCGCCCCCCTTCGGTACCCATTGGTGGGCGCCAGCTGGGCTCTTCGTCAGCTCCCATTCGTAGCCGAAGAGGTTCCAGAAGAAGTTGCTGCTCCAGCGGGTTGGCGTCGTCGTCCAGGTGACTTCGAGGCCACTCGTGATGGTATCACCGCCTTTGCCGGTTCCGAACGTGCTCTTCCATCCGAGCCCCTGCTCCTCGAGCCCGGCCGACTCCGGATCAGGACCGACGTGCGATGCTGGGCCAGCACCGTGGGTCTTGCCAAATGTGTGCCCGCCAGCGATCAGAGCGACGGTCTCCTCGTCGTTCATACCCATGCGGGCGAAGGTTTCTCGAATGTCGTGGGCGGCTAACGCCGGAGCCGGGTTACCATTCGGGCCTTCGGGATTGACGTAGATGAGCCCCATCTGCACGGCTGCCAGCGGGTTCTCGAGGTTCCGCTCGCCGGAGTAGCGTTGTTCACCTCCCAGCCAGACCTTCTCGCGGCCCCAGTACACGTCCTGATCCGGCTCCCAAACATCCGCGCGACCGCCCCCGAAACCGAAGGTCTTGAACCCCATGGTTTCCAGCGCAACATTGCCGGTGAGGATCATCAGATCCGCCCAGGAGATGCTCTGGCCATACTTCTGCTTGATGGGCCAGAGCAGGCGACGGGCCTTGTCGAGGTTGACGTTGTCGGGCCAGCTGTTGAGTGGTGCGAAGCGCTGTTGGCCACGGCCACCACCGCCGCGACCGTCGCCCGAGCGATAGGTCCCTGCGCTGTGCCACGCCATGCGGATGAACAGGGGTCCGTAGTGTCCAAAGTCTGCGGGCCACCAATCTTGAGAGTCCCTCATCAGCGCGGCGAGGTCCTTCTTCAGCGCAGCGTAGTCCAGGCTCTTGAATGCCGCCGCGTACTCGAAGTCGGGATCCAGGGGGTTTGACTTCGCCGAGTGCTGGTGCAGGATGTCCAGTCGGAGCTGGTTCGGCCACCAGTCACGGTTCGACGTGCCGCTAGGGGTGCTGTGGAACGGGCATTGGGGCTCGGTCATGGGGTTCTCCTTTTTGCGTTCGACTGTGGCTGGGCGGGAATCTGCTGACATGTGGCGGAGCCGAGTCAGGCAGATCGTCTCTCAGTGCCCCTCAGCAAGGTACATGATCCGCGCCGCAGCCGCTGGGGATCTGAGCGGCCCACGGACCAGGACGTCGGATCCGGTGCTCCGTGCTCGGGCCTCGAACCCAGGGATGGCCGCAACTCGTGGGAAGGACCCGACGACGATGGCTCTGGGCCGACCCGCTCAGTCAACCGGTTTCGAGCCCCGAGAACCGGATCCGTCGATTCCCTACCTCTCGTGTTCGCCACAGCGCCCTTCGCCGGGGCGCCGTAGGCGCGGAACCAGCTGCTGATCGCGTTGCCGGCCGAGCGCTCGTGTTCGCTCAGCGGTCGCGTGGGATCCGGGTAGGAGCTGTGACGGCGATTCGAGCGTCGACGAGTCGACGGGCGTGACGCTGACAGTCGTCGCGCCCAAAGAGTCGCACTTCGTCCCCACTCCGATCTCCCGACGGCGCTCCCTTGCTGGAGGCTGGTGCTGGCCGAACACGCCGCGTTCCTCCGTCAGGAGCACATGCGTAGCACGTGCGGTCACCGATACTACGGGGTTCCACTCGTTCGTGCTACCAGTCTCGACAACTCCCAACCCCAGGTACAGTCCATGAAGCCCTCGCTCTCCCCATCGGCGTCTGCCGGTTTTCCGCTTCCTCTTCCAGGCCTTCTCACCCTCCCGCTCGGCGCCCTTTCCGCGAATGGCAGCGTAGGGCGGCGCGCTGCGGTGACCTGGTTTCGCTCTGCCGTGCTGGTGAGCCTGGCCCTTGCTGGGGGGTGTTCGAACGACGAAGAGGCTGCTGAGCCCTCGGGCCCGACAACCGCAAGCGGTGGTGCGGGTGGCACCATCAGCGATGCCGGGGCCTCAGGAGACAGCGGGAACGGCGTCGTTACGGATTCGGCCGAGTCCGAGCTATATCGTGAACTCTTCGACGACGCGGTGCCTCACGAGTTCATCATCGAGATGAGCCAGGCGGAATGGGATGGCGTCACCCAGGACATGCTCGATTACCAAGAGCAACACCCCGTTACCCCTAATTATGACGGCGATGGACGTGCCTATCGAACCGACAATTATCGAAAGGCCGATTTCGTCTACCGTCGAAGCGATGGAACCGAAGTCAAGCTGACCGAGGTGGGGATTCGCTCCCGAGGCAATGAGTCGAGGCGTCTCCCATTCGAAGGTGGTCGCTATTACAAGTCCCATTTCAAGGTGAAGTTCGACGCAACCTTCGATATGCCCGAGGACGATCCCGCTTTCGAGCCCCTGAGCAAGCGGCGCTTCGCCGGCCTGAAGGCTCTGAACTTCAAGTGGAGCCGATACAACACGTGGGACACGTACGCGAACCAGTCCAAGATCAACGAGCTCTTCAGCTATGCGCTGCTCGGAGACATTGGGGTCACCGTGCCGCGCATGTCGATGGGAACCCTCGAGTTTCGGATCGACGGCAACGTCGTCGACTACGGAGTCTATGGCATCGTCGAACCGGTCGACAAACCGTTCCTCAAGCGGCGCTACGGGGCTGCCGACGGCGACCTCTACAAGTGTCTCTATCTCGACGCTGGCCCCCACTTGACCGAGGAGTCACTGTCTGGTGACCACGTGGGGGTCAAGGATCCGGACTCCAACTACCGTCCCATCTACGACCTGAAGACCAACGAAACCACGAGCGATCACTCGGCACTCAGAGGCTTCGTGCAGCAGCTCAACGCATTGGAGGGGCAGGCTTTCGTCGACTACATGGAGCAGAGCTTCGAGGTTGACCGCTTCATCCGCTACCTGGCCATGGGGATCTACATCAACAACTTGGATGACTATCGATTCCTGGCCAACAACTACTATCTGTTCTTCAACCAGAACGGCAAGATCGAGTTCGTTCCGTACGACTTCGATATCTCTCTCGGTACCAACTGGCACGGCGAGATGGGCTACGACGAGTTCATCGACCAAGACATCTTCGACACGGTGAGCCTCCCGGCGACGTGGGGGGACTCCTCGCCACGGCCCTTGGTCGACAAGGTTTTGGAGATCGAAGGCTATCGCGAGCGCTACCTGGGGTACCTCGAGGACTATGTCGCTCCGGAGAACCAGCTCTTTCTGTTCAGCAGGTACGAGGCCAAATTCGAGCAGCTCAGAGCTCTGTACGGAGACAAGACCGACAACGATACGGATGACCCGGATCCCATGGGGCTCGCTGGCTACGAGCAAACGTACTTCTTCGACAAGACCAAGAACGTCCTCGATCAGCTCGGAATCGGGTACGACGGCTATCAGGTCGAATGAGGCCAGCGTCCGGAGCCGCCTTCCCACGCCAACCTGAGACCGGGGGATGTCGGCCGACTTCAAACAACCCCACAGTCGACTACACGGTGGGTGGCTTCACTCGTCGCGGATTTCCGTGGTGCTGGGACAGCTTGAGGAGCAATCGGGTGACTACGCGGCTCGCGCCGAGTTCGAGGAGCGAGCCGCGCGACGAGGGAGGCGCACTGGGGTCGAGCAAAGCACTCCGACGCGAGTGTCCGCGCACAAAACTGGAAGCACCGCGGATGTCACCGGGGTAGGGAAGGCCGCCCTGGCAAAGAAAGTACCTGGCCAGGAGCAGTTCGTTTCCACACACTCGCATTTCTGCAATGTCGCTCTCACCCAGCGCGAGCCGGCTGCGCTTTCCCAACATAGTCGGTACCCTCAGGCCCATGTTGACGCATTCCTCGCTTGTCTCCTTCGCGGTGTCTGGAGTCTTCCTGTCGTTCGTGGCGTGCCAGCCGCGCTCCTCGGTTGAATCGTCGGCGCCAGCGGCTTCACCGGGCGCAGCCGTACCGACCGCTCAGGAACGGGTCGCTGCGGATCCCATCGACAAAGCTCTGGTACGCCCGGACCCCATCGCGATTTCCGAACCGATCCCGGGTTTCGCCAGGGGGATCAACCTCGGCAATTGCTTCGACGCTCCAAGTGAAGGGGCCTGGGGCACCTCGATTACCGAGAACCACTTCCGGATGGCTGCTGAGGCCAAGCTCGACCACGTCAGGCTGCCGGTGCGTTGGAGTACTCCGAACCGCACCATGCCCGCGGCCCCGTACACGATCGACCCCGCCTTCTTCGCGCGGATTGACTGGGCAATCGAGCAGGCCTTGTCGCGTGGCCTCTCCATCATGATCAACGTGCACCACTACGAGGAGATCCACAAGGAGCCGCGAGCCCACCTCCCGCGGCTCTACGCCATGTGGGAGCAGATCGCGACGCGCTACGCTGACCGTCCCGCGACGGTGGCCTTCGAGATACTCAACGAGCCCAACGGCGCCCTTGAGTCGTCCATCAACAACGAACTTACCGCGGAGGTCATCCGGATCATCCGTCGTTCGAATCCCACGCGACTCGTCTTCGCCGATCCCTACTTCTGGGCAGCTGCAGACCACCTCAACAAGTTGGAACTCCCCGCCGACGATCCCAACGTCGTGGCGCAGTTCCACATGTATCAGCCGATCCTGTTCACCCACCAGGGTGCGCCCTGGATGGAACCGTGGTGTCAGACCACCAGCATCATCTTTCCCGGGCCGCCCAAGACCCCCATCACACCGACTTCCGGAGCACAGAGCGAAGGATGGGTGATGGACTGGCTCAATGGCTACAACACGGCACCTCCAGCCACGAATCCCAGTGGCCCGGCCGCCGTCTTCGCCTATTTCGACCATGCGGCGCGCTGGGTCAAGGAGACGAAGAAGCGCGCCTATCTCGGGGAATTCGGGGCCATCGACATCGCGGATGCTCAGAGTCGCCACAACTACGTGTGGCTGGTGCGCACCGAGGCCGAGCGTCGCGGCATGGGGTGGGCCTACTGGGACGACGGTGGCAAATTCAAAGCCATGGACGTCGGTGCGGGCACCTGGAACGAGACCATAAGGAGCGCCCTACTCGAGCCGTGAGTCACAGCCGCGCGAGCTAGCATGCCAGAGTGAGCTCCCCCGCACATCTTCGGCTAGCTGATCCTCTCGCCCAACCCTTGCCCGGTCCGGGATTGGGCGAGAATGGACCGAGAATCGCCTGCGCTCAGCTAGCAGGGTCGCACACCGCAGTGCCACCCGTCAGCTTCACAGCTGCAGTCCCAGGCACATCCTCCGTAGTTGCAGCCTTGGTCCAATTCGGGGCAAGCCGTTCCGCTCACAAGATCGGGTCGTGTAGGGCAGGTGTCCTCGATGAAGGGGTCGCTGAGGTGGTCGTCAACGTAGGCGGGGTCGAGGAGCGGGATCTCTGCTGGTGCTGCGAAGTTGCCGTTCTCCGCGTCCCATGGTTCGTTCTCCGCGTACTTCCCGGCAGTCAGGCACTTGCAGGCTTCGAAGTCTTCACCCGAGCCGGCACACGCCATCTGCCCCAGGCACCCGTCTTCGCCGCTGCAGTAGTAGTATAGGCCTGGCTCACAGGTGCCGAACGCAGCCTCGTTCCCTGGGTCTGACTCCGGAGGTTCGATGCTAATGATCACGACTCCTCCCGTGGACTCGCTGCTGCCCTGGGTCCCTTGAGCGCCATCGGAGCCACCCGCTGCTGTCGACGGCGGGCGCGTCGGCCCGGCTCCCCCTACGCCGCTCGGATCGCCGGCTGCGCCAGGTGAGCCTCCCGAAGCCTCGGCCTGCGCCGCAGCGTCAGAGCCTCCCGAAGCGCTGCCGGCTTCCGCGCTTCCTGCCGCGCCGAGCCCGGGCGAGTCGACACTTCCCACGGTGGTGATCTCGCCATCGGAGCAACCCGCCGAGGCTAGGAGCACCATCGAGCAACTGACCGAGATGAGCGTCTTCTTCATAGAATCTTTCCCTCGTGGATGCCGAACCGCTCGGCGTTCATGGGTTGGTATCCTGGGAGCCTCCGAGCCATTTCGCGTTCGCGCGTCAGCAGCACGTTTTCTACTGTGGGTCACCCCCACACGCGCGGCGGATCCGAGCTGCCAAGACGGAATCGCTGCCGGACTGCGTGAGCCGCTCCGCGGCTTGTCGACCACGCTTGACCTCACCACTCCGGCAGAGGGCGATGGCGCGCAGTCCTTCGCGCTCCTCGGCGAACGCTCCGCGTGGGAAGCTCCGTGCATGCTCGTCGAGCATGTCGCGAGCGGTGCTGGGGTGCCCCTGGTCAAGCTCTGCTTTGGCCCGCTTGATGAGCTGCAGCTCGGCGTCGAAGAGGTCCCGGGCTCCTGCAGGCTCGGCCGCGTCTGCACTCCCGGACGCCGGACGGCCGCCGACCTCTGGGCGCGCCGCCGCTCGAGCACCCGGCGGCGTCAGGGGGCCTTCGCCCTTCAGTCGATCGCCCGCGCCCGAAACGTCAGCCGCTGTGCGCATTCCCCCGAGGTCGACCGATATAGAGCCGGGGCTCCCGCGATCGGAGCCCTCAGTGGTTTCGATCGAGCGCCTGCGATTGGCATCATCCTGCGGCTCAGCAGCGGGCGGCGACGGCACGGTAGCTCCGCGGCCTCTGTGCGTTACCGTGGGGCGAGCCCCCGAAGCTTCACTCGCGTGAGCACCCATTTCCTGAGAGTCGATGGCGGCACTCCTCGTCTCCACCCAATGCGCAGTCCCGACGGCCCCAAGCCCCACGCTCCCGCCGAGCGCCACCCACGCCGCGAACGCCTTGGCTCCGATCACGGTCCACCCCGCACCGCCCGCACTGACGGCGGTCGGCGCCGCCGCGGCGAGACCCTTTGCCCCGCCGGCAGTGAGCGTGGCGGCCGCGGCGTGGCCCGAGCCGCCCTGGGTTGCAGCTACCTTGCTTGCCACCGCTACGGATTGGGCCGATGCCCCTTGCGTCGCGACGGCCTTGCCCGCGGCGGCTGCCCCATGTCCGGCAGAGCCAGTGGCGTGTCCGATCGAGGCCTTGCCCCCCGCCACAGCGGGCCCCGCTACCGCTGGAGCAAACGCCGCCTCACGAAGTCGTTGCCAGCCGCGAGTCAGCGATTCATCGCTGGGTGCCTGGGCCCGCTCCGCGGCTCGAAGTTGACTGAGCAAGGTTTCGGCTTTCATAGAGCCCTCCTCTCGATCGCCACGATGCGTTCGGCGATTCGAGTCAGCGCCAAACGCGCCGCTCGCAGGCGAGTATCCACCGTTCCCACCGGCACGCCGAGCATGCCTGCGATCTCAATGGACGTCATGCCTTCCAGTTCGGCGAGGATGTACACGACACGCTTGGCGTCATCGAGCTGGGCGAGCATGTCGCGAAGAGTCCTCGATGCTGCGGCCTGGGATTCGGGGTGGAACGGCGGAGGAAGCTCCAGTGAGTGGCGGGCAACCTTCTCTTGATCACGGAAGCGATTGCGGCGCATGTTCTTCACGATGCGGAAGGTCATTGCGAACAGCCACGTGCGGATGCTGGCTCCCGCTCGCCACTCGTTCAGCCGCCGCGCGACGACGAGGAATACTTCGTGCACGACATCATCGACCCAAGCGTCGTCTGCCCCGAGCCGCCTGGCGTTGCGCCATACGAAGCTCGCGTGCTCGCGATAGAGCGCTCCAACTGCCACTTCGTCATGCGACGAGAGAGGCCGGCTCTCGGGTTCGTTGGGCGGCCGGAGTGCCATGGTGAACAGCACGACCATTGGTAGCCTGGCGCCGCCAGAACCATTTCGCGATTCTCACAGTTCGAGCTCGCCCCCCACCATCAAGCGCTCCGCTGTGGCGGACGGTTGCCAGACCGGAATCGCCTGGTCCCCCATGCGCACTCCGATCCAAGGGCGATTCAGCGCGATCGCGAGCTCCAGGGTGGCTATCAGGCGCAGTCGGGTCCCCAGCGGCAGTCCAGCTACGATCTGGCCGACCGGCGCGACCCAGAGCTTGGAAGACTCCGTGGGATCCTCGACGTTCACTCCCTTGGCGCGGATCCGACCCACTTCAGAGCCGACGCAGCCACCGCCCAACCAGCGCTTCTCCGGTAGATGCACACACCCTAGGACCCTTCCGGCGGCAAAACCTGTCGAGACTTCGCTCTCTGGAGAACTCGGGACGGATTCCGACCGCGTCCACATCCAGCGGCCTCCGAGTTGCAGAACCAAGGGGCCACCCCATGACAGCGTCGCCCGCCCGTCCAGGCCTGGTCCGACGCCGGGCAACGTCCCAGTGTCCAAGAGACCGGCGGCGCTCAGCCCCACTTCGAATCCCTGCGAGGCAGGGCGTACGGGTCCGACTGCGGGAGCAGCTGGCGGATTCGACCGCGGACCCGGTGTCTCGGGGGGCGGCGGGTGGCGCGGCTGGACCGTCGGTTTGTCGAGCCTCTCAGAACGGACGGCTCCGACCTCGATCGAGGTGAGTGGGAAGGTACTCGCGCCCTGATCCTCGGCCGACACCAAAGGCGCGCCGGCGACAGGCGGCTCGGTTTGGCCCGGCTCCAACTCGGTCAGGGGAAGCTCGGGGTCGACCGCCAGAGCCATGAGCAAGGCAGTGGCCTCTGCCAGCTTGCCGCAGTCCGCGTTCTCGAGGCGACGGTGCCGCTCGCCGTCCGGCGAGACTGCGGTGAGCTCGGCCACGTAGGTGCCGCCTGCCGCCTCCGTGATGGTGGCTCGAAGGGTGAGCCACTGAGCCCGCGGCGTCGAGAGTGGCTGCCCCAATGATTCCTCCACCGCAGCAACTACCGCTGCCTCAGAGGGACAGGCAGAAGGTGCTTCCCACACGATGACGACGCTCTCGAATGCGGCCGCAGCCTTGGTCGCGGTTGGAGCCAACCAGGCGGACAGGCACACCAGCACGCTGGCGAGCACATAGCGCCCGCCGCTACGCCCGGCGTACGACTCGGCGAACCGGTGGCGCATGCTGCCCGGGTGTAGTCGGCGCCGCTCGGGTTTACAAGGGGTAGCTGGGACCAGTCCCGTGTCGAACGCCTGCGAGCGCTCTGGGACGCGAACTTGGCTCGTCAGTCCGCGTCTGAGTTCTCACATTCGGGGGGCTCACACTTGGGGGTGCCACCGGGGGGGTGCAGCCGCAGGGGCGCCAAACAAGTACGCTTCGCGCGTTCCTCGCGGTCGGCCTCGCCTGGGCGGCGCTAGAGC
>CAYRKE010000259.1:0-10076 GCA_964424695.1 uncultured Polyangiaceae bacterium
GTCGTAGCCTTGGCGAAGATGGAAATCTTGCCTTACAGCCTGTTTTTAGATTTGTTAATTGATAATTGTTCATTGATCATTGAACAGATTTCTGCTACAACAATCCAGCCTTAAAAAAATAGATTTCAAGAGATTTTGCAAATATTTATAAAACCGCGAACCATGCGAACGACACGAAAAAAATATTTTAAAAAGTAATAAAACCTTTCGTGTTTTTAGTGTATTTAGTGGTAAAAAACCTTTCGCGATGTTCGCGCCTTTCGCGGTTTAATAGAATTTTGAACCTTGAATTTTGAATTTGTATTGCATCATTTTCATGCGGAAGGTCATAATATGAGTACCGGTGAGCGAAAACCATGGACGCGAGATGAGTTGATTCTTGCGATAAACCTTTACTGCAAAACCCCCTTTGGTCGAATTCATGTGAGAAATCCTGAAATAATTGAACTGGCAAGAATACTGGAACGTACCCCAGGTTCGGTCAGCTATAAACTTGCTAACTTCGCAAATATTGACCCATCATTGGAAAGAAAAGGCGCATCTCATGTAAGCAAGCTGGATGTTGAGGTCTGGAACGAGTTTTTTACAAATTGGGATGATATGGTTTTTGAAAGTGAAAAAAGTCTGCCCAGATCAAAGGCGATGGTTTTGTGTTTCCTGAAGAGCAATTGTACCCCGAAGGCAAAACAAGGGAAGCGGTTGTTAAAACCAGGGTTAACCAAAACTTTTTCAGAAAAATGATCCTTACTTCCTACAACAATACCTGTTGTATCACAGGGCTAGCAATACCGGAGCTACTTGTATCGAGCCATATTGTTCCTTGGGTAAAGGATGCCAAGAACCGGATGAATCCAAGAAATGGCCTTTGCTTGAATGCCCTGCATGACAAAGCTTTTGATGTGGGCCTTATTTCTTTTGATGAAAATTATAATCTTATGGTATCTAATAAAATCAGCAAAATAGACCGGAAACAATCAAAAATGCTTATGGATTATGCAGGGGAAAAAATCACTTTACCGAACCGGTTTATACCTAATCAGGAATTCCTGGCTTTTCATAGGAAAGAGGTATTTATTAGATAATATGGACATAAGATGTATTTTAATAATTTATTTGGGAAAGGGTTATTAATGAAGAAAGAGCGTCCCGCTCTATGAAGATCAAATAGATAGATAGGATTTTATAATGGCAGGAATTGGATGGGTTGATTTTTCTCCGGATCACAGGGACAGGGTTGCATCGGTCATTGACCTGCTCAAACCCGAAGGGAAGATTGACGAGCTTGGAATCGGCGTTATAAGGGATGCGCTTTCCGATATCTTTTTCCCGGGCTTCAGTACTATTCAAACCCGCGCAAAATATTTTTTGATTGTACCGCATATATTCAAGGAATATCAAATAAAGTATGAAAACAGAACAAATAAGCCCACACTTGGTGAGTACCTGAGGACCAGGGAGAATAAGATCATACGCTTTCTTGCAGAAAAATATAGTGGCACCAATGAGCAGGGAATATTCGGCATAACTTTGGTTGGGACGAATAGAGAACTTGCCCGTAAACCTTCATCCATTTACTGGTCAGGATTGAGACTTTTCAAGATAATCAACACTCAATTGTCAATTACCGAATATATCAGTAGACATGACAGGCAGGATACACTCATAGACTTATTGAATATGACGGATGATGAAAAGGGTGATGATCTAGATGCTTGCTATGAGGACTCTTTTGGTATCAAACTGCCCAACCATAATCAAGATTGGGATCAGAATTTGTCCATTGATTTGGAATACGAGGAGGCAGATTTTTTAAGAGATAAGATTATCGACAACCACAATGACAGGCTTATAGGGCAGGTACTCAAAAAAAGAAAACTTATGGACCTTTTTATTAAGATAAGAAACTTCGGAGACTTATGCGACGTGTTTTGCGAAAAAGATATTCCGATTGAAACGAAAAGCCTTCTAAGGTTAGCCAAAGATTTTAATGAGATCATCCATGGGGCTCATATCCGATATAATTGTCTCCTTCAAGAACATTTTGGAACAGATGATAAATTGAAAGAATTTAGTGATGATTGGGACGCATGGCGGGACAGAATCATGGCCCATGATAAAATTATCTACAATTTTGATGAGGATCGTTTGTTTGAGCTTGCTTCAACTTTAAGAAGTTACACGAGAACATTTATAAAGGAATGGATTAAGGGCATCAGGAGTTTAGAGGGTATCAAGTTTTTCGATAAACTAATTGTGGATCAGGAGAAAAGAAACAAAGGCTCTAAAGCCCGTCTACGACCGGGTTCTACTGAACGGGTGAATGACTGGATTGGAATTGATGACCTTAGCTACAGGTTTCCCATAGCAAGAGACATTGTTAGAGATATTCAAAATGGACTCGGGAGTTAAGGTGAAAGATGCTTGATTTTAAGAAAAACCGGCTTGATTATGGCGAGATATTAATGCCTCCCAAGAAATATGAGCTGACACATGCGGTGGTGACAACCTATTCGCTGGATCTTTACGCCCTTCTGGCTATACCTTTAGCCCTTTTTTATTCAAAGGTGCTTGATGGTAGCTTTGAAGAGACTAGATTCGATGTTCTTGAGTCAATTCAAAAAACTGCAGATACTTTAAGCATTTTTTGCCAGAAAGGAAAAATCAAGGTTCCCAGAAAATATAACTGGTTGTTCACATATATAGATGACTCAATTTATCAGACCATTCCACCAAATCATGTCTCATCCTTCCATCCGAAGATCTGGGTCTTGCGTTTCAAGGGACCACATGGAATTAGATACCGGGTTATTGTATTAAGCCGTAACCTAACGTTTGATAGGAGTTGGGATGTTGCGTTTTACGTGGACGGAATACTCGAAACATTTCAGAATGGCAACAATAAACCCCTAATAGATTTTCTTACTTCTCTTTTTAATGGCAGACACGTGTCTGGCGCCGACCTTTTCTTGAAGGAACTGTCAAGGGTTAAATTTGAACACATAGATGGGTTTGATAGCTTCAAGTTCCATCCGATTGGATTTGATGGTTTTAAAAACTATGTCAATCCCTTGGATGGCCGTTCCTTTGAAAAACTCCTTATAATGACACCCTTTGCTGATAGAACAACATTGAAAAAGTTGCATCGTAATTCGCCAGGATTAAAAACACTGATATCAAGAGAAGAGGAGCTTCAAAATATTCCGATGGAAGCTCTTGAAGGTTATGAGCCTTATTTTCTATCAAAGAGGATCGTGGATGGTGAAACAATGGAAGAACTTGAGGAAGCTGGCCTTGAACCACAAAGGCAACAGCTTCATGCCAAGATATTTATTGGTGAGCATAAGAATCGTTATTTCTGGTTTTTGGGTTCGGCCAATTGTACAGATCCTGCATTTACCAGGAACACGGAATTTATGATTGAGTTGAGCGGAGAAAACCCTCACATTGGCCCAGATTATATGAAGTCGCTTCTTATCGATCCAGATGGGGAATCTCCTGTTTTCGAAGCATACGAACCTAGTGATAACGGGACAGTGGATGACGAATCCGAAAACGTCAATCAAATGATCAGAAAAGTGACATACGATCTTATCAAGAGTCCTTTTAGTGGAAAGATCATACCAAGAGAAAAGACGTCAAATTATGACATCTCTCTCATAATTGATATGAATAAAATATCTTGGGATGATGCTATATCTGTCAAGGTCGGGCTTTTGAGTCTTGATTCACATATTCAGCGTATTATTCCAGATTGTAAAAACGAGTTAATATTTGAAAACTTGAGTGAAGTTGAGCTCAGCAGATTTGTTATTGTCGATATCTATTATAAGAATCAAAAAGAATCTACCTTTCTAATCAAGATGGAGATCGATCTTCCTGAGACTCGGAAAAATAAGATATTTAAAAATTTAATTAGTTCGCGAGAAAATTTTCTTAAGTATCTGGCCTTTCTTCTGTCAGATAACCCTTACCTTGAGAGTAGCATCCTCGGCAATGGCCAAAAAGATTCTGGACAATCGGATTTATACAGCGAAGAATTTTCAGATATCCCGATTTTTGAGCAACTATTGACCAGCGCCTCCAGATACCCTCA
Source organism: uncultured Polyangiaceae bacterium (assembly GCA_964424695.1). Lineage (GTDB taxonomy): Bacteria > Myxococcota_A > Polyangia > Polyangiales > Polyangiaceae > JAEWRL01. The sequence continues at coordinate 4,094 of CAYRKE010000259.1, forward strand.
GAAACTCAAGGCCGTGGATAGGCTGATTCAGAGATTAGCAGATGATGATATTGGTGAAGCTGGCAGAATTATCCCCGAGGATTTTATAGAGTTTTGGGACGTCTTTAAGCAGGCATCAGGTATCAAATGAATAATCATGTAATTATAGACCAAGCCATCCTTGATGCATTGTCTGAGCTCAAGGATTTCCAGCAAGAGACAGTTAACTATATTTACCAACAGCTTTTTGAAAAAGGGCAGAATAAGATGCTCGTAGCTGATGAGGTTGGTCTCGGGAAGACTATTGTAGCTAAGGGGCTAATTGCGAAAGCTTATCAGAAACATATAAAATCTGAGTTAAAGAAAGATTTTCATGTTATATACATCTGCTCCAATCAGGCTCTTGCTTCACAGAATCTAAAAAAATTGAATTTATTTGAAGATGAGATAAAACCAATAGGAAGGTTGATCTATTTGGCTTATAAACCGGAGAAGGTTAAAAACCATTTCCGTCTGAGTTCGCTTACTCCGGGGACTTCCTTTTATCTGACAGGTGGATCAGGTGAGTCTGAAGAGAGGCTTATAATCTTCACTCTCCTTACGAGATATAGTTTTTTCGAAAATCACATAAATGGTTTACGGTACCTTTTAATCGGCGGAGTGAGAGATCCTTACGAATGGAAGGATCGTACAGAACATTATAAAGAGGAAAACAGAGCCTATTTCCAAAAGGATATCTTCAAAAAATTCAAGATTATCCTGCAGAGTACAAGAGTCAGACGATCTGAAAATAAAATAATATTTAAGGACATTGGTATCAATCGTGATGAGATTTCGCTTTGGACAGTAGTAAAAGTGTATTCAAAATTCCTTTGGGGTAAAAATTATAAGAAATACTCATCACGCGGTACGGTTGTAGGCCTTCTTAGGCAAGCACTCACAGAGGTATGCCTGGAGTATTTAAACGCCGATCTTTTCATCCTCGATGAATTTCAACGATACAGGGATCTAATAAAAGAAGAGGAAGAATCTCCTGCCATTAAGTTGGCAAGAAAGGTCTTCGGGATAAAAGGTGCAAAAATATTAATGCTATCAGCAACGCCTTTTAAGCCTTATACCGGTTCAATGGATATTGGCATGGGAGAAGATCATTTCGCAGAATTTGAGCTGGTATTGAAATTCCTCATGGAAGATAGAGATGCGAAATTCTGGGGACAATATATGGAAGATAGAAAGTCATTCTTTCAATTTCTCAGATATCCGAAGCAAGCGGTTGACCAACTGGGCGAGGCTATCCTTATAAAAAACAGGCTGGAAGAGAGCTACATTAAGGCAATGGTTCGTACAGAACGGATTCTTGTATCTGATAACCACAACACTTTATTGTCTAACCGACTTCAGAAACCATTTAAATTGCAAATCGAAGATGTAAAGGATTTTATACAGACGGACAAACTCGCTCGTGCATTGAGCGAAGTCAACTCAAACCGACGATTATATAATCCTCTTGAGTATTCAAAATCAGCACCGTTTCCACTATCTTTCATGGAGCGCTATAAACTGAAAGAACAACTTTATAGGCATAAACGTAAAAATAAAATTAATAAAATTTTGAAGGCAAATCCAAATTGCTGGATCGACTTTAAAAAGGTAAACAGGTATAGGCCATTGACAAAAAATGGCCTTCCAAATGGCAAATTACGTTTTTTACTGGAAGATACGCTTTACTCGGGTGGATGGAAACTCCTCTGGGTTACTCCTACACTGCCTTATTATGAATTGAGCGGCGCGTTCGAAGGGCAAAAAAACTTTTCAAAAACACTTGTCTTTTCATCATGGGTTTTTGTTCCAAGAATGATCGCAACACTTGTTTCCTATGAAGCAGAAAGGCTGACAATCGGAGATAAAAGATCTATTGGTAAGCAAGAACAAGGGCAAAAAAGGGATAGAAAATATTTCCAAAAAGGAAAAGAAAAGAGGTATCCCAGACCCCAGCTAGTCTTTTCGGGAGAAGGTAAAAGTCGTTCAGCGGCTAATATGACAAATTTTTGCCTTTTGTACCCATCTCCCACTCTGGCTGAATTATATCACCCAAAGCAAAATCTTGTAGAGAATAAACCAATCAAAGAGATCCGAAGAAGCCTCTGTAAAAAATTAAAATTATTATTTCAGGAGTTGAATCTGAAACGGTTTGAAACGGAAGCTGGGGAACCAGATAGATGGTACTGGGCTGCCCCTTTGCTCATGGATAAATACAGAGAAGGAGCCAACGCCGCTATCAAAGAATGGATTTACCTATCGGACTTGCCAGGAAGTTCAAATATTGATCCTGAAGCTGGCGAAGATACAAAAGACACGAAAAGACGGGAGTATGATCATCTTTATACTCTTTACAAAGCCTTTGAAAATCCTGAAAGTATTTGCCTTGGGAAAATTCCTGACGATCTCGAAGATGTTCTTGTGGACATGATTCTAGGCTCTCCCGCTATATCTGCTTTTCGATCGCTCAATGAATATTTTCATTCAGTGAATGATGTCGCCAAGGGTGCTACTATTATTGCTAAAGGGTTTATTTCTCTATTTAATAAACCGGAATCTATTGCAATAGTTCGTCTTTTTGCGGGATACCAGAAATACTGGCGTAGAGTCCTCGATTACTGCGTAAGCGGGAATGTCCAGGCTATGATGGATGAATTCATATATCTTTTGTTTGAGTGTGAAAAATTCCGTGATAGTGCCGAGAAACTTGCTGAGCATTTCGCAGCAGTCATGAATATCCGGACATCCAGCATCCGAGTTGACAGCTTAAAATCATTTTTGGATGCTACAGATAATCCAACAATGCGGTGCAACTTTGCACTTGATTTCGGTAATCAGAAAATTGAAACCGATTCAGGCAGAAAACGGGTCATCAACCTTCGGAAAGCATTCAACTCACCATTCAAACCTTTTATTCTCGCTTCAACATCCGTCGGACAAGAAGGATTGGATTTTCACTATTACTGCAGAAAAGTTATGCATTGGAACTTGCCAGGGAATGCCATTGATATTGAACAGCGGGAGGGACGGATAAATCGTTATATGGGGCATGTGATTAGAAAAAATATTGCAACAAAGTACTTAGACTATCTAAATCCTCCCATAGAAAAGCTTTGGCAAGAGCTTTTTCTCGTTGCAAAAACAAAGGAGCAGCGGGATGGAAAATGTGATCTGGTTCCGTTCTGGCATATGGAATGTGAGGATGGCACTAGATTAGAAAGAATCATTCCATTACACCCTTTTAGTAAGGATAGAAGTAAGCTTGAATACCTTTTACGTGTATTGACATTTTACCGTTTGACTTTCGGTCAGCCCCGACAGGAAGAGTTGGTGGAAGCTATGATGAAAGAAGGTTTGGGACAGGAGGAAATTGCCCTTTTAACAGAAAATTTGATTATCAATCTCAGTCCTATTTCTAGGATGAAAACGACATGTAACAGTTTAGTGGTTTGCTAAGAGATGAAAAAACATAAATGAAATAAAGGGGTCGCGTCCCGGTTAAACAAATACAACACGGGTTTAACAGGATGAATCTGGACATTGGACATTTTTTGGCTTCATGGGTGTTCTATTCATCCATTAAGGCTCTTTTTTGGCAGCTTTCATAATCATTATGACCTTTGCGCTTTGCATGTTCATGTCTCTATGATAAACCGTATGTAATAAACAATAATTTGATTAAAGCTGAAACATGAGGATGTGCGAAATGGAACCTTACACCGCTCCGCCCCCACAGGGCCGGTTAATTGTAAAGCGTGACGGGCACAGTATTACAAGAAAAATTCCCAAGCCTGTTGTCCTTGTTGACACATGGGAAAAGGAACCTTTTGATTTCAGCAGGTTTAAAAACTGGATAGCAGGAGAAAAACTCACTGTAGAGCGGGACGATGTTTAGTAATTCATTAACTCTGAAAAATAAGAAATATAATACCATTTTATATTAATAGGGGGATATTTCTATGAATTCATTTCAGTTAAAGACAATAATTTGCTTGCTATCATATTTCTGTTTTCTGGGTTCACTTCTTCTAGTTTTTTATATTTATAACTGGTATCACAAAAGAAAAAATCATATTGCTCCATTCACTGAAAAATTCTATAGAACGCCAGGTCAATCTATTTATGAGAAGATTCAGGTATTGAACGATGATATCAATACAGATCTGTTTCCTTTAATATTTATACCAACTTGTGTGATGTTCTTCTTCCTGTATATGAATTTATATGAAAAAAATATGATAAATATTGTTAATATCATCGTTTTATTCATCTTTTTAGGTACTGTAATTTTTTATGTTAAAAGGCTAGTTGATAGGTTAAATAAAAGAAGATTGTTGCGTCTGGGCTATGAGGGTGAAACAGCAGTTGGTCAGGAGCTTAACCTGCTTATGCTGGACGGCTACCATGTTTTCCATGATCTGGTGCCAGACACGATAAAGAAATTCAACATAGATCATATTATAGTTGGTAGTTCAGGTGTTTATGCTGTTGAGACAAAGACACGGTCAAAATCATCGGATAAAAAAGGGAATAAGAGTTATACAGTTGTCTTTGATGGTGCAAGCCTGATTTTCCCTCGCTATACAGACACCTCATCTCTTAAGCAGGCAAGAATAAACGCCATATGGCTTCAGAAGTGGCTTACCAGCGCTGTTGGTGAACAGGTAAATGTGGAGGCGATTCTTACAATACCGGGATGGTTTGTGGAAAGGAAGTCTGCACCAAGGGGTGTAAATGTTCTGAGCCCAAAAGAGATAAAAACATTCCTGAAAAATAAAAAAGAAACACCTCTATCCGAAAGGATGGTACAGCGCATAATCCACCAGCTTGACCGGGTATGCCGTGATGTGGAACCGATTACAGTTCAGATTGAAAAGGAAGATAGAAAAAAGATTGAAGGTAGTTAGACTATAGGCTGTCAGGAAAAAAGAAAAGATGAACATCGAACATCGAACGTTCAACATCCAGTAATAAATTGAGGTCTTGCCTCAAAATATTTTAAAAGGCTTTGCTTTTTAGGGGAGATGGTTTAATGAAAAAACAGGTTAGTGTTGTTGTAATTGGTTTAGTATTGTTTCTTACACTGGCTTTTTGTAAGGGGGGACTTATGGCTGAAGAGCAGAAAAACAAAACCGGTTTTGAAATATCGTTTCATCATGTTGCTATCAGTGTGGCAGACCTTGATAAATCCATCGCATGGTACAGGGACATGCTGGGATTTGAAGAAGTGGTCCGGATGGATCAGGGTGTTACCGCGGATAAAATGAGCATCGGCCATATCAGGCGGGGCAACTGCTACATAGAACTGTTCCAGGTTGAGGGGTCAAAACCTCTGCCGGAATATCGCAGGGACCCGAACGAGGACTTTAAGGTACAGGGCCTCAAACATTTTGCCTTGCAGGTGTCCGATGCAAAGGCTGCTGTTAAAGAACTTACGGCAAAAGGCGTGGAGATAGCCTTCGGGCCTGTCGATACCCCTGAAATCTGTTTTGCTTTCATCAGGGATAATTCAGGAAATGCATTTGAGCTGATTGAGTATAAGAAAATATAGAAAGGAGAGATGATTATGATAGATAACGACACAATAAAATCGATACTGGCCCGCCGGAGTTACAAGGCCTTTGAGAGCACTCCTGTTGGTGAGGATATCCTTGAAACAATTATTGAAGCAGGGAAATACGCACCGACCGGCAGAAACAGGCAGGCCTGGCATTTTACAGTTGTTAAGTCTGAAGATGGGAAAAAGATGTATAAAGAGGCGCTGGAAGATATGATAAAAAACGGTGGAGGGCCAAAAACAGCGCCGCCGCCTGTTCCGCCAAATATAATCGTAAAGCCTGAACCCGAGTTCAGAGGCGCACCAATACTGATTCTTGTTTCTGGCCCTGCTTCTGATGATCTTGCCCGCCTGGATTGTGTACTGGCTATGGGAAATATGTTTATTGCTGCCGCCTCTTTCGGGGTG
>CAYRKE010000259.1:10086-10368 GCA_964424695.1 uncultured Polyangiaceae bacterium
ATGTCAGGATGGACACATACCACTGTCAGAGACCTTTTTCCGGATACTGAGGTAAAGAAAAGGTTTAAAATTCCTGATGGTAACGACGTATATGCTGCTGCTTTTTTTGGTTATCCGCTGGGTGAGCCTAAGGATCGGGGCCCCAGGAAAGAGGGAAGTGTTACGGTTATATAGGCTATAGGCTGGAGGGAAGAGGAAATAGAAAAGAGGCTAAAGTAAAAAATGAACATCGAACATTGAACATCCAACGTTCAACATCCAATACTAAATAATCTCCATCCA
>CAYRKE010000260.1:0-10268 GCA_964424695.1 uncultured Polyangiaceae bacterium
GCCATCACAGACGGTGAGCCAGAGCCACCCAACTCCCTTGCCCCCACCCTCTATTCCGGCGGCAACTGAACTGGCATTGCGGACATGGAGCGAGCCATGCCGAGCAGGCAGGAAGCTACCTGTGCGAGAATCTCGGCTCCGTCCACGCGCTGGGCAAGACAGCGGGCCACCCTCGCCTTCCCATGCGCCTTGAGTCCGCCGCGGTCCATGGACACCGAGATACCGAGCGACTCCAGCCAGGCGCGCTGAGGCGTGGTGGTCGAGGGATCCAAGGAGGGGTTGGCGTGAACGGCCGGGATCCACGCCGCCAGATAGACCGCGACGTAGCCAGGGTACTCCTCGGCTAACGGCTTGGGGTTGAGCACCAGAAGTCCGGGGTACTCGCCCAGGACCAGGGAGACGGCGTGGAAGTAGGTGCCTGGGAAGATCTCCGTCAGGGGGACCGGGCCGGCCCAGTGCGCGTTGAGCCAACCAATGAAACCGTCGAATCCGAGGGGGCGCTGCCCGAACGGCGCTCGCCCAAGCTCGGCAATCCGCGCGAAGCGCTCCCTCCACGCCCGGCGATGGACGTGGACGAGCCACATCGCACCACCGTTCAGTGCGGCCATGCCCCAGAGTATACCGAGGCCGGGCTCGGGCCGACCCGAGGAGACCGCGCCCACCGTGAAGACGATCGCGCCACCGAGTGTCAACGGCAGAAAGGAGCCCAGCACGAAATAGGGAACGACGGTGCCAGCCGAGCTTCGAATGAGGGTTGCCATGCCACGGCGTTCGGTGCGATAGCGCTCCAGCTCGGCGCGCAGTCGCACATTCTCAGCCTCGTCGAGACCTCGGGCCATCAGCGCTGGTGACGGCATCAGCGCGGCACCGCAATAAGCGCAGCGCTCCAGGACTCGTCCGACGGCCAAGGAGTTCACCGCGCCGCAAGCCGGGCAGGTCGCCAGGCTGCCGAGCGGCGTGTTTGTCGCCCGTTCCCGGCGCTTGCCACCGCAGTACCAAACCGAGTAGCCGATCACGGCCGGAACGAAGATGACCAGCACCCCGATCGGCGCCACGAACAGCGCCGCCGCTGCCAACGCCGGATTGCCTGATGTCATCATGACCTGGGCCACCCCCGCCAACGCGATCGCCAGGACCAGCACGCTGGCAAACAGCACCATAGTCGTGCCGAATCCGGCCTTCGCCTGCCCACCACGCCCACCGTACCATCGGTCCCACTTTCGAACCTGGCTACGCTCGTGCTCTGCGCGCTCAAGTTCGCTTTGGACTCCCGACCGATACCGGGCCAGTTCAGTGCGTTGCGCGTGGGAAATCTCTTGCACCGTGCCGCAGAATGGGCACATCACCGACGGATGAAGTCCAGTGAGAGGGATATGCCCTCCGCAGGACACACAGACGATGCTTTGCGCAGCGTTGGATTGCATGGGTTCCGGGCGAGCGAGAGGAGAGATCGTCACCTCAAGGGACGGGGGCTTCGACGATCATTGAACGCTCCTGGCCGGTTTGCCTAGGCTGAAGTTCGAGATCGCTCCTCAGCGGGCGTCCAGCAGGGGTTCCCTTTCCCTGGCGAGGACAGAGACCCGAACGGGGCCCGGCGTTGGTGGCTGCGGCGGTGCAGGAGCGCGCAGCTGTGAAGGCCACCACCGGGAATCGAGCGCTCCCTACGGCTTGCGGCAAACGAAGAACACTTGGTAGGGTAGGAGGTCGCGCAGCTCGCGCTCGAGGATCAGACCAGACTCCTTCAGCAGCGATTGCAGCCGTGCGCGAGGGATCTTGAGGGATTCCGGAGGGCCTTGCGGCAAGGGTCCCTCCTTGAACTCGATGAGGGCGAGGCGTGCGCCACGCCTCATGGAACCGGCAATCCGACCGAGCCATGCGGTGGGTTCGGGGACGTGGTGCAAAACATCGCAGACGAAGACCCAGTCTGCCTTGGTGGGCACTACGGGTGCGTCGGGCTCAATGAGCAGAGTCTCGAGGTTGCTCGGGTGCCCGTCGCCGAGCGGCTTGTTGGATTCCCCCGCGGCCATTTGCATGACCCGGGTAAGGATGAGCTGAATCATCCGCGGATCGCTATCTTCCGCAATCACCTTTCCCTTGGGAAGGACACGAGCGAACTCAAACGCGAAATAGCCGGTGCCAGCTCCTATGTCGACGCCTGCCAAGAAGACTGGCGTTCAGCGGTGGCTAGGGAGTGGAATCTCGAGCGGTCCCCAAGAGGCGAGTGGCCCGCTCGAGCGCCTCCGTTTGGAGCTCACGGAAGCCCTGCACCTCTGCAGCATGTTCCTCGGCGATTCGCTGTTCAGCCGTGATCCGTGCGCGCTCATGGAGCTCCGCCAAATTCGCTTCCTGGTAACAGCGCGCGTCTGTACTCGCGATCTGGATCTCCCTGTTCCGTAGCGCCTCTCCCCCGAGCTCACCACGCTGGAGTTGAGCGCGTAGTTCGCTGGCCGCGGCTCCAGGTTCGGAGTAGTCGTACCCAGCCCCTTGCATGCAAGCTCGCCACTCCTCGAGCGCTGCAACGACTTCTGGGGACTCTGCGGCCGCTGCCCGCGTTTGCTCGACCAAGCTCTCGATCCGAAGCTCTGCTCGAGCATATGCGACCTCATCCCCCTGGACGGCTCGGCGCGCCCGGCTCAGGCACGAGTCTCGATACCAGGCCTTGAAGCCACCGTCGGGAGTCGCCACGCTCGCCCATTGGGGGTCGGTGGGAGCCTCTTTCGATCGATGAAGGCGGGGCCCGAAAAAAAAAGCTTCATCCCATCGACGCTGCTGCTCGGGAGTCAAGGCTGAAATGGCTGACTCGTTGGCGTCCGCTGGCACAGGAAGCTCGCCGACTTCCATCGCTTCGGTGATCTGTGAACAACTGGTCATCACCGGACTCGAACAGGTACGGTATCCGTTCACGGCTCCAGAGTCCGGCACAGAGACTTTGGAGCTCACGTATGCGTTCACGGCCCCAGAAAACCCCGGCCGCAAGCCGCCTTGCGCGCAAGGCGCAGCGAGCAGCGAGCGCCACGAAGCAAGTCCCTCCCATCGGGTTCCGACCGCTCAACCCCCGGAGCGAACCGTTTCCCGATCGCGCCTTCGCATACGTTCGCGGCTACAACGTATACGCGACTTGGAGCGGAAGAATCGCTCCGGACGACGCCGTGGGGTGCACTGGCGCCCTCGCACTCGACGGCACGTTGTGCCCTGGAGTCGTGCTTCCGGGTGCTGCAGTCCCTCCTCCTCAGGTTCAGCTCCTCCTGGAGCTGCCGCTGCCGACCGATGAGCGAATCACGCTCTGCTGTGGACGCCCCACTCATGCCTGGGTCTTCTATGATGACGCGGACGTTCCGGTGGCACAATTGGTCGTCGACTTTCGATGCGGCACGTGGTCCAGAACAGCTGTGCCGCAGTCACTTCCTCCTGAGACACTCGCGCAGCTGCGTCACGTGTGCCACGAGTCAGGACGGAGGACGCTGGCTGGCAGGGAAGGTGGCGTCGGCTTTTTCTCGAGCCAGGAGCGACTCATAGTCGAAGTAGCGGATTGGAAGCGGTGTGTGGACGAGTTTCCAACCTGTAGCATGCCACTGGCGAAGCTTCTGCCGTGCATGGAACATGCCATGCGCGGCGACCCGTGGTTCCGGCGCCCGGAAGCCAAAGGCTGCCCCGCCGTCAAGCACTGCTTGTGGGGCGGCTATGAGACGGAAATAGTCCCATGCACCATAGAGCGGCCCGGCATGGTACCTTGCGACAGTGGGCATGAGTAGGGCGTATTTCGCCGAGTCGGTCGCCTGCTATACCGTAGCTTGCCTCCGATGCCGCTCACGCACGTGGAGTTACGCCACGCGCACGGTCGAGTAGGGGCCGGCCATCGACCAGCGGTGGCCGTCGAGCTCGTGCATCATGAAGGTTGCCTCGGTCAGGAGCTCATCCTGATCGTATTGCTCGGTGTAGAGGTGAGTGCCCGTCATCACGAGCCCGATGCCCTCGTCTCCGAGCGCGCTCTCGAGGTCGTCGAGCGGCACCGTGGTGGTGTTCATCACGACCGTGACCTCGTCATTGTGGTACGGCGGCTCGAAACCGTAGGTCTGGCGAGTCACGATCTGTGCGGCCATGAGCTCGGTGCGGAGCCTCAGCGACGCGTCGGTGGGCAACACTCCATCGAACTCGATGTCACCGTCGACCAGAGCGAAGAGCGGACCGGGTTCGAAGTCGGCATGGAAGGAGAGTTCCGGATCGGTGAGCGAGACCTTGGCTTGGACATCGACGTCGAGACCCGTGAAGAAGCTCTCCCCCGCGACCAGGTAACGGCGGGGCTCTCCCGCGCCAGGACGCCCTTGCTGCGCTACCGCACGTGCGACCAAGCACGCCTGGCGTGGCAACCGGACGCGAGCGGCACGCTCGAGCCGCGCCTGGTGGATCTCGAGGGGCGCGGCTCCGTCGTATTTCGGGCGAGCACGCGACCACGGCCGCGCCCCTGCAGGGGCACCGCTCAACACTAAGCTCGGAGGAGAGAATGTTGACGGACTTCCGAGGCAGAGTACCATGGCGCTGTGCTGTACACTGCTTCGGTCGCTCCGACCCTGGTCGGCACGGTCGCTCTCACGTTCCTTGTCCCGAGTGCCGTCGCGGGCGCACAGCATGGCGATTCTCAGGCGCTGGCCTTGACCTGGCGCGCTCCAGCCGAGTGCCCGTCGCGGGAAGCCGTCGAGTCCGAGGTGACGAGGCTCGTGGGGGGCGAACCTTCGTCCATGCGGGGTGCCCAACTGAAGGCCACCGCGTATGTCGTGGAGAGGCCCGAAGAGAAGGCGGCGCGTCGCTGGGTGCTGACGCTGCGAACCGAGCTCTCGAACGAGCACGGAGAGCGGCGCCTCGAGGGACGCTCGTGCTGGGAGGTCGCCCGCGCCGCTGCTCTCGTTCTGGCGCTGACCGTCAACCCCGATGCGGCGCTGCCGGCCGAAGGGGAGCGCAACCAACGGGCGGGCGCCGTCGCGGACGATTCGGCGTCGGACGCAGACGCGCACGCGCCAGATCCGCTGAGCTGGTCCGTGGAAGCCCAATCCCTCCTCGGCGTCGGGCACTTGCCGGGTCCAGCGCTGGCGCTGGGAGGCGCGGCGCGCGTGCGGTGGCGCCGCGTTGGCGTGGCGGCCTTCGGCCACACCTGGTTCGAACGCTCGGCGGATGCAGATGGCGCGTCGAACAAGGGCGGCGACTTCTGGGCCGTTGATGGTGGGGCGGCGCTGGAGCTGGGAATCGTCACACGCCGTGTGCTGGTCGATGCCTTGGGTGGCGTCGAATTCGACTACCTCCGCGGGCATGGCTGGGGTGTGGACGTTCGAAGCCAGGCCTCCGCGGTCTGGATCGCCCCGCTGGTCGGCGGGCGACTCGCACTGCCCATTTCGCGTCACGTCTACGGCGCGGTGTCCGCGTACGCCGCCTTCCCCTCGAGTCGCAGGGAGTTCGTGCTGGACGAGATCGGTCCCGTGTTCCGACCGGCGTGGCTCAACGGTCGACTCGCATTTTCGCTGGGATGGCGGACCTGAGGTCGCCCCAGGTGGGAAACGGAGCCACGGTTCACCTTTCCTGCACGGATCGGAGCTGATCCGTCCACTCACCCGAATCCCTTGTCGTCTGCGGCAGAAACCGTTACTGATGCGCCAAGCGACTGTCCTGACGGGCCGGAGCGCGTCTACGAGGAGCATTTCGGCTTCGCGTGGAGGAATCTGCGGCGCCTCGGCGTGCCCCTGGCATCCGTCGACGACGCCGTGCAGGACGTTTTCCTCGTAGTGTTCAGACGCTGGGCTGATTTCGAGGGGCGCTCGTCCGTGCGAACCTGGCTCTTCGGCATCGTGCTCCGCGTGGCCCGAGACTACCGCAAGTCGGCGAGCCGGCGCGCCCGTCGCCTCCTCTTCTTCGATGACATTCGCGTGGAGCACGGCCCCTCGGACCCGGACACCGAAGATCCCCACACGCTGATGGAGCGTGGAGAGGCCACGCGCCTGCTGAGCGAGCTACTTGGCACTCTGGAGGAAAACCGGCGTGCCCTCTTCATCCTGGTCGAGCTCGAACAGATGACCGTTCCCGAAGCAGCCTCAGCCCTTGGGCTCAACTTGAACACCGCGTACGCGCGACTTCGCGCGGCTCGGCAGGACTTCGAGGCAGCGCTGGCGCGGCACCGAGCGCACAAAGTCTGGAGGCCACGATGGGCGGAATGAACCCCGAAGCACGCGGGCTGATCGATGCAGCGCTGCGTGAGGGAGCCAACGAACCTACCCCCAATGACAAGGCTAGGGTTCGAACCGCCTTGGGTCGCAAGCTCGCTGGGGCTGCAGCCGGAAGTGCTGGGCTTGGGAGCCTTACGGCAAGCGCTGCCACGAAACTCTCCACTGTGTTGAAGCTCGGAGCGTCTGCGGCCATCGCCGTCGGCGCAGGGGCCGTCGCACACTACGAGCTCAGTGCGCCTCGTGTTCCGGCGTCTGTCGCGGCGCCTCACAGCGTATCACCGGTCCAATCTCCACCGGCGACGCAGTCTCCACCGGCGACGCAGTCTCCACCGGCGACGCAGTCTCCACCGGCGACGCAGTCTCCACCGGCGGCGCAGTGTCCTGTAGCCGCGCCGTCGTCGCACACCACCAAGGTAGAGGCGCCAACCGGTGTTCTGTCTCGCCCGAGCCACAGCGTCGCCGCAGCGCAGCGGCTGAGGGGCGACGAGCGCTCCATCGACGCCAAGCCCTCCGTCGGTTCCGAGCGCCCCTCGGCGCCCTTGCCCACCTCATCCGACCCCGCCCATGAACCCCCCCCCAGCGCAGTCGAGCGCCGCGAGGGGTCCCTCACCGAAGAAACGAATCTCTTGCGCCAAGTGCACGCCGCGACCCGGACAGGACGCCCAGGGCGCGCGCTGGCGCTCCTCGATGAGTACGATCGGCGATTCCAACGGGGCGCCCTGCGAGCGGAATCCGAGGCGGCTCGGATCCTGGCACTATGCAACGCCGGCCACCACGCTGCCGCCCGAAGCGCGGCCCAACGGTTCATCGAACGGTGGCCGCGCTCCCCACTCGTATCACGCGTGAAGTCAGCATGCGTGGAGCGCTAACGACGCAGAGTCACCTCGATGTGCATTTCATCGCACGGATCCAATCGGTGCGGTCCACTCACCCGGAGCGACGAGCAAGTTGCCAACAGACGGACACTTGGGAGACACCATGAAAGCACGACGACCCATCACCCCTTCGGTTCACCCGCGAGCCCTCTTGGGAACACTCACGGTCCTTGGGATTCTCGGCGCTTGCAGCGGCAACGGCACCTCAAGCTTGGGCCACGATAGCGGAAGCTCGACTTCGAGCGCAAGCACGGGCGGCGCCGGCCTCATCGCTGGCTCGGCAACCGGCGGAGCCTCCAGTGAGACCGGCTCCGGCGAAGTCTCCAGTGAGGCCGGCTCCGGCGAAGTCTCCAGTGAGGCCGGCTCCGGCGAAATCGATGACCCGACCCCGAGCACCGGCGGCACCTCGGGCGCCGACGAGCGCACCCCGAGCACCGGCGGCACCTCGGGCGCCGACGAGCCCACCCCGAGCACCGGTGGCACCTCGGGCGCCGACGAGCCCACCCCGAGCACCGGCGGCACCTCGGGCGCCGACGAGCCCACCCCGAGCACCGGCGGCACTCAGATCACGTCGACAGGCGGCACGTCCGGCGACGGCACGGCTGGTGCTCAAGAAACCGGCGACGTCTGCGAGAGCGCCTTGCCGCTGCGCTGTGGCGACCGACTCGCCCACAGCACGACGGTTCAGGGGCACCCGAACCAATGGGCAGGCTACAACTGTACTCAACGCCAGGAATCAGGTCGCGAGACGGTCTACCATTTCTCCGCTGACCAAGATTGCTCGGTCACGGTACGCATCGTGAACCTGACCACGGACCTCGACGTGTTCATGGCCGAGTGCGACCCGAGTTCCTGCGGCAGCTGTTCGTCGGTGATCGAGCCCGGTTGGGTGGACGCCGCGGAGTGTTCGTCCATTCCGCTGGACCTCCAGACCCGTTTCGTCGAGGAGATCGGCTTCGATGTCGTCGCGGGAGAAGGGCATGCCGTGCTCGTCGATGGCTACGACTTTGCCGAGGGGACGTACACGATCGAGGTGGATTGCGCCTGCTCGTGAGGCACGCGCATTTCGCAGCGTCGCGGCTCGGCGCGCCTGTACTGGCTCCCTTCATCATCCGTCGCTCACGCTACCCTCTGGTATTGATGATGAAGTCCATTCAATACCGGAAACGCGACGACCTTTCCAGCCCCGTCGGATGGGTGTGATGTCCTTGGCAACGGGCTTCGATGTCGGCCCCCTCTGCAACTCGCTCAGCGTCGCCATCATTCGAGTGAGCATCCCACCATTCTCTGCGCCATCCCGACGCCACTCCGTGACGCTGAAATCCCCAAGGGTAGACCTGACAGCTAGCGCGCCTTACGAGTCCTGCCTCGGGTTCGTTCAACAAGCGTTTTAACGCCGGTCTCCGCGCGGAGAACGAGGTCCCCCGCGCAAACGCTAAATCGTTAGACTGGCAACTCCCACACACGCAAACCCTCTCCACAAGTGCAGTTCTTCTGGTACCAATGAGTATGAGCACCACAGGCAGAGCATGACCATTCAAGGGCCTGCCGTTCGAGCCAGATCTGAATGCCGTGTTCTCGGATGAACTGAAGGTTGGCTGACATGGTCCAGTGATGGGGCCATTTGTCACTCATGAAGTCAGACAGCTGCAGGCACGGGTAGTCGGCGCAGAAGCAGCATGCCTCTATGCTCTTGTCCTTAGCACATTGCCTGAACTCGCATGTTCTAACATGGTCGTCAATAAAGTCACTTCGGCATCCATTGCAGTCTTCCGCACCACATGCCCCGCAGTAGAGCCCACAAGGCCCGAATTGACCGATCTTCATCTGCTTCTTCCTCGCAGTCTAACGTTGGGCTTCAGCTGCAGCCCGCTCAGGCTACGCCCAGACCTGCAAGACAACAAGACCGAAGGCGTGGTAGTCGACCACGCCCGAGCGGAGTCACCTCTTCAGTCAGAAAGCTGCCGGATGCAACCCCTTGTTGGGTGGCGTTCGCCGATTTGCGTGACACGAACGGCCCCAATTGCGCGAGGAATCACGGTCTAGGTGCGTCCTGATGCTGTTCGCGGTATTGTTTCACACATGGAAGCAGAGCGAGCCCCGGACCTCGAGCAGAACACCGATGGCGTTGATCTCACGTTGGTTCGGTGGATGCTGTCGCTCTCCCCCGTGGAACGGGTGGAGTACATCGAAAGTATCGCGGAGTCGATAGCCGAGATTCGGGAGCTGAACCGTGAGCGGTAGTCTGCTCAAACTGCTTCGCGAACTGTCGCAACGAGAGATCGAATACGTCGTCGTTGGAGGAATGGCGGCGGTCCTGCACGGTGCCCCGGTGGTGACAGCCGACGTAGACATCGTTCATCGTCGTACTCCTGAGAACGTGAACGCACTTCTCGAGGTTCTGCGTGAGCTTGAAGCGCGGCTCCGATTCGACACGAGGAAGCTCTTTCCAAGCGAGGCTCACCTGCTTGGGCACGGGCACATTCTGCTCGCCACGAGTCTCGGACCAATTGACCTCCTGTGCGAAGTGCAGGGCGAAGGATACGAAGAGCTTCTGCCCTATGCCCAGGACCTCAAGTTGGGTGAAGGCCTCACGACGAAGGTGCTAGGGCTCGAGAAGCTGATCGAGCAGAAGATGGGCGCTGGGCGCCCTAAGGACCACATGGCGTTGCCGATCCTCCGCGCCACTCTAGACGAACTGAAGAAGCGACCGCACTGAGGCCTGGTGGGCGTCACTCCCTTTCGAGAAAGCGCTGGCATGCCTCGACGCCGCACTCCCGAATAGGGGGCGCCCGAGTGAAAGCGGGCAAGACGGGGTCGCTCTTCGGGCCATGTGCGCAGAGTAGTACAGCCCCACGTAGCGAGTGAAGGCACGAGGTGGGCGGTGGGTAGGCTCGGCCTCTCATCGCGGCGTTGTTCCGCGCGGCCTTCGACTCGTTATCGGCACTCTGCTCCGATCCCCGGTGGCTCGGAGCAGCGATCGGTGCGCTGGCAGTGCTGCACACGTGGACCCGGACGCAGGAGTGGCATCCACATGTACACATTCTGGTCCCCACTGGGGGACTGGCGTCGGATGGGCAGACGTGGGTTGTGCCAAGGATCCGCAACAAGCCCTTCCTCGTGCCGGTCAGAGCGCTGGCGGACCACTTTCGAGGTCGATTCCTGAGTCTGGCTCGCGGCGCCG
>CAYRKE010000261.1:0-10209 GCA_964424695.1 uncultured Polyangiaceae bacterium
CTGCGCATCACCGAGTGCCTGTGGGCCAAGACGTTCCGGGAGGCCCACGCATCCGAGATCGGCTACGCCATCATCTGTCACCCGGACTTCGCGGCCGCACCTGCCTTCAACCCGAAGATGCGGATGATCCGCACGAAAACCCTCATGCAGGGACACGACTGCTGCAATCATCGATGGGTGATAGAACCGTAGGTTCCGTAGACTCGGCGCTGCGCCTCGGGCGCAGTTGAGTTCCTGGTCGTCGCCGACGAACATCTAGCCTGGCGTCCTCACGTTGCTCCGACAGCAGCGTTGGAACGTCCCCAACACGCGGCGCTCCATCGTGCGAACACGACGCCGCCCGATCCCCATCGCTAGCGCCGTATCGTTTTGGCTCAATTCTTCGAAATAACGCAGGGTCACGAAGTCTCGGCTCTGCTGGTCGAGAAGGGCGAGGCAGCTGCGTAGCGCGCGACTTTCACGGGTTCGGTCCAGCTCCTCCTCCGGAGTCGAACTCGCGAAGTCGTATCGCCCAAGCGCTGCAGGCTCGTCCCCGGTTTGCACGATGGCCCCTCCCGCTGAGCCATCGACGATGACGCTGCCAGAAGACGGAACGTACCTCCAGCTGGAGCGCAAGCTGTCGATACGGGTGTGCCTCACAATCTGGAGCAGGTAGGGCAAGTAGGGCTTGGTCGCGTCGTATCCTCGACGCCCTGAAGCCGAGAATGCTCGGGTGAATGCCTCCTGGAGGATCTCGTCGATTTGCCACGACTGGCTCACTCCCGAGACGTATCGAGCACCCTGCCCCCGAAGCCTGAACCCGTAAGCAATGAGGCGCCGTGCCGCTCCTCGGCACCGCAGATAGACTTCGGAGAGCGCACGGGGCTCACCCAGAGTGAACGCCTCGAGCAGGCGCGGTTCATCACTGAAGAGACCTCTGGCGCTCATCGTCGACTCACCCATCCCCCACCCCTCTGCAAGCGATCCCGAGCCATTGTCAGCCACACCTTCAGCCATGTTGCACCCACACCTTTGGACACCGGAAAGCCCACGCGCGCATGACGCGACGTCGCGACGCCCCCCGAAAAGCGAGCCCCATGAAGTGCCCGGTTGTCACCGGGGATCCCAGCCGTGCTCGTTGCAGGACTGGTCCTGCCGGGCGCGGCCACGAGAAACAGCGGCCTAGGGCCGCTCGAAAGGAGTGTGGCCGCGTCGAGTCGACAGCCTGGAGGTCTCCAGCAGCGCTACCTGGCGCGCCTGCGCGCTATGCGGGAAAGCTCTCGACAAGCGGCGACTGACTCGTGCTGCCTCATCGGCGGCACCCAAGAGCCGCCAGGCTCGATACCTGAGAAGAAGCGCCTCGGGAGTGAAGTATTGCCGTTTGAAGGACCG
This sequence comes from uncultured Polyangiaceae bacterium, assembly GCA_964424695.1. Taxonomy (GTDB): domain Bacteria; phylum Myxococcota_A; class Polyangia; order Polyangiales; family Polyangiaceae; genus JAEWRL01. Next base: position 1,372 of record CAYRKE010000261.1, read on the forward strand.
TTCACAGTCGTCCAGAAGCCCCAGTGCCCGGCGCGGCTGCCCACCGTCGACGGCTCTGCGAACCCGCGCGAGCAGGATGATCTGTCTTTCCACGTCGGAGGGACCAGGAGCGACGGCCCTGGCCTCCACGGCAGGGTCGACAGGATCAACCGCCGCGCTCAGCGGGCGCTCGCGGTGATGGGGACGCCCGGAAGGCGCATGCCCGCGTGTCTCCATCGAAGCCCCAGGCCCACCCGGGGGGCGCGCTCGGGACAGAGGCGCAGCTTTCCGTTGATCGCTCGGCGCCGCGCCGACTTCCCGCGAGCTGACCAACGGCTCGGTGACGGACTCGGCTCGCCCCATGAGGGCCGGCACGCTGCGCGCGAGGCTTTGCGCCGACTCCGCCTCCGCCTGCTGAAGCTTGGCAGAACGCGCGGCGATCGCTCCAGCGACCAGCAGCGGCCCAGCGCTCCCCCATGCACACCATTTGATCCATCCAGAACCCTGTCCTGCTCGAAGACTCAGCAGGGAAAGCCCACCTGCAGCTGCTGCCGGTGCCACGGCCGAACGTACGGCTCCCAGGGCTCGGTCGATCGCATCTTGGGGAGGCGCACTCCGCTGCGCCGCGATGAGGAGCCGCGCAACCTCGACCGGCGCTCCCGCGCCGAGCCAGTGTCCGGAATCCCTCGTCATGGCGTTCCCCCCCTTCGGGCGGCCTTTGGACCGCTGGCGTGGCGTTGAAATAGCTCTTTCGCCCGCCGAATCCGAGAAGCGACCGTGCCAAGTCGAGCGCCCATGGCTTCTGCGATCTCGGGTTGCGTGGCCCCCTCCACCTCATAGAGCAGGAAGGTGAGCCGCAGCTTCTCGGGCAGCAACGCGACGATGCGTTCGAACTCCTGGAGCCCGCGGCGTTGCTCGATCAACTCGTCCGGCGCCGGCCCCGGCGCGACGCTGTCCACGACGTCTTCGGAGGCGTCCTCGGGGCGGCGGAAGCGTGAACGAAAGGCGCGACGCACCAGGTTGCACGTCGTACGATACAGGAACGCCTTCTCTTTGCCCTCCTCGATGTCACGAATGCGCCGCGCTGCGGCGATCATGACTCTTTGGGCCAAGTCTTCGGCATCTGCGGCAGAGATGCCCATGCCACGCGCCGTGCGCCACACAAAGCCATAGTGCGTCCGCACTAGCTGCTCGGCTCTGCGCTCGAGCGCCCGGGTCACGGCCGCGTCCGACACCTCAACCTCGGGCGAGAAGCTCGCGTGCGCTGCGTCAGTCAGGGCGACGAGGGTCGTGGTCATAGAAGTCCCGGTCGAGGACCTCGAGCAACAGGAGTGTCTCCCATTGCGAACTCATCCCTGGAATGCGTATAGCCGAGACGCCCGCAGGCACCTCTGGATCCCGCGAAGGCGACGCTGTGGATCTGGATCGCCACCCCTTCGGGGAGTGCCGCATCAAAGGCCTTCTGCAGCCCGAAGTACCGGAACCTCGAGAGCGCTGCCCACTGACAGATCCCGCCATACACCTTGCGTTTCCCGACGCGAACGCCTTCGGTTTCCGGCCCCAGCGCGCCACTATACTCGACGGGCTGGCCGTTGAAGCCATCAACCTTGAGGGGCCATTCGAGTGTGCAACCGTTGTAGTCGGCAAGAACGACTTCGAGAGGGGGAACCTCGGACCCAGTCCAGGAAATCGTCGCCGAGAAGGAGAACCCGGTACAATCGTTGACATTGAGGTACTGCCCCGATGCGGAGAAGTCGGCGACGAGCCTCGCGACCGTATTGTTGGTGCCCGTCAGGGTTCCAGAGATGGAGCCTCCTACCCAGTCCAGGCTAGCTGCTGCACCGTATTGGAAGGACAGCGGCCGCCAGCACCAACCCGTGGCGGGGTCAGCTCGACCATCCTGAAGCACATTCTGCTCCGCAAGCCCCCAGTCGCCCCCGAGGAGCGGATTTGCGCTGGCGTTCTGGGAGCCCGAGGCCACCGCGGTGGTCCCTTCGGTACCGGAGGAAGCGCTGGATGCTGCGCGGGCTGCCGGGGTGGTCGGCGCAGGCTTGTCTTCGATCGAAAACTCACAGACGGAAATCTGGCCGTCATCCTTGGCATCCCAGCGCTTGGTAATCAGAGCCGTATTGGGAGCGAAGGTACAGCCGCAGCCATCGCAGGCGCACCAGCTTGGCTTCGCAAGGTCAATGGTGTCGTGACGGAACCCTGCCCCAGGAGCGCGGTGCCACGTGCACTGCCCGTGACGATCCACAGAGGAGAGCCCCGAGCTCAGAATGAAATCATAACCCTGCTGGATGGCGAAATCCGCCGCCAGCCTCACTTCCTTGTTCTGGCAGGTATCGATACCGGGCTCCGCCGCATGCGAGTCTTCTGCTGGAGGGTCGAAGAGATAGGCCAGGAGACCACCCGTGCTCTGCGCGCTCCCCGTGACATCGACCGCGACGCCGAGCTTCGATGCTGGATCGGGACTCGCGCAGTCCGCAATCCATCGGGACGTCGTGCCAGCACCGGACCAGGCCGACCAGCGGTAGCCGCCAAGATCGCCGCCTGCCGCCGGGGTCGCCCTCAAACTACGAGAGAATCCTTCGAGCGCGGAGTATGCGAGCGGCGCGCCGTGGATCGCAACGCCCCCGAGCCGCCCGTCGAAATAGGAGAGGCGCATCGAGTCAGTACCCAAATACACGCCGGTCCGGAGAGGCTGCCTGGGTCCGGACCCGACCAACGAATTGACGCCACCCGTGCCGCGCCGCGAATCGACCACGTGGGCCTCGAGCGTTTCAGAACCGGAGCCCGGGTCGTTCGGTCGCGTGACAGCTCCCGCCACGTGATGCCAGTTCGCTTCACCCCACAGCTCGGGATCCGCCGAGAGCTCCACCGCGTCTTCGGCCATGTCGGCTCCGTAGACCCGCCTGGTGAAGACAAGCTCGGGCAAAGCGCGCCCAGGCGTCGCTCGAATCGCCAAAACCAGCTCCTCCGCACAGGGGGTGACCTCTCCCAAACACAGGGACACCACCGGCATGGTCCGGACCAGAACCGAGCTCCCCAGGTTGCCACCGCTGCCAGCACTCGATGCGTCCCCGAGTCCATCGCTCTGGGCGCCGCCGCTCGCGGTGCCTACGGGCTCCAATGCTCCGCCAGACGCAATCGAGACGTCCGTCGATCCACCGCTCGATGTTTCGCCGCCCACCGAGCTCACCTGCACCGGTTCGCAACCCGTAGCGCCCCCCGCACCCGATGCCGTAGTGGGCGCTCCCTCGCTCGCGGTGCTCGCGCCTTGGTTGGGCTGGGCGTTCGAATCTGCGCCCGTCAGTCTCTCGAACCAGTCCTCAGGCAAGGCGATCCAAGCGGAAACGGTCAACCCACCCTCGAGCGAGAGCGACTCGAGCGTCGTGGAGGCAAACTGGCGGAACGGAGGATCCTCGACCCGCTCCTCTTGCCACGAATTGAGCGGTAATGACGAGCCATACCCAGAGAGTGAGTACTTCTGATCAGGAGCTGGGGGCGCCAGCGAATTGTGCGCTTCGTAGGTGAGAGCGGGCCCCTGCGAGGGACTGAAGTTCCAATAGTAGAGCAATCCATCAGTACCCAATTGCGGCGTGGACGGGCACGCCGGGGTCTCCCTGCATTGCCCACCCGTCGTGATGTCCAGGGATGGCCCCTGACACGCAATGATGAAACAACCTCCCCAAACGACCTGCACCAAGCCGACCGAAGCCGGCCAGTGTTCCCCGCGGCGTCCGGCTCGTATCGCTGCAGCGTGATTCGGCTGTCTCATGGATGACTCTGCCCTTCGGTTCGCTGTGCGCCCATCCCCGGGCTCAGGGGAATCGATCAGAGGAATTCCCAGCCAATTCCTAGCGAAGAGACGGCCGCCCAGGCCGGCGCTCGGTATTCGAGGCTTGGCCTCGGATCGTCTTCATTGACACGACTGTGAACCTCGGCCCTATAGAAAGGAAAGGAAAGACCGCCGGTGACCTCCATGAAGGCCCCCCAACCGCTGACCCTGAGCCGTGGCAGCAGCCCGGCGGACAACCAGGGGCCGCTCGAGATCGTTGAGGTCGCACCGACCGCCGACTGGCTCCGTAAAGAGTGAACCCCGATCTCTACTCGAACACACAATGGAATCGAGACAGCCGCCCCCACACGCAGCTCATAGGGGCATGCATCTCCGTTAAGGGCGATGAGGCTCGCTCTCAGCGGAACGCCGGCAAGTGTTCCCCAACCGCTATCCCAGTACTCGGCGCCCAGACGAGCGGACACCCTCGAGTCCGGCCATCGGTATCCGATGAATGCGGAGCCGCCCCACGCACCACTCGGACCCAATCCCCAAGCCCGCCCGCCATCGAGCCCCACCTCGAAGTGGGGCTGAACGTCCTCTGACTGTGGTTGGGAAGGTGGCGGTGGTGGGGGTGGCGGTAGACGCCAAATGATCTCGATTGCAGCAGCGGCGCTATACGCCAGAGCCGTCACGAGTTCCCCACAACCCTCGACGGCCTGCCGCCGCTGGTACCCATTTCCACCGTCCGCGGTCACCAGCACCAAGTGCCCGGCGTAAGAGTCACCCTCGCCGCGTACCGTTACCGATAAAATCCCCGCAAAATCAGAGATCTGGGCCAACCAAGGAGCCCCAAGGTTCGTGCCCACCTGCTTGGCGAACTCTGCCTCGTCCGGGCAACCATCGGGCGCCCTGTATGACATATGGAAGCGCGCGCGTGGACCCTCCTCTGCGCCCCAGGCCGAGCTACCGCAGCCCAATCCCCAATAGCCAAGCAGCAAAGCCGGGCATGCGACCACTATGGGCCCATATTGCCGCACGGCGAAGAGTCTCGCGGATCGCCCTCTCCCTCGTCAACGCCATTCATGAGCTCCCGCTCATCGACACAGCGTGCAAAGGTCCCCTCCGACACGGCAGGCCAGATGCCGACGGCCGGCCCGGCGATTCTGGCGGGACCTGCGGGGGGCGCGGACGCCCGACAGCGGAGCGCTGGGCTCGGTTCCCACGATGCGTCAGTGCGCCATCCTACGGCAGCCCCGATATACCACCACGCCCGATGCGTCCGGCGCAATGTCGACGAGGTCCAGCGCCTCATCCGGGGTTACGAGCGCAAACCTGGGATCGTGTGGCTCTCCCACGAGGGCTGTCGTCTTGGGCTCCCAGAAGCTGCCATCGCCAATCCCGGCCATCATGGTCACGGCACGCGACCCAACACCGACGAGATCGTACTCGCCATCTCGATCGAGGTCGAGCACCGATAGGAAGTCGCCATTGACTCCAGCTTGCTCCACCCCCGGAAGATACCGACCCGCGCCGGTTCCGAACCAAACGCGAGCTGGGCTGAGCGAAACCAGATCGAGGACCCGATCGTGGTTCATGTCGAGCCGCGCCCGTGGCACATCGAGCTTGGACCACGCTTGATGCTGGATCCACTGCTGCCCTGGCCCAAGCTGATAGACCCTGCCTTCGACACGACTCACCACGAGCTCATCGACGCGATCGCCGTCGATATCCAGTGGGTGCAGCTGGTTCGGCTCGTCGCTCATGGCTAGGGACTCACCGGCTGGCACGAGGCCCTGGCCGTCACCAAGGCGCATGCGCAGGCCCGAGCCCGATTCGTCCACCACCAAGACGTCGCCGAAGCGGTCGCGATTGAGCCGTGCTGGCACGATTCGGCTCGCCTTGGTTTCGATGGAAACAGGCGTTGGCGATCCAAACCCACCGTCCTCAGTGCCCAGTGCCAACAGGACCCGACGATCGCGCGTCACCGCGACCAGATCGAGGCGGTCATCACCGCTCACCTCGGTCAGTTCGAGATCGACGGCGTCCATCTGGCGATCCTCCAAGACCGTGAGCCCAAGCCCTCCCCCTTTCTGGCCGAGCAAGAGGTGGAGTGTCCGCGACTTGCTTCCTGCCAGCACAAAGTCCTGGCGTCCATCGCGATTGACGTCACCCATCGCGAGCGCAGCAGTGGCGTCGGCGATCGGGATGTACTCGGGCAGTGAGAACTCGGCGTTCGGCTGTCCCCATGCAACTCCCGCGGTTTGGCCGTAGGCATCCGATCGCTGCAGGACCAAGTCGACGGAGCCATCGCCGTCCAGGTCTCGCACTCCGAACCGGGATGCGTCTCCCACGAAGTACCGCCGGTGGAGCCGGAACGCCCCTTCCTTCGAACCCCACCACACGCGGAGCCCTCGACCGCCCATGAGCAGCAGGTCGTCGGCGCCATCGGCGTTCAGATCCAGAGCGGACAGATCCTGCACCGGCTCATCCCCAATCCCCTGATGAGCCAAGCTCAGTGCTCCGTCCGGACCTACTTCGAGGATCGCGCCGCCGTTCGGCGAAGCCAGCGCGAATCGCTTTGGAGCCGGCCGCAGAGCATCGAGGGAGACGATGCGCGCAAACGTTTCGGGCAGCTCGAGGCTGTCTCCAGCACGAAAGCCGCCCTTGCCGTCACCGAACCCCACGTCCACGCGTTGGTCGCCGACCGCCAAACGCACGAGGTCGAGCGTACCGTCGTGGTTCAGATCGGACAGGGCCAACGTGCTCGGACAGGCGCGGAGATGTAGCCCTGGCGCCCCAACCCCGATCGACGCACAGTCCCAAATCCGCGACTCTCGCCACTTGGGACTGTTAAGAGCCTTCGTGCACGTGTCCCCCTCGGCCTCGGCCTCGAAGGCGGAGAGCGGTTCGGGCGAACCGAACCGGCTGGGACCCCGACCACGCCTCAGCCAGAGCGTGCAGCCTTCCTGCTCGGTCGTGACGTGGCTGCTGACCACCACATCGACCTTGCCGTCTCGATCGACATCGCCCCACGCGGCGTCGATGGTATCTTGGGGGGCCTGAGTATAGCGTCCAGACGGTTCGAAGCCGTGCGTCACGCCCTGCAGCAGCCACATCGACTTGTAATAGACGTCCGGATCGCCGTCCCGATCCACGTCACCGAACTCGACCTCGGCCGGACGCTGATCGACGGGAACATCCGCGGGTTCCTCCGAGTCCGGGGCCGCCCAGGAGTCGCTGAACTCCAAAGAATGCAGGAGACTGCAACGCGCGACCGGCGCCCGCCGTGCGATCGGCTCGTGCTGAACCGATCCCGGCGGGGACGCGACTGGCACCGAAGAACCAGATCCAGGGGGAGCCGGGGCTGTGTCACCCGTGGCCGCGACTCCGCTCGCAAGGGGGGCCGCTTCGTTCTGGCGCCCGTGTCCGTCGTGGGGGGGCTGCCGACACCCCGCCAGCAGCCAGCAACCAGTCAGCACCACGCCGAGGTTCGCGCAACGACGGAGCCCCTTGCACCAACAGGCTCTAGCCAGCACCACGTCGAGGTTCGCGCGGCCACGGAACGCCTTGCACCAACAGGCTCTAGCCAGCACCACGTCGAGGTTCGCGCGGCCACGGAACGCCTTGCGCCAACAGGCTCTGGCCAGCACCACGCCGAGGTTCGAGCGACTACGGAGCCCCATGCACCGAGAGTCTCCATCAGGCATGGAACGCTGTCAAATCCGGGCTAGGATGAAGCCTCTCATGTCACGGGGTATTCTTGGCAAGGCTTCGTTTGCATGCCTAGCGCTGGGGCTCGGTTGTTCCTGGCCTGATCAACCGCGCGTCGACAACGGGCACCTCGCCGGTGCTGCCCCCGCCGCTTCGTCGGGCTCGGGCACGAGAGATCCCATCCCGGGCGAGGCTACCATGATCTACGTCGATCTCATCCACCGCGCCTCGGTTGGGCTCGAGCTGTCCTCGGGCACGGTGGGGTTTCCGTACACATCGGACATCGCAGATGGTCGAGTCGAAAGCTCGTGGCACCCCGACGCCAAGGACCCCGCCCCGTACATCGACATCGCGCTTCCCGACCGGGCACGCCCCGAGGACTTGTCCCTCGCCTTGGCCAAGCCCGTGCCAGACTGCCGCGTCCGGGTGTCTCAGGGCGAGGTGCTCCTCTGTGACCTCACGACGGCAAAGCAGCCTTCGATTCGGTGCGATATTGGCCACGGCATCGCCACTCGGCCACTCCGGGTAGCGTTCGCATGCGGCGCGGGAACGCCAGCGCTCGCTGTGGCAGAGGTGAACCTCCACGGAAGAATCCCGACCTCCGAGCTCCTCCCGCAGGCCGATCCGGTCGTCGAGATCCACGACGACCGAGAGAACGCGATCGAAGGCCTTCCCCCGTCGATCCGAGCCATCTGGCAGAAGGCCCCCTTCGCTTCCCTCGCGGCGCTGTGTGAGGCGCAGATGGCGGAGATGCGGCCCCTGGTTGCCGCCTCGTCGCACGATAACGCGTATGCGCCCAGCGCGTCGTGCCGCTCATTCGGAGCCGTTCGTCCCGAAGGAGGAGGCCTCAGGGCGCCATTTCGTCGCGTGTTTCGGGTCACTGTCGGCGAAGACGAAGGCGCTCAGCCGACCTTGTTGGTGGCGGAGACGGACACGGGGTGGTACCCAGCAAGCGCCCTCTACGAATCAGGGGAAATGAGCGATCTCGCTGGTTCCTGCGATGGGACCGAGCTCGATTCGCTTCAGATGGTCGGCGACGAGATCTGGCTCGTCGTGACTCGACACCGCGCCTTGGTGGGAGCCTTCCTCAACCCCTACAACGAAACAGGACAAATCCTCATCACCTGTCGGCTGAGCGATAAGCTACGGTGTCGGCAGCTCGTCATTGGCTACGGTGAGAAGGACGGTTCCTGGGCGTGGGCGCGGTACATGCGGGTCACCGCCGCGCCCTTTCACCCCGAACGATGGATGTGGACCCGCAGTGTGGCCTTGGACGAGCGCTCACGTCTGAGGCTTGGCCCCTGCGTCGATTCGCACGGCGCAGCCGTCGAGTGCAAGGCCGCATCCGTGCTCGGCAGCTGACCTCG
>CAYRKE010000262.1:0-1271 GCA_964424695.1 uncultured Polyangiaceae bacterium
GGGTGCCACCACGTTTCGCTGTCGCACCCGCCATTCGCAGCCACCTGAACCCCCACGGAAACTGCACCATCCAGTTGCACGGAGAAGCGACGAGGAACGGTCTCTTCCGCGGACACCAAGGTTGCCGTCTGCCGACTGCCGTCGGTGTGAACGACGTCAACGCTCAGTCCACCACCGTACCAGGGGGCGCCCGTCTCGACGATCTCGAGATCGACCCACACCGCGGACTTCCCGCTCACATCGAGTATGCCAGCGGCCGACACACCCTGGTCGCAACTCCTGCCGCTCAGGCGAAGCACGGCGGCGCCGTCGACGGTCTCCAGCGCGCGGGTGCCAACGGTGACCAGATCAGCCAACGTGTCCCCGACATAGGCCGACTCGAACGGGAGCTCGACAATGGAGAATACGACCTGCTCTTGCGGAGCCGCATCCACACCAACCGCGAGCTCCTTGCCCATGATGGCGTCCCAGTCGGTAAGCTGAGCCGAGGCAAGGCGATCGGCATCCGGCGAGTCGCTGGGCAGCTCCCATTCGAGGACTACCGGTGCACCATCAATGGTCGCCTCGAGGTGCTCGTCAAGTGACGCCACGGGCTGACTCGTCCCAAGGACGATACGACTCCAGGGAAGGACCGATGATACCGCTTTGGGCGTGGCCTCCTGAAGGCACTGCAGGGCGTCGCCCGAGGGGCTCGCGCGTCCTCGGAGAGAAAGCGTGGGCAGCCCGGGTTTGAGCGCCCCCGACGTCATCACTTCCACCGGAGTCACGATATCATCGTTCAGCATGCCGACCGTACTGGAGAGGCGCAGCATCGGTGCCGGTCCGGGGACTGCCACGACCTGGTCGATTCTCCACTCTTCCCAACCGCACCAGGCGGTCTCCGCGTCTTCGAGCACCGGCGTGGAAAGCTCCGCCCCTGATGGCAACAGCGGCGCCGTTCCGGTGCGTCCCCAGACCGGCCGCCACTCGACCTGGCAGATCTGGTCCTCGACCGTAAAGACCACGCCAAGCTCCTCGACCTCGTCGCCCACGCTCGGGAAGTCGTCGGAGAACATTGGCCCACCCTCGAGCGCCGATACCGTGGGTCTGACGGACCACTCGCCCTCCAGGCCCGCGCAAGGCCCTGTGGAGGGTGACCCGCCAGTGGATGAGCCACCTTCGCCGGTCGTGGCCCCCGCCCCATTGCCGGTCGTACCACCCGACCCATTGCCGGGCGTGCCCCCGGACCCATTGTCGGACGTGCCCCCAGACCCGTTGGCGGGCGTGCCCCC
>CAYRKE010000262.1:1371-8072 GCA_964424695.1 uncultured Polyangiaceae bacterium
CGTGCCCCCAGACCCGTTGGCGGGCGTGCCCCCCGACCCGTTGGCGGGCGTGCCCCCAGACCCCTTGGCGGGCGTTCCTGCATGGCCTCCTCCGACGGGCGTGCTGCCCGCGTGTCCACCGTCGCCAGCTGCCAAGCCGGCAGCGCCCGCTGGTAGCGACCCTCCTTCCCCGCCGCCTCCAGACGCTCGTTTGCCAATCGTGAGTGGGTCGCCGTCACAGGCACCTCCCGCGATCGAAGAGATGATGATGAGCAAGAAAGGGTGAGTGTACCGAGTACTACGAAACATGGGAGCCTCCTCTCCATTCAAGTGATGCTCCATGAATCAGTGAGTGGAGGCAGTCTGTCGATTCCGTCTCTTGGACGTTGGTATTCACGAGGCGCGCGGCGCGCCGTAGATCAGAGGCCACAGGCCCCCCGCACCCTGGTGATGAGAGGCGAGCCAGCCCTCTCTGCCAAGAAGCGCTGAGCTTCCGTGACGCCTCGTTTCTGTCCCAACTGGCAGAGCGCGACGATCCTCATTGCCCGCCGTTCCTCTTCCATCGGTCCGTCCGGCACGGCTGCAGCGTAGCGCTCGAGTTCTGCCAGTGCGCGATCCGCTCGACTGGCCACGAGCTCAGATTGAACCAGGGCAAGGACCTGCAGAGCCTGGCGCAGATCGGCAGCAAGACGGTCCGGCTCTTTCGCCAGACTCGGAGGGGGAACCCCCACTGCTGGGCTCCCACTCGGAGATTCGGCAGGCGCAGAACCTTCCTGAAGCGGCTCCGGACCCCGGGTGGTTCCGCCCTCGCGGCTGCTGAGTATGGGAGGATCTCCCGCCGAATTTGGCTTCGGTACGTCGGGATCCAGGGGAGTCGGAGGGACAATCTCGACACCGGGCCTTACGCCCCGACCCGACGCAGGCTCGCCGCGCGGCTTCACCGCAGGCGCAGAATGGGTTTCGACAACCGGCGCCCGATCGCCAGTCGAGACGATGACCGCCCCTTCCACGACGCCGCCGAGGAGGGCTCCAACGGAGAACCAGGTCAGTAGCACCTTGGAGAGGGACCCGCCCACCACACCCTTGGCGGGCAGTGTTGCCGCTGACAGCGCAGGGGCCTTCGCCAGGGCCGATGCGGTGACTCCCAGTGCGACGAGCCGACGCGCCAAGTGTTGGCGGTTCCCCGCGCGTTCTCCCTCGGTTGGATCATCCGCCTGACTTGCAAGCATGAGTAGCGCGCGGGTTCTTGGGTCAAGCTCGGTCATGGCACGCTCCTCGAGTCGCTGCTCTGGAGCTTACGCAGCATCTCCTCGAACTGTAGACGAGAGGCTCGGAGACGAGAGTAGACGGTGTTCAGCTTCGCGCCGGTGGCCTCCGCGATCTCAGGCGCGGTCATCTGTTCAAGTTCGGCCAGAATGAACACCTCGCGCTTGTCGTCATCGAGCTCAGCGAGCAGTCGCCGTACGATGCGAGCCGCCTGCTGCTGCTCCGCTCGGTCGTGCTGGGACGCCGGGCTCCTGTCGTGCAGATTGTCGTCCCACGGCGCCTCGACAGCGTGAACCCTCCGGTAGCTCCTTCGCCGATCGCGCACGATGCGACGCAGAATCCCAAATAGCCACGTGCGCATCGACGACATGCCTCGAAATGTGTGAAAGCGTCGGAACACAACGACGAACACGTCCTGTACGACGTCGTCGACGATCTCCTCCGGAATCCCAAGCCGCTTGACGCTTCGCCACACGAACGCGAGGTGCTGCTCGTAGACCGTGAGGAAATCGGGCATTGCGGAAGCAGTCGGGGTCGCCGCCTGCTCCACCGCATGAGCAGTCGCGTCGGGCGCTCGGTCCCGCATCGCCACCACGTCCACGCTCATGCCGGTCATGGAAGTCAGCCTCGGGCCTGCGCCACTGGGCCCGAAGGAGGTGCCGCAATCGCGCGGCGCGGGGGCGTGTACGTTTGGAGTGCCATCGGCGTTAGGTGAGCGGCTCGCTGACGGGTTTGACTGAAGGCGTTGTCCACCTCTGGGGTTGGTGGAGGTACCTGAATGGATCCGTCATCGCGACCTGGACTCCGCGGATTTTTTCCCAGTTTGCAGGCGCAGACCACGGGCCGAGGACAAGGAGCGCGGAAACACGCGCACGCCACGTCAGGGAGCCATGCGGCCACGCAACCGAACCGGGGGCATTGCGTACCGTTCGTTCGACGGTCCGGGGGTGCCCCGAGCCGCGCCAGGCTCGTCGTGGTGCCGTCCGCGATTCGTGGGAAGATCGGGGTCTGCCGCCAGGATGCTCGCGTACCCCGCAAGGCAGCTCGGAGGATCGACGGTGTCAATCGAGAACAGTTGCTCCCGAGCTCGCTGGCTACCGCGAGTGGCACGCATGGTTGCCGCTGTTGCGCTCTCCATGGCGGCTTTCGCGGGTGGTTGCGCGTCGCCTCCGAGGGAGCCTCATGGCCAGGGCCAGACAGCGATGATTCGGGCAGGAACCCGTGGATTGGCAGCTGACACGCCCGAGAAGTCCAGCCGCAGGAGCGGGTGGGTAGTCCTGCATCGGGAGAGCTTCGACAGCCCGATGCCCCAGCGTTCTTGGGTATCCGACGTTCGGCCCGACCAGGACCCGTACGACGACAACGGGTACTACTTCCGAAGTCGTGGAATCAGCGCCCCACCGGCGTTCCGCGCATGGGGAACTCTGGGTGCCCAACGCTGGCTGACGGTGGATTCCTACTCGCGCACCCAGAAAGACCCCGACGAGCTCGCACGAATCGTTCCAGATCCGGTGGGTGGACAGAACCGGGTGCTGCTCGTGACCTCGCCTGAGCACACGGATGCCACCGTTGTGCGATCCACTGGTCCACTTCCAGAGCATTACCGCGTGTCCCTGCGCGTAGGGTTCGCCAGCTTCGGCGATGGCAAACCGGGACTCAATGGATACGACGGCGGCGAGCTGGGAGAACCCTGGCGGGACAGAGCCGCCACGGAGGAAAACGGTTTCTATTGGCTCGCCATCTTGGACACCGTTCCGGGTCCGCACAACAACGTCTGGATCCATCATCATCGCAAGGTCGTCTTCGACTCGGACAACAACTACCCCCCGTGGATGGAGATCTTCGACGGCTCGAGGTTCGTGGCGAACGGCTCGCATCCACTCATGATGTTTGCCCTCGACGGCCGCGGTGAGGACAAGCCGCTGACTGGGAGGCCTTTCATTCCCTACTCCGCCGGAGCGTGGCAGCCTTCGGGTACTATCCGCGCGGTGGACTCGTATCTGCCAGGAGAGTGGTACCAGGTCGCCATCGAACGGCAGGGTGCGGTCTTCACCATGCAGGTTCAGGGGAAGTTCGCCTTTGGCGGCGACCGCGTCTATCGAGCCCGCATTGATGCGGCACGGGCGTGCGTCTTCCATTTCAATCGTCCATACGAGTCCGCTGGCGACTGCGTTGACGATTCCTCCGATCCAGCGCTTGGCTCTGACTACCCCCGTTGGCCCTCCGAGACGGGCTACCCGGATTACTTCATGTTCGGCGACCCCCACGAGAACTTCTACGAGGGTTTCGTCCACTATGACGACGTCACCCTCGAGGTTTGGAGCGACGACGTCTAGAGCGAGCGGCACGACGCCACTCACGCCATCCGCGCAGCAGGACACCGCGATGTCCGGCAGAACGACCAACTTCGCCCCGGAGAGAACATTCCAACTTCGTTACCAGGAATGTCCAGTTCTGGTTATCACCGCACGCAAAACGAGAGGCAGGCGTTCGAGAGCCTCCTGCCCGATCGTGCTGCCGAGACAGCAAATGATGACATAAGCGGATCTCAGAGTGCTTCTCGGCAAGTCGGCTCTTCCGAAGGCTTTGCCAGAGACACGGGGGACACTTTCGTCCCTCCGTCGACCTGAAGAATCCTCATAGAGTCAACCCATGCGAAAACAGATGGTAGTCTACGTGACGGCACTCGTTAGCGCGGGATTGGCTCTGTCGTGCGCGGAGGATTCCTCGGAACCAGGTGGGCAAGCCACTGGAGGCTCGAATGCTTCGAGCGGCGGCTCCTCCGCGCTTGGCACGGAGACTCAAACCGGAGGAACCGCCCCCACCGGTGGCGCGAACACCATCGGCGGGATCGCTGCGACAGGCGGAACACTCCCAACCGCCAGCGGCACGGGCGGAACAGGCGGCACGGGTGGAACCGGGGGCTTCAGCAGCGCGAGTGGGGGCGTGGTCGGCACCGGCGGCGTCCCGGGCGGAACGGAAGGGCCCCTCGGCACGGGTGGTGTGGCAAACACCGGCGGCGCTACTGGAGGCACCGGTGCTACTGGAGGCACCGGTGCTACTGGAGGCACCGGTGGGAGCGGACTCCAAACCGGTGGCAGCCCGGGTTCGGGGGGGGTTCCCGGTTCGGGGGACGTTCCGACAGAGACGGGCGGCGCGGTGGGTATCGGTGGCGACTCGAACGACACCGGTGGGGCGGTCGGGACCGCCGGCACCACGAGCGAAACGGGCGGAGCGGATGCAGCCGGAGGAAACCAGAACGCGGCCGGCAATGGCGGCGAGTCGAACGAAGGCGGAGACACCTCCCCGGGCTGTGGCTCGTCGAATACCACCTCGCCTTGCGGTGCCAAGGGAACGACGTGCAGCCTGACCATCGCCGGCACGGAGCGAACGTACTACGTGCAGCTGCCCTCCAACTACGATCCCTCCACCCCCTACCCAGTCGTATTTCAGTTTCACCCGTGGGGAGGCTCGGCTGATCAGGCTCTGACCATGTACCAGCTCAACTCGAAGATGCCGGACGCGATCTACGTCACGCCGCAGGGCTTGCCCGCGGGTGGCTCGAGCCCGGGATGGGCGAACACTGACGGGGTCGACATCGAATTCACCCGAGCCATGGTGGAGGAAGTCCAGACCAAGTACTGTGTGGACAACAACCGCATCTTCTCCACGGGTTTCAGCTACGGCGGCATGATGTCGTTCGCGATCGGATGCGAAATGAGCGATGTGTTCCGCGCCATCGCTCCAATGGCCGGATCGCTCTATAGCGACTTCAATTGCCAAGGCACCGGCCCTGCCATCGCCATGTGGGGCTCCCATGGCACGTCGGATTCCGTCGTCCCCATCGAGGACGGCCGTGCAGCGCTCGCCAAGATACTCAAACAGAGTCACTGCGGGACGGAGACGGCACCCGTCGAACCAAGCCCATGCGTGATGTATCAGGGATGTGACCCCGGGTATGAAGTGACCTGGTGCGAGTGGGACGGCGACCACGGGATACCAAATTTCGGATCCGCCGCCATCGCTGAGTTCTTCCAGCAGTTCTAGAGCACCGCTCCGTTCGCCAACTTTCGAGAGCTCACGGAGCCCCCCCGGGCCTCGGGTGCGGGGGCGGCTCCGCTCGAGGAATGCCGTGTTGCTTTTATGACAGGGCCAGCACTTCCGGCCTGCGCTCACGCCCGAGCGCACGGTCCGCCAGTGCCGCTCGGACTGGACGGCTCTGCACCGCACCAAATCGTGGCGAGTGCCCCAAGCGGGAGGCGACAGTCGTCGGAGGCTGGAGCAGAGCAGCACACAACGAACCTGCCGACGTCCGCGCCACGCGATCCGCCCAAGGCGACTTGCGGAGCAGACGGGGCACGCCCGAGAGCGAGTCCCGCGCGACCGCTGCATCGCCAGTATTGAAGAAAACGCCAACAAGACTGACGGAATGACCTGGGCCGGAGACTACCCCTTTCGAGGAGGACATGATGTCTCGATACTCGAAGGTAGGCTCACCCATGCGTTTCGCTCTCACTGCGCTCATCACCGGCCTCGTGGCCGCATGCTCATCTGAAGACCCTGTTGATATTGGCGACGGGAACCTCGTCGTCGACAAGAGCAGCCTCTCTACGTACGCTGGCGTCTGGCGGGGCTATGTCGAGGCGTACACGTTCGATGCCGGCACGGATGTCGTGCGACTGGAAATCGATGAATCGGGAAGCGGTGTCGTCTCCATCGGAGAGGGAGAGCCACTCCGCGCCGCGGATGATCCGACCTTCGGGATTTCAGCGGCGGAGGCGTTTCGCACGGGGCTCGTGCGGAAGCCCATGATTGGTCTTCCCTATTCCCTGCAGCGTCTGCGCATCGAATCAGAACGGATCCGCTTCGAGACCGTGGCATCCACGGCCTTTCAGTCCTGGTGCGAGGCCCGACCCGCGCATGACATAACACTCCACCCTGCCCCTAACCCAGCACTGGGAGGGCCGGAATACCGCTGCCGTCCCAAGGGATACGCCCTAACGGACCCCGCCGAAGGCTTCCCCATCCAAGGCTTCCCCATCACGGACGAAGCGGGGGAATGCATTCTGCACGACTGGGACGGCCTCGAGTTCACGAGAGACGAGGCCGAGAACTACACCGTGGCTTACTGCGCGAACGGCGCGTGTACGGAACCCCAAGCGTGCGAGGAAGCTGCCTGTGACGCGCTCGCAGACGCCCTCCTCGAGGAACATCGCGCCACCGTTCCGTGCTTCAACGTGATCGCGTGCGACTACGCCTGCACCTGCGATGCAACGTCATGCAGGGCCCGCGCGGTAGACGACCCCTCGCTGGAGCCTACTCCGGTAAACCTGGTCGTCGACGCAGTGCTCTCCGATGATGGCCAGACCCTCACGGGCACCATCGTCATCCACACGTACTACGAAGACGACGCCACTCACACCATACGCCTCACCCGCGGCTAGGCAGAGGGACAC
>CAYRKE010000262.1:8172-10136 GCA_964424695.1 uncultured Polyangiaceae bacterium
GGGGGGGGGACGCAGAAGTCGAATGGGCCAGCCGCATCCGCCCCCCGAAGCTGCAGGTTGAGGTCGAAGGCGGAGCCGGGGGTAGCGGGTTCTGGGCAGTCGATGCTCCTTGCCCAACCGGCGCACTCCACGTCCTCGAAAACCACGTAATGGGTCGAGGTTCCAGTATCGATCAGCAACCTGCGCGAAGCCGAAAAGCAGGCTGCCGAGCGGCAACGTACCCAAGAGCTGGTGCTCGAAGCCGATGGCCGCCCCCGCGCAGGTTCCTTTCTCGCTCGGCCTCCGGCTTCGTTTCGCTCCGCTTCCGGTGCTCGCGTACCCTACGGCCGCACGAGCTCCTCTTGATCCGTCTCGACCCGCTGAGGGCACGATGCCCGCAGCCGTGGCGCGTAGACGCTCTTCGGATGGTCGCGAAGCCAGGCTGCCGCGGTTGCGGGGGCATCGCGATCCCCCACCAGGCATCGCGCCATGAGCCGCGCCGCCACGCGCTCTTCCCTGAGTGCTCCGTTCGGCACGCGGATCTCGAGATCGTCCAGGATCTTCAACGCGAGGAGGGGATGTCCGTCGCGAAGCGAACGCCCCACGCGGCGCAACTGGAGCGCTTCCTCGTCCAGGGAAGCGCGCCGACCTCGAGGATCCGCGGTTTCCCCGGCCGCCGCACCCGCATCCTGAGCGCCCGGAGCTTCATGGAGAGCCGCCGCAGACCGGCGAGCACCGGGAGTGCCGCCATGGCGCGCAGTCCCTTCCCCCACTAGAGCCTCCTCCGCGCCTTGCCCTGGGGGCTCCACCATCGCGTCGAGACCAGGCTCCACCGCTGCGGCAGGCGCCTCGCGAACCCTCGCTCTGGAAGGAGTATCGGGAGCCGCCGGCACCTCCCGCGACCGAGCACTCGCCGAACCGACGGCCCTCTGCGCGGCCGGATCGACACTCTCCGCCCCGCCAGCCACGTATCCGAGCCCGAACCCCGAAGCCGCGACGATTCCCGCTGCGATGAGCTGCTTGCCAAGCCCTTGGATCCCCGAGCGCCAGCCAATTCCCCAGAGGCCGGGCGACGCTGCCGTACTCCCCAACACTTCCGCCCCGCTCGGCCCTGCCCCGAGCGGCGCATCGAGCGATGGTGCGGTGCTCCCCTGCACTCCCGCGCCACTCGGCCCTGCCCCGAGCGGCGTATCGAGCGACGCTGGCGCTGGCAACGCCGCAATGCCCAGAGCCGCACCCAAGCGCGCCCGCAGCCGCCCCTCCTCCGCAGCCGTGGGGCTCATCGCGGAACGGATCTCCCGAAGGAGCATGTCGTCGGAATCGGCAGGGGACTTCATGGGCATAGCTCCTGGCGCCGCGCGGCAGCCTCGCGGAAGGCGCTCTTCACCGCTCGTACGCGGGAGTAGGCGGTGTTCAAGGGGATGCCAAGGATCTCTGCAACCTCGGGCACCGGCAGTTCTTCCACCAAGACCAGACCGAAGATCGCCCGTTTGTCGTCGTCGATCGACTCCAGGAACGAGCGGAGAAAGCGTGTGACCTCGGCCGATTCGGCAGCCTCGTGAGGGCACGACTCTCCGCTGCTGTTCGCGTCTTCGAAGGGCACGAGCGGGGCCGACTTGCGCTGCTTGGATCGCCGATGGTTGGAAGCCACATGGCGAGCGATCGCAAAGAGCCAGGTGCGCAGCGATGAACGCCCCTCGAACTCATCCAGACGCCGATGCACGACAAGGAATACGTCCTGCGCCGAATCCTCGAGCTCCGCGCCCGTGAGCCCGAAGCTCTTGAGCGTCCGCCAGACGAAGGCAGAGTAGTCTCGATAGACTTGCGGAAAGGTGATCACGTCCCCCGATGACGGCGCCTCAGCGCTCGCCGCGAAAGAATCGAGCGGGGACGGCGCCGGAGTCCTCGTTTCGGTTCCTTGCCAAGACATACGGGCTTGCGAGGGGTAGTCTCCGACGGGTATCGAATCCGTCAGGAGCTGCGTC
>CAYRKE010000263.1:0-5508 GCA_964424695.1 uncultured Polyangiaceae bacterium
CTCGGTTCGGCAGTGCCTCTGGCGAAAATGCGAGGACCGGCTGGTCGGGTGCTGTCTAGACGGTCGGTTGTGGATAGGAGCTACGCAAATTCTGCGCAACCAGCCGATCCCGCCGTTCGACGACGGTCGGTCCTCGACGAACGACTGTGTCCGACGCGCCGCTGGGGAGTGTCATCGGCGCGGCCGTATGTACAAGCCGCTCGCCAGGCGTGGCGGACGCGACGGTTAGCGTCAACAGTGCCTCACGACCCTAAGCGAACGACCGCTTCACCAGTCGTTGCTCATCCGCGACTTGCGGCGCCGATCGGGAGAGGTGCATACGAGGCTACTCACCCCGCGGATCGAACGCAGTCCCGAGCAACTCCAATCGCGTCGGGCGCGTTGCTCGAACTCCCGGTTTGCGTCGGCGCGCTCTCCCCCCAAATCGATCGACGACGCGACAAATTTCCAGGGTTTCGTTGCTGTCGCAGTTTTTGCGCTTTCGCCTAGGCGTTCCGTTCGCTACCTGAGGGGCAGCGCTCGCCGCCGGGCGTCGTCCCTAGGGGATGGTCACTGGCGACGTCGACGCTGAACCGGCCGGAACTCTCACCAGGCAAGGTAATAGTGTAATGAGCGGAAGACAACTCATCACGGTAGATGCCAACGAAGCCACGGCATCTGTCGCGTATAGGCTGAGCGAAGTCATCGCCATCTATCCCATCACCCCGGCATCGCCCATGGGCGAATTGCCCGACGAATGGGCGGCGAAGGGCAAACAGAACCTGTGGGGCGAAGTTCCCCTTATCGTCGAGATGCAGTCCGAGGGAGGCGCTTCGGGCGCCGTTCACGGCGCGCTCCAGGCGGGTGCTCTGAGCACGACGTTTACCGCGTCGCAGGGCCTGCTCCTCATGATTCCCAACATGTACAAGATCGCGGGTGAGCTCACCTCCTGTGTGCTCCACATTGCGGCCCGAGCTTTGGCGTCGCACGCGCTCAGCATCTTCGGGGACCACTCCGACGTCATGGCCTGCCGCCAGACGGGGTTTGCCATGCTCGCCAGCAATTCCGTGCAGCAGGCGCACGACCTCGCGACCATTGCTCACGCAGCCACGCTCGAGGCGCGCGTGCCATTCCTCCACTTCTTCGATGGTTTCCGCACGTCGCACGAGCTCAACAAGATCGAGCAGCTCACCGATGACGACCTGCGGCAGATGGTCGACGAGAAGCTAATCGAGGCTCATCGCAATCGCGCGCTGACCCCCGACGCGCCAATTCTCCGTGGCACCGCGCAGAACCCGGACGTGTTCTTCCAGGCCCGCGAAGCCTGCAATCCCTTCTACGACGCTTGCCCGGCAATCGTCGAGAAGTACATGGCCAAGTTCGAGAAACTCACCGGGCGCAAGTACGAGCTTTTCGAGTACGAAGGGCACCCGGAGGCCGAGCGCGTCATCATTGTCATGGGCTCCGGAGCTGAGACCGTTCGCGAGACGGTGAAGGCACTGGCCGCCAAGGGTGAGAAGGTCGGCGCCCTGGAAGTCCACCTGTACCGTCCCTTCGCAATCGACAGCTTTGTCTCCAAGCTGCCCAAGACCACGAAGGCGATTGCGGTACTCGACCGGACGAAGGAACCGGGAGCCGTGGGCGAGCCGCTTCATCTCGACGTCGTGACCGCTCTCAGTGAGTCCTGGACGGGCACCATGCCCAAGGTCATCGGTGGTCGATACGGTCTCTCCAGCAAAGAGTTCACGCCGACCATGGTCGCGGCCATCTATGCCGAATTGGCGAAGCCGTCCCCCAAGCGCCGCTTCACGATCGGCATCGTCGACGACGTTACGAACCTCTCGCTCCCTCTGGGCGAGCCACTGGATCTCCTCGGAACTGCCTATCAGGCGCTGTTCTTCGGCCTCGGGTCCGATGGCACGGTTGGGGCCAACAAGAACACCATCAAGATCGTGGGTACCGACACCGCGAACCATGCCCAGGGCTACTTCGTGTACGACTCGAAGAAGCGATGACGACCTCGCACGTGCGTTTCTGCCCGACCGCCATCAAGGCGCCGTACCTCATCGAGCGTGCGGACTTCATCGCCTGCCACCAGTTCGAGTTCACCGAGAAGCTCGATCTGCTGCAGCGGGCCAAGACCGGCGGCACCTTCCTCCTCAACTCTCCGTACGGCGCCGACACCGTGTGGGACAAGCTGCCGCGCGAGCTGCAGGAGGATATCATCACGAAGAAGCTCAAGTTCTACGTGATCGACGCCTACGAGGTAGCTGGTAAGGCCGGCATGGGGCGCCGCATCAACACCGTGATGCAGGTGTGCTTCTTCTCACTGGCCAAGGTGCTTCCCGTCAACGAGGCCATTGGCAGCATCAAGACCGCCATCGAGAAGACCTACGGCAAGAAGGGCGCCGAGCTCGTTCGTCGCAACATCGCCGCGGTGGATGCCTCCCTCGAGTTCCTGAACGAAGTCAAGGTCCCCGCCGCCGCTTCTTCGCCGTTCCAGCGTCCGCCGATGGTTTCCGATGCGGCTCCCGACTTCGTCAAGCGCGTCTCGGCGGTGATGATGGCCGACAAGGGTGACTTGCTCCCCGTGAGCGCCTTCCCCGCTGATGGAACGTGGCCCACGGGTACCACGCAGTGGGAGAAGCGCAATGTCGCACTCGAGGTTCCGACCTGGAATTCGGACGTGTGCATCCAGTGCAGCAAGTGCGCCATGGTGTGCCCGCACGCGGCCATTCGCGTCAAGGCCTACGATCCCAAGCACCTCGAGGGAGCACCTGCGACCTTCAAGCACATTCCCTTCAAGTCCCAGGCAATCAAGGACCAAGTGTACACCGTCCAGGTGGCGGTCGAGGACTGCACGGGTTGCGGGATTTGTGTCGAGGTTTGCACTGGCAAGGACAAGGCCAACCCCAAGCGCAAGTCGCTGGAGATGGCCCCGCAACGACCCCTTCGCGAAGTCGAACGTAAGAACTACGAGTTCTTCCTGGCGCTTCCCGAGGTCGATCGCACTGCGGTGCGGGCCGACGTCAAGCATATCCAGCTGCTCCAGCCCCTCTTCGAGTATTCAGGGGCTTGCCCGGGTTGTGGTGAGACACCGTACGTCAAGCTGATGACCCAGCTCTTCGGGGATCGGGCCATTGTGTCGAACGCGACGGGGTGTTCTTCGATTTACGGTGGAAACCTGCCGACGACGCCCTACGCGAAGAACAAGGATGGTCGCGGTCCCGCATGGTCGAACTCCCTCTTCGAGGACAACGCGGAGTTCGGGTTCGGTTTCCGTCTCGCGATCGACGCCCACACGGGTCACGCGCAATCCTTGGTGAAGAAGCTGGCTTCCGGCATCGGTGACGAGCTCGCGAAGGGCCTCATCGAGGCCGACCAATCCAACGAAGCCGGCATTGCCGAGCAGCGCGCGCGGGTCGCGGCCCTCCGCGAGAAGCTCGCCAAGATGAATGGCTCGGTCGATGTCGCGCATCTCAAGGCGCTGGCTGATTACCTCGTCAAGAAGAGCGTGTGGCTCTTCGGTGGTGACGGCTGGGCCTATGACATCGGCTACGGTGGTCTCGACCACGTGCTCGCCTCCGACAAGAACGTCAACGTGCTTGTGCTGGATACTCAGGTCTACTCCAACACCGGTGGCCAGCAGTCGAAGGCGACTCCGCTCGGTGCGGCGGCGAAGTTTGCGGCCGCCGGCAAGGAGGTCAACAAGAAGGACCTGGGTCTCCTCGCCATGAGTTACGGTCACGTCTACGTTGCACAGGTGGCATTCGGTGCAAAGGACGCGCAGACCCTACGCGCCTTCATCGAGGCCGATTCCTACAACGGGCCTTCGCTCATCATCGCTTACAGCCACTGCATCGCGCACGGCTATGAGCTGGAGCGTGGTCTCGACCAGCAAGAGGCACTCGTGAATGCGGGCGGGTGGCCGTTGTACCGGTTCGATCCACGTCGCGCGGACAAGGGCGAGGCTCCACTCGTTCTCGATTCGGGCGAGCCAAAGTCGACGCTCAAGGCCTTCATGCAGAACGAGACTCGTTTCCGCATGGTCGAAAAGATGGACGCCAAGCGTTTCGAGCGGCTGGCGCAAGCTGCCGAGGAAGGCGCCCGCCGTCGCACCGAGGTTTACCGTCACATGTCGCAGATGGTCCTAAGCGCCAAGGGGCAGCCGGTAGAAAGCTGAGGGAAAATCAATGGATCTTTCAACGAAATACCTTGGGTTGAATCTGCCCCATCCCCTGATTCTCGGTGCATCGCCGCTCTCCGACGATATCGACACCGTGAAGAAGGTGGCGGAAGCCGGTGCCGCTGCAATCGTCATGCATTCGCTTTTTGAGGAACAGATCCTCATGGAGCAGGCGGGCGCGGACGCGAACATCAGCGCGTACCAGAACTCATTCGCGGAAGCGGTGGACTACTTCCCCAAGAGCGAGCAGTTCGCTTTTGGGCCGGAGGAGTACTTGAAGCAGATCGCGAAGCTGAAGGCGGCTGTAGGCATTCCGGTGATTGGGTCGCTCAATGGGACGACCAACTCGGGCTGGCTGCAGTACGCGCGCGACATAGAGCAAGCGGGCGCTTCTGCCCTGGAGCTCAACGTGTACCAGCTCGTCACGAATCTGGATGAGTCTGCGGATGGCGTC
This sequence comes from uncultured Polyangiaceae bacterium, assembly GCA_964424695.1. Lineage (GTDB taxonomy): Bacteria > Myxococcota_A > Polyangia > Polyangiales > Polyangiaceae > JAEWRL01. The sequence goes on from CAYRKE010000263.1 coordinate 4,620, forward strand.
GAGGCGCGAATCGTCGAGATGGTGCAAAACGTCAAGAAGCAGGTGAAGATCCCTGTGGCCGTGAAGCTATCCCCTAGCTTCTCGGCTCTTGCGGGCTTCGCCAAGAAGCTGGCTGGGGTCGGCGCGGACGGTCTCGTGCTCTTCAACCGCTTCTATCAGCCGGACATCGACCTCGAGCAGCTGGACGTGGAGCACAAGCTGGAGCTCTCGACTCCTGCCGAGCTCCGCAAGCGGCTTCGCTGGCTGGCGATCCTTTCGGACCGCGTGAACCTGTCTCTTTCGTGCAGCGGTGGCGTGCACTCGGCTACGGATGCCCTCAAGGCGGTCATGGCCGGCGCACACTCGGTTCAGGTCGTGAGCGCCGTGCTCAAGAACGGACCGAGCTGGTTCACGCGCACCAAGGCAGAGATGACGAAGTGGCTCGAAGAGCATGAGTACGAGAGCCTGAAGCAGGGGCAAGGGAGCATGAACATCTCCAAGAGCCCGAATTCGACGCTCTACGAGCGCGGCAACTACATGAAGGTGCTGCGCAGTTTCGCAGGGGCGGTCGGACACTGAGCTGAGGCTCACATAGACTGAAGCCGCCTCCCGAGGAATCGGGGGGCGGCTTCGTTTTGTGTCCCGCGACGCCGAGTGTTCATTGGCATCGGCAGTCTCGGGCGCGGTTCCCCGCGGGGAGCCCGTCAGGAGCGTCTACGGAACGCTCATGCCCGTGAGTCACTTGTCCATGGGGTAGCCGTACAGTGGAGCGGCGCCGCACTGGAGACTTCCCTCGCACGCTACGTCAGCACAATCGGCAAGGCCATTGTTATCCTCATCGCCGACGGTTGTGCAGTCCTCGGTGAGCGGCATGCCATACCGGCCGACGGCGCCGCACTGGAGGCTGTTT
>CAYRKE010000263.1:5608-10084 GCA_964424695.1 uncultured Polyangiaceae bacterium
TCGTCGCAGTCAGCGAGGCCATTGTCGTCCTCGTCGCCGGCGGCCTGGCAGTTCTCCTCCGGCGTGTCCGAACCGCATTGCGAGCCTGTCGGGCACTCAGGGTCGTCACAGCCCCCGTCTCCGCACCCGTCCTGACTCTCGCCGCTGCAGCCGCTCAGAACCAGGCCCAAACCTAGAGCGGAGACAGATAGTGCGGAGCGGAAGCTCGACCAGCTCCGTGGTCGGCGGCGTTGATCGAGATCCTCACAGACGGAATTCAGAAACTGCTTCAACAAATCGGAATGGCGGATGGTCATGGGGAGCCTCGGAAGTGAAGACGCGACGTCGCGAGACAACGTTCGCACCAGTCTCTGCAAGAAACCTGCCGTCCTCGGCGGCGATACTCGATGGGGTCAACGTCCTTGAGGGTGGGGTCGCCCATCCAACAGCTTTCGCGTTTTAACGGCACCAGTCCAAGGAAATTCCCGGGGTATCCGCCCGGACGTCGAGCTGACTCAGTGGTTGGACCGAAAGGTGGGAGGAGCTCCGACTCCTGAGCCTGCGGCACAATTTGGCACACGGCTTCCCTGCCGTCGTGTTGGCACAGCACGCCGCGTCAGCCATTCGCGCCGCTCAGATGCGCGCGAATGGGCACAAGTTCGCTGGTGCGACGGTTCCAGTAACGGCCATGAAGGGTTCGGCACGGCACTTGAATAGCGAGGAGCTTGCCACCAGGCTTACCAACGCGCCGATGCAACGCTCTCGATCATTCCGCATTGGATCTCCAGGGAGAGAGCGGACGGCTACTTGCGAGCTGCGCCCTTGCGGGTACCGAAGCTCGAGCCCGCTCGTAGACGGTTGCATGCCGGTTGAGCACTGGTTGCGAACGGCCCACTCACTCATGAGGACTCGGCTCGGCCGGGCCAGGTCACGGATGGTTGCGAAATGATCAAACTGCTCGAGAAACTCGGTTTTACGCCGCGGGTAGCCGTATGGGAGCTGACCCTCCGATGTGGGCTCAACTGTCGCCACTGTGGTAGCCGCGCGGGCAAGGCTCGCGAGGACGAGCTGACGCTCGGCGAGGCTTTGGACTTGTGTCGGCAGCTCGCAGCGGCCAAGTGCAAGTTCGTCACCCTCTCGGGCGGGGAACCCTTGATGCGCAAGGATTGGCCGCTCATCGCCGAGAAGCTCGTCGAGCTCGGAGTCACCACCGGGATGATCAGTAACGGCATGCTGTTCGACGCTGAAACAGCGCGGCTCGCCAAGACGATTGGCCTCGAGAGCGTGGCATTCAGCCTGGATGGCTTCCAAGAGGACCACGAGTACCAACGCCGAGTGAAGGGGCAGTGGCAGAAGGTACTGGATGCCACCGAGAACGCGAAGGCTGCCGGGTTGAAGGTGAGCTTGGTCACCACGGTGAACAACCGCAACATGAAGGACCTCCCTGCTCTTCGGGAGTTCATCCGGCAACGCGGTGTGGATCGGTGGCAACTCCAGTTTGCCACCCCAACCGGCAACATGGCAGACCACCGCGGCTTGTTGATGAAGCCTGAAGATCTGCTGACAGTCGTCCCCGTGATCGCCGAGATGTGCGCCGACGGGGCGCTGCCGCGGGTTTACCCAGGCCACGATGTCGGCTACTACGGACCGCCGGAGGAGAAGCTCCGCACGCACGCGCCGAAGCTGCCATTCTGGACGGGCTGCTCTGCCGGGTGCTCGGTTATCGGAATCGAGAGCAACGGCAACATCAAAGGGTGCCTGTCACTGCCATCGGAGATGAACGGAACGGACCGATTCATCGAAGGCAACGTCCGACAGACGCCCCTTGCTGAGATCTGGTCCCGCAAGGGGGCTTTTGCCTACAATCGCGAGTTCACCACGGAGTTGCTCGGGGGATTCTGCAAAGAATGCGAGTATGCTGAGGTTTGCCGCGGCGGTTGTACCTGGACCACATTTGCGGAACGAGGACCAGTTCGAGACAACCCTTACTGCTACTGGAGGCAGCTGAAGGAGAAGGAAGCCAGGGAGGGCAAGGCGCCCACCCGTCTCCCTGTCGTTCACTAACCATATTCTGAGAATAGGTGGCTGTTAGTCTGGTTCCGGCCTACGGCCAACCAGCGCCCAGCAGCACGAGAACGCCTATGGCAACGACGATGAGAGGAATCCAGAGCAACAGTGGTCGCCGAAGCGATGCCAGAGAAACGAAGGCGGGGCGCTGTGCCGTAGTCGGACCCGGCTTCTTGTCGGATTGTTTCTCTCGATCTCGCGGTACGCTCCCTTCAGGGGACGAGCGCTCATCGGGCATTTCGGTAGCATCGCCGTCAGCCATGAACGCTGGGGCGACCTGAACAGCGACCGGTCCAGACCCCGTGGGCTCCTCCTGTTCCCCCTGAGAAGTCGAGAGGTTGGCAGTCGGCGGTCGCGCGTCGGAGTCCTTCTTGGCTGCAGAACTGGCGTCGCTGGGCGTGCCCGTGTCGCTGGGTGGGGCCAGGTCCCTGGAGATGCCGGCTTCGCCGAGAGCACTGACGTCTCCCAGATTGACAGCCTCGATAGCGTCGAGCACGGTCTCCGGATCGTAGCAACGCGTCGCTTCTTCCTCGAGGGGGGCATTGTAGGCCAACGCATCGAAGCTTCCCTCCTCGCCGTCCGCCTCTGGGTAGTGTCGAGTCTCCTCCTCGTCTGCCGCGTCGTAGACAATCCCCCGCGGCGGCTCTGAGTCCTCGAACCGTCGATCTGGAACGGGTGTATCGGTGGAGCGGCTGCGAGCGGCCCTATCACGCGCGATTCCACGGGCGAGTGCGGCCTTGAAGGCATCGCGCATCTGCCGCACGTCGTACCGTTGGGTGCTGTCTCCAACGGGAAGGCGGAAGGGAGCTGGCGCGGCCGTAGCGGCCGTGAGCGCCTTGCGCTTGAGTAGCTTATCACCGACCAGCCTCGATACCTCGGAGGCAAGATGTTCGGTGTCCGCGAGCAGGCTGCTTGGCAGGAGAGACAATGCCTCCACCATCGTTGCGGGGCCGGAGAATCGGTGTCCTGGCCGAGTCGAGAGCGCCATTTCGACGATTCCGGGAATGGTGACGGGGAGGCCAGGGCGTTCTGGGGTTGGGCTCCTGGAAATCCGTTCACGCAGGAGGAGTCGGGACAACTCGGTACCTGCCGCGCGTACCGGGTTGGGTTCGAGCCCGCGTGATGGCGCACCGGGCCTGGGCGGCGCAGCGGCAAGCATACCGGCAATGACACCGAGCTCGGTGAGGTACACGTCGCCATAGGCGGCGATCCATATCGACTCCGCACTGAGTGTGCAGATGACAGTGATTCCACCAGTGTCGGCCAGCATCGCTTGGGTCGAATGCGCAGCAAGTAGCCCTTCTCGGATCGCCCGGGTCAGCACTGGAGTTGGTAGCACCTCGCCGCGCGCGCCAGCGGCCATCTCGAGCTCCAGGAGCGAGGCTCCCTCGATATACTCGCTCGCTATGAACCCTTTCTCCGCTGCTGTCGCTAGGCACAGGATCTTGGTCGACGACGGTCGCGATAGCGCTTGAAGCACGGGGAGGATCGCGTGCACCTTGGCGAGCTCGGGTTCGGGGAGAGGCCGGAGCAACGCCGGACGCCCCACGTGGGGACCCGACGCAATGACACCCAAGTAGCACGTCCCCGTTGATCCCTCGAAAAGGGGCTCGAGCAGGTCGCACCGTTCCATTGTCACCGGGCTCACAGCGCGAGATCCCGACGCTTGTGGCGGTTCATCGTCCTGCAGGCCCTATTCAGCATGGTTCGACGCTCCGAGACGCCAGCCTATCACCTGGCATCCAGCGATTCGAGAGGTCCGAGATCGTACTCCAGCCGCATGACCGGGTGGGAGGCAGGTGCCTCATGTGTGTGAGCCAGAAACAGAGCTCCACAACCGCCGAATCGGAGCCTGCCGGCCTCTCAACACAGGGGACCACCGTCCTATGGACCGGTACGCGTTCACGTTCCCACCACGCCCGCCGGGCAATCCGCCCCGCCCACGAAACGTGCCGAGAACCAGCGCGGAGCGGCGTGGGTGCGTGAGCACCGGACCACAGGCGCAACTCCTCCAGCTCCCCCTTCAAGCTTCTGCCAGAGAGGGGACCCGCGCCTGATGGACCCCTGCCTCCGATGCTGGATGGCGGCAGTCGCATTCCGTCCCATCCCCCGCAACCATCGGTACCATCGGGCCGCGGAGCGCCGTCAGCAGGGCTGTCTCGGTCTGGCAATTCCGTTAACGACCGAGTAACCTGCTGTGGGCAGTGCAATTCGACGCGGGGCGTGACTCGCTCGTCGGCTAGGCCAGCAACGCCGCACCACCATCGCAATTGGGGAGTCTCGGTATGTCGAACAGCAACGATCCTAGTCGGTCTGGCGGAGGGTTCAATCCGCTTCAGCCGGGCCATGGGCAGCAGGGAGGTTGCGGCCCCGGGCAGCAGCAGGCGGGCTATGGTCAGCAGCAGGCGGGCTACGGGCAGCAGCAGGGAG
>CAYRKE010000264.1:0-10038 GCA_964424695.1 uncultured Polyangiaceae bacterium
CTAGCCGAATTCTCGCGCGAGGTCCCCCTGCTCTGGGTGATCGATGACCTCGGTTGGGCCGACGAGCTGTCGGTCTCCTTTCTGGCGTCACTTCGGGCCGAGTACTTCGAACACACCGCCGTGCTCATCGTGTGCACCTATCGAACGGAAGACAGCGGCGCGCTCGTACAGAGTCTCATCGAGTCCGGCGATGTCTGGCACACCCATCTCGAGCGGCTCGACTCCGTCGCGGTTCGCTCCATGGTGGGTGACATGCTGGCGCTCTCAGAGCCGGCAGACGACTTGGTAGAGTACGTCACACGCGAAGCGGAGGGAATCCCGTTCTTTGTCTCCGAGTACCTGCGCGCCGCGGTCGACGCGCAACTGATCTACCGCGACGCCGACCACGTCTGGCGCATCGCTGGAGATGCGCTGAAGCGCCGCCACGCGCTCGAGTCCTTGGGGCTACCCAAGACGCTACGCGAGCTCATCGCGAAGCGTTTCGAGTACCTGAAGCCGGCCTCGCGTGAGCTCAGCCTAGTAGCGTCCGTTCTCGGGCGTGAATCGGACGCCGACCTAGTGCGTTCGGTGAGTGGCCTATCCGAAGAAGCGGCGTCGGACGCGCTGAGCGAGCTACTCTGGCGGCACATCTTCGTGCAAACGAGTCCTGAACGACTTCGCTTCGCGCACGACAAGCTCCACGAGGTCGCCTATCAACAGCTCGACGCGGCGCGTCGCAAAGCGCTTCATGGTCGCGCCGCGCGCGAGCTCGAGAGCCGACTCACAGGGGACACCGACGCTTGGCGCGTGTGGCCGGTGCTGGGCCACCACCACGCCGAGGCAGAGCATCACGCGCGAGCGGCTCGATACCTCCGAATGGCGGCCGACCATGCCCGGGAGACCCACGCCAACCACGGAGCGATTCAGCTCTACCGTGAGGCGATCGAGCAGCTCGTTCGGCTCATCGCGGAAAGCCCCGCCACCCCGGACGTGGAAGCAGACCTCGATACCATGCGGGAAGCCCTGGGGGACGTGCTGACACTCACTGGGCAACGCGAGCAGGCGCGGCTCGCCTACGAAACGGTGCTGCAACGCAACGCCCCATCGCGGCTCACGTCCCCTGCGCCTTCCGGAGCTGAAAGCACCTCCGCAAGCCCTGTCTCCAACGTCCAACGCGCCCGCATCCTCCTCAAGCTCGGGAAGACCTGGGAGATGGAGCATCGGCACGAGGAGGCGCTCCACTTCTACGCGAGCGCCCGCGAGACTTCCGGTGGAGAATCGCCATCGAGCGCGCATCCAGACCTGCGACACGAGTGGCTCCAGGCGCAGCTCCAGGAGCTCTGGGTCCTCTACTGGCTTGCGCGAGTCGAAGAGATGGACCGGTTGGTAGGCAGGCTCGAACCGCTGGTGAGCGACTTCGGCTCGAGCGTCCAGCACGCTCGTTTCTACCAGGTGCTCCTGCTCGCTGGGCTCCGTCGCCACCGCTTCGTCATCGACGAGGAGATGCTCCGCCACGCACGCGCGGCCGTGTCTGCGGCCAGGGACCCTATTGCCCAGGTCGAGCTCCCGATGTCCCAGTTCCTCCTCGCCTTCGCGCTGCTGCTGAACGGCTCGGGAGCCGCGGTCGAGCCCGAGCTCCAGCGGGCGCGCGAGCTCGCCGAGGAAGCAGGTGACGCGAGCCTGCTAACCCGCTGCTGGACGTACCTGACCGTCAACGCGCGGCTGGAAGGGGACATCGAGCGGACTCGAAGTCGAGCAGAGGAGGCGCTGCGCGTCGCGCAGTCTGCGGGCCTGAAGGAGTACGTCGCGGCAGCCTACGCCAATCAGGCTTGGGTCCACTATCGCCAGAATGCGCCAGACGCGGCACGACGGCTCGCCAGCGACGCCTTGGCCCTCTGGGCGTCGCTCAACCTGGTCTTTCCCTTCCAATTCCTGGCTCTAGTGCCGCTCTTCAGGCTCGAGCTCGAAGGCGCTCGGCTCGAGCCCGCCGCTCGCTACGCGCAAGCGCTGCTCAGCCCGACCCAGTGGGTGCTCTCGGGGGCTGCCACCGACGCACTCTCACGCGGCTGCAGCGCCTGGGAAAGAAACGACGCTCGGTGCGCGCGCCGTGAGTTCGAACAGGCTTCGCAACACCTTCGTTTGCTTTGATCACACTGGAAGCAATTCGCAAGGAGACCACCGATGTCCGAGTATTTTTTGCAGGTCGATCTGCTCGTTCGCAACCAAGACTGCGTCGAGTTCGAAAAGCGCATGGAAGCGTTCATGAAACCACATAGCGACGACCCCTGGCAACGGGGCGGGTTCGATCGCATCGACCCGAAGTCGACGAAGACGCTCGTCCTCGCGCTCAAAGGGACGGAGCCGACGCTGTGCCGGTACCACAAGGAACGCGTGGGGCACGACGTCCGAAGTCAGGACTCTCGCGCGTCCCAGAATCCCGCAGAGGGAGACCATTGCCGCTACGTCCACGTCTGGCGCATCGGAAGCGCAAAGGATCTCGATCTCGCGCGCATCATGATGCTCTGCGCAGACGACGACGAGTACCGTGCCTTGGACGCTCTGGTGGTCCGCGAAACCCAGAACTTCACCTTCCGCGTGCCGTGGCTGAGCGACTTGCCGGAGCTCGAAGCGGAACCAAGGCTCAAGCTCTTCAGGCTGACCCGTCAACTGGCCACCAAGGAGCTCGGCGCCTACCTGTTCAGCCTTGGCGCGCTGATCCCGACGCTCGAGCTCGGCCGAGGCCCGAGATCGATGGGCTTCTTCCAGACCGTGACCGGCCAGCTCAATACGGTGGTCGAGTTCTGGCAAGCGGATGACGAGCGACGAGCACGCTTGAGCGAGATACTCGTGCCGCCGAGAGACATCGTCGAGCGCGTCGTCGGCGCCGGCAGCCCCGTCCTCGACGCGTTCGACGGAGGCCAGGTCAGCTGGCTCTACGAGCCCTTGGAGTCCTACCTGCCGCCGGAGTACATGCAGATCCGCCACATCCAGCGCACGTGGAGGTCGCTCGAGACGAGCAGCTCCAGTCAAGCGAGGGGCGGTGGCCCGACTGACATCAGTGACCGCCCAACGACGGTTCCGCCGACGAGCGTCGTGACCACGACTGCGCACGCTTGCCCATCGACGGAAGAGAAGGTTGGTCAGCGCTGAAGAAGAGCGCCCGAGGGATAGTCGACCAACGACCAAGACACGAGGAGTCATCCACCGAATGTCACACGAATCGCCAGTACTCGTCGTGGGAGCCACGGGGTTCCTCGGCTTCGAAATTGCGCGGCTGCTTCGCCCTTCCTGTCAGGAGCTGAGGGCGCTGATACGAGCGACGGCAGCTCCTGAAAAGCGCCGCGCGCTCGAGGGCCTCGGGGGCGTCGAGCTCATCGAGGGTGACCTCAAGGATCCCGCTTCACTCGACCGCGCTTGTCGGGGAGCTCGCGCGGTGGTGTCCACAGCCAGTGCCATGCTCTCCAACCAAGGCGGAGATTCCATCGAAAGCGTGGATGAGAGAGGACAGCTCGACCTCGTCGAAGCAGCCCAGCGGGCCGGGGTCGATCGATTCGTCTTCGTCTCGTTTGCTCCCATCGAGAGCGTCGACTTCGCCCTGCAGCGGGCCAAACGCAGGGTCGAATCTGCACTTGGGAGCAGCGGGCTATCCTACACCGTGCTGCGGCCCAGCTTCTTCTCCGAGGTCTGGCTCAGCCCAATGCTCGGCTTCGACATCCTGGGCGGTCGTGTGCGCCTCCTGGGTGATGGCACCAGCCGGGTGTCGTGGATTTCGTACCGCGACGTCGCGCGCTTCGCCGTTTGGTCGTGTGGGCGCAGTGATTCGGTCAGCACCACTGTCTCGCTGGGTGGCCCCGATACGCTGAGCCAACGCGATGTCGTCGCCATATTCGAGGATCTCGGCGCGCCTAGACCCGCCTTCGATGTCGTTCCCGAGGCAGCACTGGAAGCGCAGCGAGGGCAGGCCGGCAATGCCAGAGAAGAGGCCTTTGCCAGCTTGATGCTCGGAGTCGCTCGGGGCCACGTCGTGGCCGTCAAGAATCAACTCGAACTGCTCCCCGGGCGGCTCGGTACGGTGCGGGAGTATGCACGGGAAGTCCTATCGCGAAGCAAGGAGGCAGAAGAATGACTGAAGCAATCAGCACGCCGCAGACTAGCGCTGGGTCGCGTGGCGCAAAGGCACAGCCAACCGAGGCAGACCCCGATCGAACGCTCGTCATCGTGAGCGACGACGGCGCGATCTACAAGCTACTGAAGGACGATTGGCAACAGGAGAAATTCCGAATGAAGGACGACGCAGGCACCACCGGCATCGTCAACCAGCTCGAAGCGTTTGGTTCGTACCTCGCCTTCGTCAACAAGAACCTCGCCCTCGCGGTTGGCTGCTGCTGCACGGTCGTCAACCTCAGGTCAGTTCTCAAGGGGGCAGGCATCCTTCCCCAAGTGCATTGGCGCTCGTCGCAACATGTTGACTGACATCGAGCAACGACGCCAGGCCTCGCCGCCGGTCTTGATGCCTGCGCCGATGACGCGCAAGCTGACGACCGGCGGCCATCGCATCGTCGCGGCGAGTGACACCTTCGCACGCGCGAAAAGGCTGCTCGAGCCTCTGGGCATCACGCGCGTGGCCAACGTGACTGGTCTGGATTGCGTAGGCATCCCGGTCGTGACCGTCGCCCGCCCCAACGCGCGCTCCCTGGCGGTATCTCAGGGCAAAGGGCTCACGCTCGATGCCGCACGGGCTTCCGGCGTCATGGAGGCCATCGAGCTCTACCACGCCGAACGCGTCGAATTGCCCCTCAGGCTCGCTTCCTGGAACGAGCTTCGGTTCTCGCACCAGCTCGCAGACGTGGCGCGCCTTCCGCGCGTGAGTCCGAGCGCGTTCACACCCAACCGGCAGCTCCTCTGGGTGGAGGGAACGGAGCTCCTGAGCGGGCAGAGGATGTGGCTCCCATACGAGGCCGTGCACATCAATCTGACAGTCCCATTCCCAAGCGGGACCGGCTGCTTCATTCTGAGTTCGAACGGGCTTGCGTCAGGGAACCATCCGCTCGAGGCCATGGTGCACGGAATCTGTGAGGTCATCGAGCGTGACGCGGCGACCCTGCACTTGAGTCGCCCCGCCAACGAGCAAGCAGTCCGCCGCGTGGATCTAGGTAGCGTGGGCGACGCGGATTGCCGCCACCTCCTTCGCCTCTACGAGGACGCCGGCGTCGCCGTCGCGGTCTGGGATATGACGACCGACATCCGGGTGGCCGCCTTTCGTTGCGTGATCGTCGACCGCGATCCGTCGCCTGTCCGCCCCCTCGCCCCGGTCGAAGGCTTTGGCTGCCACCTGGTCCGAGAAGCCGCCTTGGCCAGGGCACTGACCGAAGCCGCCCAGGCACGGCTCACGCTCATTACCGGAAGCCGAGACGATAACCTCCCCGAACTCTACGCGGCGGGGCACGACGCGGCCTTCATCGAACACTCGCGGCTCGAGATTCTCAAAAGCGCCGTGCGCTCCTTCGGCGAGGCTCCGAGCTACGAGACGAGTTCGCTTGAGGAGGATCTAGCGATTCTGCTGCGCTCGCTGCGCGGCGCTGGCATCGAACAGGTCATCGCGGTGGACTTGTCCAAGCCGGGCTTGGACATCCCCGTGTTTCGCATCGTCGCCCCCTCGCTCGAACCGTACCACGGCGTGAGCGGTGGTCGGGGTGGACTCAGAGCGCTTCGCGCCAGCGGGGTGGTCATGCCACGGAACCGGCGGTCGAGCTCGGATCGGTCGAGGAAGCGACGCGACGGCGAGACAGAAGTGATCACCGAGGAGCACCCACGATGAGGAGGATCTACGTATTTCTGGGCCCCAGCCTGGACGTCGAGTCTGCCCGCGGGGTGCTCGACGCCGAGTTCCTGCCGCCCGCCGCCATGGGAGACGTCTATCGCGCGAGTCTCGAGGGGCCGTTCGCGATTGGGGTGGTGGACGGCTTCTTCGAGCGAGTTCCAGCGCTTTGGCACAAGGAGATCCTGTGGGCACTCTCGCGGCCCATCCACGTCTTCGGGGCTTCGAGCATGGGCGCGCTCCGCGCCGCAGAGCTCCATCGCTTCGGAATGCGCGGTATCGGACGGGTCTTCGAAGCGTTTCGTGCGGGCGTCCTCGAGGACGACGACGAAGTGGCGATCGCCCATGGCGACGGCGATGCGCGCTACCGGCCGTGCTCGGAGGCGCTCGTGAACATTCGCGCGACGCTCGAGCGCGCCGAGAAGCAGCGTGTCATCGACGGAGCGCTCAGGGTCCACCTCGAAAGACTCGCCAAAGAGACGTTTTACTCCGAGCGCACCTACCCGCACCTGCTGCACAAGGCGCGCGCAGAGCTCGGACCGCTCCCCGAACTTAGCGCGCTCCGCGATTTCGTCGTGTCGAACCGGGTCGACCTGAAGCGGGAAGACGCGCTGGAAATGCTCCGGGCCATGCGCGTCTGCAGAGACGCGGGTGAGCCCCCACCCGCCCCACGGTTCGAGGTCGCCAACTCAGAGCCATGGACGCAGCTTCGGGCCTGGGCTCACGGGCGCCCTCGGCTCGGTACCGTAGATGACCGCGAGCCCCCGAGCCGCATCGCAGCCGAAGCACGGCGCACGGGCGGGCGGGGCCGGGCACTCTTGGCCGAGGCATATGCTCGAGCGCTCGCGGCCGCGCTCGGCAGTGCCGATTGGCGTGAGCGGTTCGTTCGCGAGCTGGACGAGTACGTGGTAGAAGCAGCTCGCGAAGCTGGCCTCTACGATCAGCTCGCAAGGCGCTCACGGGAGAAACGGCGGGTGCTCGACTCGCAGGGTCTCGATGAGCCCACCCTCGAAGACACGGGGCTACCCCGCACCTACCTACTCGACTGGTATCTGAGTGCGATCGGAAGCGAGCTCGAGCTCGGCCGGGCTTTGACCCGAGACGGACTCCTGAAGCTCGGGTTCGTCGACGAGGCGACGCTGGCGGCAGAAGCTGCGAAGGAATTTCTGTATGCGAGGATGGTCGGCGAAGCCGCGGTTGGCTGGTAGATGCACTCGCCGAAGCGGCGTGCGACCGCAGGGTTCCGGGTGCTCACCGCCCGGGTCACGCGAGAAGACCGGCTTCAAGTGCCGAGAATCCGCCTGAGACGAACCGGAGAATCCATACCAGAGGGCGCCACCGGCAAAACATGCTACGGCACCGGTCGTCATGGTGGAGCACATCGTCTGGTTCAAGTTTCGCAACGATCTGCCTGAAAGCGAGCTGGGTTCGCTCCTCGAGCGCTTGGCGGCACTGGAAAACCAAGTGCCCGGCATTCGGCGCCTCCGTGTGGGACGGAACTTCACCGACCGAGCTCGCGGCTTCACCCATGGCCTCGTCGTGACCCTCGATTCTCCCGAGGCTCTGACTGCGTATCAGATCCACCCGATCCACGCCGCGCTCGCCAAGGATCTCAGAGCGGCGAGCGACGACATCGTCGCCCTCGACTTCAAAGCCTGAAGGTTCTGGTGCGGCGCCGCTGCCGACGAACGAACAACATCGCCAGCGCGATCCAGGACACCGTCGCGAGCGTACGCTGGCCCGGCGCGCGCCCCGGCAGGACGCACCCGCATCCGTCGGATCCCTCGTCGGAGGTCGCACTCGATCCCGGACTCGATGCCGCGCCGCCGAGGCCCACGACAGCCCCAGGCTCCGTTGCCCCACCCGAGTGCGTGCCTCCCGAGGCAGGTGTCGAATTCCCCAGGCCCCCCGTGCCGACACCGAAGCCTCCAGTTGCGGCTGGCCCCTGACTGGTACCGCCGGTGACACCCACCCCACCCGATGTCGCCGATGCGCCGCCAGTCACCCCCGCACCGCCGGAAGCGCTGGCCTCGATGCCTCCCGTGCTGAGAATGGAGCCGCCCGTCGCCACCCCGCCACCGGTTGCCCGAAGCCCGCCCGTCCCATCCGTACCGCCCCCCGTCGTCACGGTTCCACCCGTTGCGGAGCTGCCTCCCGTGGCGACTTCGTGGCTGCCCCCTGTCACTTCGGAGCCGCCAGCACTCGTCGCCCCCCCCATCGCGGGCCCGCTCCCGCCGGTGACGGATTCCGCTCCTCCGTCCGCGTCGCCCGCTGCTCCGACAGAGCCGCCCCCAACCGCCGAAGCACCGCCGGAATCGCCAGGACCGCCCGCTTGGCCCGCTCCTCCCTCGCCTCCCGAGCCGCTGCCACCGGGAACTGCGCCCGGGCAGGCCACGGTTTCCGGATCCTCGCCATCGACATCATCGAGACCGAAGTAGGACGCCACCGCCCCCGCATCGAAAGGCACGGAGTGCGCGACGCCGGACATCGAGAAGACCTCGTAGACCGTGAAGTCGCAGGCAGGGCTGGTCCAATACTGCCGCGTCGTTCCACTCGATGGAGTGTCGGTCCCGGTTGGGGAGTCGCTCAACCCCAGAACGTTGGTCCACTCCTTGATATCTTCGGCGACGTTTGCGTAATCGAGGACCGTATCGTCAGTGCCGTGCCAGTGCTGGAGGCGCGGGCGATGCCCCGTGTACCCTGGAAAGTAGGAGCGCACGAGATCTCCCCACTCCTGAGGGGAATGAGTGACGTTGCCCCCAGAGCATGGGCCACTCCACTGGCCTGTTCCATCGGAGGGCTTCCCAACGACATCGTTGTACCCCTCCGCCCAGCAGCCACAAGGAACGCCCATCAAGGAAATGCCCGCCATGAACACGTCCGGGTAGACCCCCAGCAGCGCTTCGGTCATGATGCCGCCCGACGAGCCTCCGACCGAGTAGACGCGGGCTGCATTGCCTTCGTAGGTCGACACAACGTACCGAACCATCTGGGCGATCGCGTGGGTATCCCCCTTTCCGTCGTGCTGGAGGGATCGATCAGAACCGGCGTCCCAGCAGTTCTGGCCGGTGGCTTCCGGAAAGATCATGACGAAACCGTCTTGATCGGCCCGGGATACGAGGCCTGACATTTCGCTGAAGGTCCCCGAACCCGTTCCCTGACAGTGATGAGGTGCCACCACGATGGGAGGACGGGCCGCCCGCTGATCCGGCACGTAGAGGTACATGTTGACGTAGCTGGGTAGGCCGCTGGCATTTCCCCACCACTCACTCTGGTCCACCTGCTGAAGGGACGCTGCCCCCGCGGCAGCCGCCGCGCACTCCAGCCCAACGCACAACGAAGCGCCCACCAAGACATGATTTTTGCGCCGTTCCATGGTCTTCCACCTCCAGATTGCGGGCAGCGCTGGAGCCAACACGCCTGCAGTGCTTGCGTCTCGCATTTGAACTGAAGTCCATTTCTCCTAGCACGAATTGACGTGCGTCGCCTCGATGCACAGCCCACGCATGCGCGTTATTCGGCCCCCTCATGAGGGAGGCGAAACTTCTCCCCAGTACCCAGAAAAAATCCGTACGGCCCGGTCAGCGAGCGCTGACGCCACGACGAACTGCTCCCTCATCGAACGCCTTCCAAGACGGGAGGACCACCCCCGCAGGGAGAGACCGATTGACTTGCACGGGGCAGACCACCCTGCCGCTCTTGGCGAGGCGCGTGCTGCGACGGATCGATTCCGACTGCTCGCGAAGCGCCTTGGCTCCCCGAGATTGCCAGCACGTTCCTCGAGCGAGCCGAGATTGAAGACGATAGCAGCGAGCAGCTCCGAACTTGCCGCCCACTGGCGCGCTTGTTCCAGATCCTGGCGCGCCCCGATCCAATTGCCGGGGTTTCCCTCACCCTTCGCGGCGCGGGCGCCGCAGAGGCCGGGCCACGGATCGCCTTCCGAGACCCATCAGCGCAAGCCTATCCTCACCCATCACCATGATCCCCATGGCCGAGGAGGTGCACACACTTCCGTCTGCCTCACAATCGCGCACGCTGCTACCGGACTGCACGTTGATGGCAGTACCGGATGCGGGCATCACATGTAGCCCTTCGACCGTGCTCTTGTTGACGGTGACCGAGCCATTCACGATGACCCGTGGCCCACACCCGTAGGTCATGACACTGGTGTTGGTCAGGTTGAGGTTCCCCTCGAAGGTGCTGCCCCGCCTGATGTGGATCGAGCTACCCGACGTGACCCT
>CAYRKE010000265.1:0-9994 GCA_964424695.1 uncultured Polyangiaceae bacterium
GCAAGCTCGGCGAGGCGAACATAGACGCGCTGCTGCGCGCTGAGATTGCCTTGAAGCGTGTACAGCTTGTTCTCAGCCGCCATGAGTCGCTTGATCTGCTGACTCAGGCGTTGGTTCTCCGCCTCAAGCATCGACAACCTCCGCTCGAGATCGGACGCCTGGGGTGGAGTGGGGCGACTCGAATGGGGGGGCGACACACTCTTGGCCATGACCGATGCCTCAAACCTCACACGATTCTCGTGGGCCGGAACGTGGATGGGCGGGGACTGATGCACTGCCTGCGCCCAATGGAAAGTGCCCTCCGCAGCCGTGAAGCGGCGGAGGGTATGGAGAAGCGGAAGAATGGCGCTCAGGCAATGGCGGACACGACCAGGCTATAGTTGTGGAAGGAGTTGACACCACCGACCGGCGCGAACTCCCCATAGGTGTAGCCTCCGAACCATCTGTGATCTCCGGGGGCTATTGCGTCTTGCATGCCCCGAAGCAGTGTCTGCTTCTCGGTGTCCTCGAAGATGACCTGGCCTCGTCCAATGCATTCAATCTGGAGCAGGAGCCTCGGGGCTCGACCGCCCAGCTTCGCCTTGAGCTCCTCTGCGAGGCGGGCGTTCCCGCTGGCGATCTTGTCGTGGTCGCGCCGCGTCATGAAGAACTTGGTCCCGGGCTCGAGCTCGGTCGGAACGTAGACGCCGCCTCCCTCTTCATCACGCATCGGCATGAAGCGAATCAGATAATCGTCGTAGTGCTTCATGAACTCCGGTGCCTTGATTCCCAGAGCCAGGTAGACGTTGGTCTTCTTCCAGTCCCGGCCGCGCTCCTCGACGGTGAGGTATTCGTCGATGACATCCAGAGCGCGCCGTCCATCGATCTCGACGATGCGGTTGCTGTGACTCTTGGTGATGGTGAGCTCATCTCCGATGGGCACGCATCCATGACGTGTTGCTGCCACGAACTGGCCCTGCCCGGATATGAGGGTTCCCACGACGCCATCGCTCACGACTTGGTCATCGTAGTACTGGAAGGTCTGGTGGAAGTTCCAGTCATCGCTGGCCGTCCCCCCCACCATCGGGATGTGATTGAGCGAGGGACAATCATGCATCAACCCGCGCAGCATGGCGTCAAAGTTGAGGGTGAGCCCGTCCGCAAGGGTCACGAGCGCTAGTGCGTCGGCGGCGCGACCAAGGCCCAAGGCATCCCCCACTTGTCTGCCGACTCCTTCGGCGTCCTTGGACATGCCGGTGGCCATGGCATTCCGCAACCGAATCTCGTCGGACTTAATCAGACAGGCAACGACGGCAAAGTTGGTCTCGTGAACCGCTCCCGGGACAATGACTCCCTCTACCGAGCACCCACTCACGGGCGCCTTCCCTGCCGCTTCCCTTACGGCACGAAGCAGCATCTCCTGGTTATATCCGACACCTCCAAAGAGGAAGACGAAGTCCGGGCTGTCCGTACCGGCCCTCTCCTTGGCCTGTTCGACGGCTGCGCGTCCCGCTCTATCTGGGTTTCTGTGATTGCTGAATCCCACGCCAGAAACAAGGCTCATGTGTGCTGCTCTCCTCTGATGGGTTGAAGGTGCCGATAGGGGACTACCCGCAGGTTTCCTCGGCTCCGAAAATGGCGGTTCGTCCCAGTCGGCCGAAATTGGAGGATCCAGGCAAAGCGCGACGGTCTCTGCACGAAGGAACGGTGTCCCAAGAGCTTGTCCATTCGCGTGTCGCTGGTCTCCTTGCAACTCGAGCGGTTCAACCTACCGCCTCCTGGGAAGCTAACGGGTCCTCGGCAGCACGACTTTATGGTGTGGGTCCAAATGGAGCGCCGCCCGTGTGCAAAAGCCTGGGTGACTCAGGTGTCCACAACCCGATGTGCATACAATGAGCGAGGACGGAGACACGTCGTTACTGGGCCAACGAGCAGGGCGCGAGCGGACCCACGACGCGGAACGATGGTCCACTCGGCGACGGGGGCGCGTGTCTGCCCGACCCGTTTTGTGCAATCGAGGAGGACGACCCACCCTGAAGCCGGCAGCCTAGCCTCCCTGGTGGCGCCGAAGCGATGTCAGGTCTGCGTTCTTGACGCCGAATGCGAGAGGTTTGTGAAGCGCGGGTGCACGTCTGCCAAGCCTGGCGGGTTCATCTTCGGCGCTGCCCCGGCGGTCTACTTCGCTCCGGTCCGGTCTTGTCAGTTCGATTGTCCTTGACGACCCTCACCTGTGCTGGCTCGTGAGCCGGCGCAAACCGACAGGAAAGAGAGGATGAGAGAGCCAGCACAGCTACGGTTTGACTGGCACCAGCATGCGAGCAAGCGGGCCCGGCGCCCACCAACTGAGATTCGCTGACTGCTCAGCGGTTCATGAGGGAACCGAGGCGTGCGGCGAGGGCATCCACGGCGGGCAGGTACCCATAGCTCGAGCTAGAGACGTCGAGACTCTTGGGGCACACGGAGCTCACGATCGAGTTGTCCCCGTAGTCCTTGAGGACCTCGAGCTGCCGCAGGCTCGGGTAGGCTTTCCCGCGGTACTGGACATTGCTATACACCCCATCGTCGCTTTGACAGGTGGGTCTCAGTTCGACGAGTACTTCCTCCACCGGATCCACCCCCTCTTCAAGGGTGAGCAGTGGCTGACAATCGCACCTCACGCTCTCGTCGGCGTTGAGGCAGTCGACCGGCTCTGGAAGCGGGTGAATGCATGCGAACTGGAGGTCGCGTTCCTGCGTATTCCATTCGTGCCCATTGATGGGATTCGAGAGCGGGCTCGCTGCCTCTGGCGCCGCAAGCGCCTCGCCGGTGATGGGATGGGTGCCCTCTCGCGGCTCGACGCTTTCGACCATTAGTGGGTCTTGGGGGCGCACGTAGTCCTTCGGGCTGCCGACGATCATGTCCCAGTAGGAGTAGCTCTGCCCCGGAACGGTCGAACGGAGCTCGGCGGGAGTCAGCAGACTTACCGAGCTCTCGTCCGCGAGGCTCTCTGGTGAGACGACGTCCTGCCAGGGCACGCCGACGATCCCGAGAAGCACCACAGTCGAAGGCGCACGCAGTCGTGGGTTCGCGTAGAGCGGGTTCGTCACTGGCGTTCCTGGCGTGCAGTCGAGACCGAGTTCGGTCGCGCGCGTGCACTTGCAGTCGGCGTCGGGGTAGTTCGAGTCAGGACAAATCGTCGGGCTCCTGAGCCCGACGACGTAGCGCGAAGTGGGCTCGAGCAGATCCATACCGAAGCGCCGTTTTTGGTCGAAGCAGCGGAGATTGGCCATATCCTGACCCGCGGTCACCACGGATCCTTCCGGGCAGAGTTCCTGTTGCGGGGCGCAGGCGCCGGGCCAGCTCGCCGTCGCGCAGGAGATGCAGCATGGGTCGTTGGGGGCGTCTTCGCAGACCGTCGTGCCTCGGGGCATCTGGAATGACCGCTCGTCCAGGAAGAAGGTCGAAACCAGGTTCCCGAGCCCTTGGGCTCGAATCGAGCAGTCGTTTTCGTCGTTGAGCATGACGATGGCTACGGCAGAGTCCTCGCGCAAGAAGGCTGCACGCTGGGCCAGAACAGTCTCGTCGACACCTACCTTGGTACTGATATGCGTGGTCGGGTCGACCTGGATAGCGGCGTATGGGGCCGGGTCGATGAGGAACCGATACCAAGCTTCGAGTGGAGCCTCAAGTCCGCAGCCTCTCGTGCCGGTGGCCGAGACCATATTGGCGAAGTCGGTAGTGAGGGTGCCGACGTCATTCGTAGCGTTCGGGTCGCGCGCCGCCTCCGGTCGGTTGTCCCAGGCAAGGAATCCCAGGTTCTGGTAGCTCCGAAGGCCACTGCGCACGCTGCCGAGCAGGTGTGCCATGTCCTCCATCTCGGCGCTGTAGCTCGAGTCAGAAGAACCAGCCTGGGAGCAGAAGCCATTCCCCGCGGCACCGAGGCTCGAGGTGATGATGCCCAGATGCAGATCCGAGATTGGGGTCGTTCGCCGCTCTCCGGTGGGACACGCATCCTCGGGGGTCGCCGGTTCGGCGACGACCTGACCATCGGCAACACACGGCGGATTGATCAGGTTCCCAATCAGGCGAGGCAGCGCCTCCACGAGCAGCTGCTGCTTGTCGTTCAACGACTGCGAGTTGTCGAGCACAAGCAGCAGGTCGAGCTTCGTGACGGGCTCGGTGACGACCCAGGGATCAGGAACCTCTTGCGTGCCTCCGGCTTCCGTGCCCGAGCCGCCGCTCGACGCTCCACCAGTCGCGGCGCCACCGGTCGATGCTCCACCCGTGCCCGTCCCGCCGATCGAGTTCCCCCCGGTTGACGAGGGAGGATGGTCCGAGCCCCCGCTTCCGGACGCACCGGGCTGTGTAGCGTCCGTCCCCCCGTTGTCCAACTCACTGCCTGGGGAGCTCGGGCTAGTCTCGCCAGTGCCCGCTGAGCCGCCCTCGAGTCTCGACTCGCTGCCACCCGTCAGGGTCTGATCGTCCCCGCCGCCGGTCTGGCCGCCACTGTTGGCCGCCCGTTCCCCGCCTGCTGCGCTCGCGTTGCCAGCCTGGCCCGCGTCTTCGCGGGCACCGTCGTGAGAGGAGCTCTTCGGGTCCCCGCATCCCCCTGCCAGCAGGACTGATACGGTTATGGCGCCACACCGCGCACGATACCTGGTGCTGAACACTCGCGACATGTTTCCTCCAAGCTCTACAGGCAAAGGACGAGCAGCCCCCAATCCAGGCCGACGACTGGACAATGAAAGCGCCCCGAAGGTCGATTGTCAAACCAGAGTCTACCGGAAATGTGAATTATAACGAAGTCTTGTGGCAGGATCCCGGCGAGTTTGCAGAATACCCAGGGGTGACTACGCATTCGGGCCACTGCGCCTTCCCTGGTGCATGCGAATGGGCTCGCTTTTCCACCTATAGCGATCCTCCAATCAGCGACACTCGGCACTCTGTTGCAGTCACAAGGAAGCGACATTGTGCGTGCATTCTCGACGCTCCTCCGTGGCGACTCGTTCTCCGAGTGACCGGGGCGGGAGTCGTGGACGTCTACGATGCCGCGTCTCGTGCTCCGAACCGTGCCCGCCCGTATCCAGCGCCAACTGACGCAACGCGGTAGCAGCCGGGACATGCTCGCTATGGCGAGGCCGCGTCCACGACAGCGCAGCTCCGCTCGCTGTCGGCAACCTGATCGGTGCTCCAGTCGCGACCGCGTGCGGTCCTGGACGCCCATCGACGGGCGCTAGATGTCGTTCCTTCCGCAGACGAGAATGGTCGGCAGTTCCATCGAGATCTGGTCACAAGTGGCTTCCTCGAATTCTATCGTCATCGCTCCCGAGTCTGGAACGTTGTAGCACCCAGTGTCATCGAGTGCGCTCAGAGCTGGGGGGCACCCCTACCTCGAACAGCTCCGATTGCCGTTCGACACGTAGCGGAGTTCTGTCGAGGTGAGCGGGGGAACGGAAGGGTTTGACGGCTTCGGCGCGAAGGGGGGCGCCAAGACTCGGCGGTGTCGATCCGGAAGACCTGGGAGGTGGCTTCATTCCACAGAGCCGCGACCTGCCTGCGCTGCGGCACGGCAAGACGTGGTCTCTGTTGCCACCGAGACTGTACAGCTGAGTCTCGCCCCCCTCTTCTGTTGGCACAGCTTCCTGACCCGAGTCAGGAGGTGGAGTGTGGCGCAACCCCGGAAGCGCGGTCACCCACCCCGTACGGGGTTGAGGGATCCGTTGGGCAGCCGCTACCGGTCGAATAGGAGGGACCCAGCGCGATCCGGGAGACCCCTGGACGTTCGATGCAGCCAGCTAGCCCCTGCGACACCTGAAATCGTCCGTGCGACGCACCACGCTCGGCCCGTAGATCGCGACATCGACCATTCGCTGGGCCTGCGGTCGAGCCCCGTTACCGGGCGCTGGACAATGCCTGGGCGATTCAGAGCTCGTTCTCGATGGCACGATAATTGCTGTACAGGACCCTGTATGACGTCGAACCCGACCCAGCTCCGAGCGAACCAACCTGTTCGCTGCTCTCTCGGCCTGATCCCCCTCGTGTTCTGTGCCGCGTGCGGCACAGACTCTGACACAAGTGGCCCAGTCACGAGCCAACCAGAGGGGCCATCGCAACTCGTCACCGCGACGGATGAGGTCCCTGCTACCCTGCAGCAGAGCCTGGAGGCCGCCGCTTCGATGGATGGGGATTCGCTCGAGGAGGCCTATGTCGGGCTGGCCACCGCGACCCTCGACTACGATCCGACGACCGCCGCCGGGATGAACCTACTTCAGGCGTCACCGCTCTCCCTGAGTGACGGCGAGCTTGAGACCCTCGCCACCAATGGGGTCGTGATCTCCAAGGAGCAGAAGTTCCCATCCTTCGCTTATGGCTACAAATCGATCTACGCCGCGGATCTCCCCGTGTACGTCTCGGCCGATTCGATCCTCGAGGCGGTGCATCGCTCCTTCGACGCCCTGCTCAAGGGAACCGAGGAGACGGCGCTGATCGGTGAGCTCACGGAGCTCCTCGACGGGATGCGTGCCAGGATCCCTGGAGCCTTCGATGACCCCCAGCTCACCAGCGACGTCGATGTCTATCTGACGATGGCGGCCAGCTTGCTCCGCGGCCGACAGCTCTCGACGACTGTCGCCGCCAACTCCGATGCTGTCACCGAGCTGTACGCCCTCGCCACTCGGGCTTCTGGGCACAAGGACGTCAAGCTCTTTGGCGTCTCGCGCGACGAGGACTTCTCGCAATTCGAACCTCGCGGCCACTACACGGATTCGGAGGAGTTGGGTCGGTACTTCAAGGCCATGATGTGGCTCGGTCGAGTGGATCTGCGCCTCATCGAGACTCAGAGCTCGGGGGAGCAGCTCTTCTATCGCCGCCAGTTCGATGCAGCGGTGGCACTGCGGGCACTGATGGGAGAGCCCGAGTATGCCCTGTGGGAGGCGATCGATGCCGCGATCGGGGCTTTCGCCGGGGAGCATGACAACATGACTCCAGCGGACATGACGGGTCTGATGGCGGCGCTCGGGGTTGCGTCACTCGAGGAGTCGGCAAGCCTCACCGATGAGCAGATCATCGATGAGATTGCGTCGGGCGGCTGGGGAAAACAGCGCATCGCGAGCCGAATCATCATCAACGACATGCCCGACGGCGGAACCCTGCCGCTCGATCGAGGTTTCGGGCTCTTCGGCCAACGCTACACGGTGGACAGTCACACCTTCGTGAACGTGACCTACGACCGCGTCGGCCACCGGATGATGCCGAATCCACTCGATGCCGCCTTCGCAGCACTCGGCAACGACACGGCTCTCCCGCTCCTCGAACCTGAGTTCTCGAACGAGAGCTACGTCCAGGGGCTCGCCAAGACCCGCGTCCTCGTGGATGCCCACGAGTCTACGTACTGGGAAGGGAGCCTGTATACGCGCTGGCTTGGTGCTCTGCGGAGCCTTTCCCCTGTGGCAGGAACCGATCTTTCCGGAGTGACGCATACCGTGGGATGGCAGCGTCGCATCCTCTCGACCCAGCTCGGCTCCTGGGCGGAGCTCCGACGCGACACCATTCTCTACGTCAAGCAGTCCTACACCGCCGGTGCAGTCTGCGAATTCCCGGATGCCTACGTCGATCCGTATCCGGAGTTCTACGCCAGGCTAGGAGCCCTCGCGGATGCGGTGAGCGCCACGATGGAGGAGCTTCCCGCGACAGCCTCTGACCTCAAGACGACCGCCCAGGCCTGGACCGCGAACTTCAAGGCCGCTACGGCCAATCTGCAGCAAATGGCCGAAAACCAGGTTACGGGCACCCCGCACTCGCAGGAGCTCCTCGACTTCATCAACCAGGCCGTGAACTGGGACGAGGAAAGCATGTGCGGGGATACGACGTACTCGAACCTTTCGGGTTGGTACCTCAAGCTCTATCTCAACGACTACGCTGGCCTCGAGTACGACCCGGTCGTGGCAGACGTGCACACGCAGCCAACAGACGAGGCAGGCAACGACGTGGGTCGGATTCTCCACGTGGGAACGGGAATGCCACGCCTGATGGTCGTTACCGCTAATACCTGTGAAGGCCCGCGCGCGTATGCAGGGCTAGCGTTCGCCTATGGTGAGCTCATCAAGGAAGACTGGGAGCGGCTCAATGACGACGAGTGGGCACAGGAGATCGCCTCAGGCTTCCCCGACGTACCCTGGATGAGCGACGTGCTCGCCCAGTAGGCACACCGGGCGAGCGCGACCGCGACACGGCGCCAGGTAGTTGCCACAGCATCCGCCGACGTCGCGCCCACGGGTGCGGCGTCGCGAAGGATGCCGGATTGCTGCTCAAAATCAGCGAGCGCGATTCTCGAACGGTTTGGCCTGCCCCCCTCGGGGTGAGGGCAGACCAAACCTGTCGAGTCCCGAAGTCTGCTCGAAATTCCAAAGACTGCTGAAACCGCGCCTACCACAAGAAACGATCGACATGATCGTCCGGATGTCGAAGGAGAACCGGTTGTCCCAGTGTCCGCATCAAGGCATCGAGTAGCGGTGTTTCTTCGGCTGCGCCCTGGCCGGAGGTGTCACCAATCTCGGTGCGTGGAATGGAAACGTGCTTGGGCTGTCTCTCGGTCTGGGCTCAGGAGCTCTCTATGCGCTCTACTCCGTGGTAGGCCGAGCCGGAGCTGACCTGGGCATCGATGCCTGGACAATCGTCGCATACGCCTTTGGAACCAATGCTCTGACGCAATTGGCGCTGATTGCCCCAGGACCCACCGTTCTGGAAACCGCATCCGCGGTAACGCGATTGTTTGCCTTAGGTACCCGTCTCGACGGGTGGTTGGCGCTAATCGGCCTTTCCATCGGTCCGACTCTGCTCGGCTATGGACTCTATGGCAATATGCAACCCTCGTCGTTTTCGTCCTCACGACCGGATCAGTCAGTGAGCGACGGAGGTCGAGGACCATTCTGGATCGTAACGTCGATCGCACTACGTGAGGATTGCTATCAGCAAAGTCACCGTTGCACTGGCGACCAGCGCCAGCACGATGAGGCCGACGAGCAGGATCGTCCCGAGAGCGGCGCCTTTGAATCCACCCCGGGTCTTCGCGAAGTAGTACGGCAGGAAAGTCGCCATATCGCTCACTCCTGGATCCGGAGTGCGGAGCCCTTGCGCGCGCCGCCGATTGCGGTCGCGAGTGATGATGCCGAGGTTACCTGCGAGGATCACGGCGATGATGACGAGGAGTGAGACGAGCTGCAAGCTGCACCTTCTGAGCCAAAGAGACACCACCTACTTGCACGAATCACCGCGGTTGTCTACGAGGGAGGATCGCCTGCTGCTCTCGCACTGATGAACGAAACCTGGAACACTCTCGCGCAGCACGGTGCGGCGCTACCCCCGCTCATAGCCCCTGCGCTTCCGGCGCCGCCCAGCACGCTCCTCGCGCCCGGCCTCGCCTGCGTGGCGCTGCAACCTCAATCTGGAGCTGTTTACCAAAGCGAATCGAAGATGCCGCGAAGCCACGTTCCGTAGCCTGTGCCGGCTCCTCATACGCTCCGCCGAAGAATGGTTGAAGAAATCGCGAAACACAAGGGCTCGGGCTTCGACAATCCGAGGCGAGCTTCTTTGGTTGGGTATCAGCGTCGGCAAGCGCACAGTCCAGACGCACATGCATCGCGACCGAACCTCGAGACCGACCGACGGGGAGTCGTGGAAGAGCACGCACACGAACCGCCTACTGGAGGCCCAGAGCAGCTCGCTTGCGATCGATGACCTCCAGCAGGTTCGCGCTTGCCACTGCCGGATCGGTTTCGACGATGAACGTGGCCCCTAACAGCTTCTCCATTTCCTGCGTCAACACCGTGCTCACGACCTTTCCCCCGGCAATCGGGGGAAAGACTCCGACGTGAGTCGTCAATCCAAGGGCCACTGCCCAGGTGCCAATGACAAGTGACTTCTCCTACATGGCTTCGGGAGCGGAAGCAACGACCGGCAAGCGATCGATGTCGACCCCAAGGTGGTCGGCGATCGCCGTACAGAGCCGCGCAGCTCTGCTATTGTCGACACATGAACC